>CAYXPI010000107.1:0-12321 GCA_964467005.1 uncultured Limibaculum sp. | reverse complement strand
CCTTGCCGGTCGCGCCATGGGCGATCGCGTCGGCCCCCTCGGCGCGGGCGATCTCCACCAGGCGCTGGGAGATGAGGGGCCGGGCGATCGAGGTGCCGAGGAGATACTGCCCTTCATAGAGCGCGTTCATCCGAAACATCGGCATGCAGAAATTCCGCACGAACTCTTCGCGCAGATCCTCGATGTAGATCGCCGACGCGCCCATCGTCTCGGCCGTGGCGCGGGCGGGCGCGAGTTCCTCTCCCTGGCCGAGATCGGCCGTGAAGGTCACGACCTCGCAGCCCTTCTCCACCATCAGCCATTTGAGGATGATCGAGGTGTCGAGGCCGCCGGAATAGGCGAGGACGACTTTCTTGGGGTGCGACATCGGCGGGCTCCGGCTCTGGGGTTGGAGCCCCTTAGCGGCTCGGCCCGGGGCCCGCAAGCGTCAGGGAGAACGGCAGCGCACGCTCCGGCGCACGATCTCGACGGGGGCGCGGAGGCGCACGCCGCGCCCCGGCACGAGGCCCTGGGCGCGCTCGGCCCGCTCGATAAGGGTGCGCGCGTCGATGCGGAAGACCGCGCGGTCGATCTCGCAGCCCGGTCGGTCCGGTCCGGCGAGGGCGTCGGCGTCGATCTCGAAGATCCCGGGCTGGAGCCGGGCGGCGCCGGCGAAACTCACCACCTCGGCGATGGGGACGAGGGCCCAGACGACACCCGCCCCTTCCACCTCCTGGAAGGCCGCGAGATGCAGCGCCTGGCGCGGCCCGAGCCCCACCAGCGGCCCGAGATCGACGACCACGAGGGAGAGGCGGAGCCGGCTCTCGGCCGCTTCGCCGCCCACCTCCACCTCGCCGCGGCGGCTCGTGAGCGGCACCACCCGCTCGACGCCGGCCAGAAGCGCGCCCGCGCCCTGCCAGCTGTCCGGCCCGATCTCCGCCGGCACCTCAGCCCATGCCGCGCCGCTGAGGCCCGCCGCAACGGCGGCCGCGAGCGCCCGACTTCGCCTGCCCATCTTCGCCTCCTCAGTTTTGCACGGACGCTAGCACGCCCGGCCGGGTCGCGCAGCCCCGGGGCGCGGGCCGGGCCAGCGTCCAGTCCGCCACCTCACGCCACACCCGCGCCGCCTGGAGATCGCGGAAGAGCATGTGCCAGCCCTCGGCGTAGAGCTTGGTCTCCCGCGGGCCCGCCAGACGGGCGAAGACCCGCTCCACCGCGCGGTTGGGCACGATCTCGTCCCGGGCGCCGAGGAGGAGAAGGGCGGGCGCGGTCACATTCTCGGCAGCGGCGGCCGCCCGGTCGGTTACGCGGACGAGGCCCAGGAGCTCCCGCGCCGAGGGCGGGCCGACCCGCAGCGGATCGCGCGCGAGGGCGCGGAGCATCGGGATGTTGTCCGAGGGCTGGATGCGCACGAACCCCTCCCCGGTGAAGCGGCGCTCCGGCGCGATCCAGGCGGCGATCCAGGCGGCGGAGCGGTGGAGGGGGTTGAGCGCGTCCCCGCCCCAGATGGCCGGCGCGGCGAGCACCAGCCCGTCGATCTCAAGGCCGGCGGCGGCGGCCAGCGCCACGCCCCCGCCCATGGAATGGCCGAGCAGGACGAGCGGCGTGCAGGGGTGGCGGGCGCGGAGCGCGGTGGCTTCGGCCCGGAGATCGGCCACCAGACGGTCGGCCCCCGGCCAGACGCCGCGGGAGGGGTTGCGGCCGAAGCCCCGCTGGTCCGGCGCCCGGGTGGCGATGCCGCGGGCGGCCCAGGCCTCGGCGGCGGCGGCGAAGGTGCCGGCCCCGTGGTCGCCGAAGCCGTGGGCGGCGAGGATGACGGCGCGCGGCGCCTCGGGTCCTGCCTCGGGTCCTGCCTCGGGCCCCGCCTCGTGGGCCGCGAGGCGCGTCTCCGGCGCCCGTCCCTCCGGCAGTGCCGCAGGCCCCCCCGCCGTGCAGGCCCCCAGGAGGAGCGCGCCGAGCCCGGCCCAGGCCCGCCTCACAGCCGCGCCCGCACCGCGGCCTGGAGCCAGGGCACCACCTCCTCCGCGAACCAGGGGTTCTTGGCGAGCCACGCGTTGTTGCGCCAGCTCGGATGCGGCATGGGCAGGATCCCCCGGTTGAGATGGCCGCGCCAGCCCCGCACGGTCTCGGTGAGCGTGCGCGCCCGCGCGGTCCCCAGATGCCAAGCCTGGGAATAGATGCCGATGGAGAGGGTGAGCTCCACCCCGGACAGGAGCGCCAGCATCCGCGCCCGCCAGGTCTCGGCGCAGATCCTGGGCGGCGGCAGATCACCGCCCGTTTCCGAATAGCCGGGAAAGCAGTGGGCCATCGGCAGGATCGCAACGCGCTCGGGGTCGTAGAACTCCGGGCGGCCCACGCCCATCCAGGCGCGGAGGCGGTCGCCGGAGGGGTCGTCGAACGGAAGGCCGGAGGCGTGGGCGCGCGCCCCCGGGGCCTGGCTCGCGACGAGGATGCGCGCGCGCGGGCTGCCCTGGAAGATCGGGCGCGGGCCATGCGCCGTCGCGGTCTCGGCAAAGCGCTCGGCGCAGATCCGGCAGGCCGCGAGCGCCGCCGCCGCCGTCGCCAGGGCCTCCGTCCGTGCCTGTCCGTCCGCCATCCCGGCCCCGATCGTCCTTGCGCCCGCCCGGCGGTATGCTAAAGCACGGGAACGCTACGAAGTCGACGCGCAGGGCCGAGAGACCGATGATCCGCTTCCTCCTTCTGGGCATCCTGCTGTTCGTGTTCTGGCTCCTCCTCTCGGGCAACTACAAGGCGTGGCTCGTGATCTCGGGCGCGGGCGCGGCGGTGCTCGTCACGCTCCTCAGCGTCTCGAAGCGGGTGACGGATGGCGAGGGCTTCCCGCTCGAGCTCCTGCCCCGCGCCTTCAAATACTGGATCTGGCTCCTCGGACAGGTCGTGCTCTCGGCGCTCAACGTCACGCGGATCATCGTCGACCCCAAACTGCCGATCTCGCCCCAGATGGTGCGGGTGGACGCCGGGCCGCACAGCGCCGTCGGCCTCGTCACCTATGCCAACTCCATCACCCTTACACCCGGCACCATCGCGGTGGAAGTGAGCGAGCGCAGCAACTGCATCTGGGTGCACGCGCTCACCGCGGAGAACGCGGCCGGCTTCGCGGCAGACCCGATGAACGACCGTGTCCGGCGCATGGAAGGCGGGGCGCCGGCGCTCCCCGGATCGCCCTGATGTTCACCGCGGCGATCCTCGGGGTGCTCGCGGCCCTCGGCCTCGCGGTGGCGCGCTGCGTGCTGGGGCCAACCCCGTTCGACCGGCTGCTGGCGGCCAACTCCATCGGCAACGCGGCGATCCTCCTCCTCGCGCTCTTCGGGTTCCTGACCGGGCGGCCCGAGTTTCTCGACATCGCGATCACCTACGCGCTCCTCAACGTCATCGCGATGCTCGCGGTGCTGAAGTTCTTCCGCTACGGCGCGTTGGGGCACGACGGGCAGGGCGGCCCGGGCAGGCACGGCGCCGACGAGGGGCCGGGCTGATGGGGGTGCTCGGCTTTCTCGCCGATCTCGTGAGCGCGGTGTTTCTCATCGCGGGGGCCGGGTTCTTCCTGGTGGGGGCCATCGGGCTCAACCGGATGCCCGACCTCTTCACGCGGATGCACGCCGTCTCGGTGGCGGACACGCTGGGCCTCGGCCTTCTCCTCGTGGGGATGCTGATCCAGGCGGGCCCCACGCTCGTGGCGGTGAAGCTCATCTTCATCTTCGCGCTCATCTTCCTGTCCGGCCCCATCTCCACCCATGCGCTCGCCCGGGCGGCCTTGCACGACGGCGCGCGTCCCCAGCTGATGGGCGAGGACGGCGAGATCCGCGAGACCGATCTCAAGCGGCTCTTCCCCGAGCTCGACGCGCGGGTGGAGGCGCCCCTCATCTCGGAGACCGTGGAGAGCCCCGAGGCGCCCCTGCCCAAGGCGGAGGAGGGCACGCCATCGAACTCCTGATCAACATGGTGCTCCTCACGCTCATCGCCGTGGTCACCGTGGCGATCGTGCGGGTGCGGAACCTCTTCGCGGTGGTGGTTCTCTTCTCCGCCTACAGCTTCCTGATGGCCTCGGTCATGCTCGTGCTCGACGCGGTGGACGTGGCCCTCACCGAGGCGGCGGTGGGCGCGGGCGTGTCGACCGTGCTCCTTCTCAGCGCGCTCTACCTCACCAAGACGGAGGAGGCGCCGGCGCGCTTCTCCTCGATCCTGCCGCTGGTGGTGGCGGTGGGCACGGGCGTCATCCTCGTCTGGGGCACCTGGGGCCTGCCGGGCTTCGGCCTCGCGGACACGCCGGTCAACACGCATGTGGGGCAGGACTACATCGACCGGACCTATGAGGAGACCGCGATCCCCAATGTCGTCACCGCGGTTCTCGCCACCTATCGCGGCTTCGACACGCTCGGCGAGGTCTTCGTGGTGTTCGTCGCCGCGATCGGCGTGATGATGCTGCTCCAGCGGCCGAAGCCCGGGCGGGAGGAGTGAGATGCGCCTCGACGTGATCCTCCGCATCGCCGCCAAGATGCTGATCCCGTTCATCGTGATGTTCGGCGTCTATGTGCAGTTTCACGGCCATTACAGCCCGGGAGGCGGCTTTCAGGCCGGCGTGATCGTGGCGGCGGCGGTCATCATCTACGCCATCGTGTTCGGCATCACCGAGGCGATCCGTGTGGTGCCGGTCGCGGTGGTGGAGGCGATGGTGCCCCTCGGCGTCCTTATCTTCGCGGGCACGGGCGTCGTCTCGATGATGGCGGGGGAGAACTTCCTCGACTACGACCCCCTGCTTCCGAACCCGGTGGACGGTCAGTACTGGGGCGTCTTCATCGTGGAGCTCGGCGTGCTCGTCACCGTGGCGGGGGCCATGCTCGCGATCTTCTACGCCTTCGCGCTTCGGGGCCGGCCATGACCGATCTCCTGCCGGATCGCCCGCTGCTCAACGCGATCGCCGAGCACTACAATTATTGGGCCGTGATCGTGCTGATGGTGGGCGGGCTTTACATCGTCGTCGCCAAGTCGAACATGATCAAGACGCTGATCGGCATGGCGCTGTTCCAGACCTCGGTGTATCTCCTCTATCTCTCGCCCGGTAAGATCTTGGGCGGTACGCCGCCGATCACGGCAGAGGGCTTCGAGACCTACGCCAATCCCCTGCCCCATGTGCTCATCCTCACGGCAATCGTCGTCGGCGTCGCGACCCTCGCCATGGGCCTCGCGCTCATCGTGCGGATCAACGAGGCCTATGGGTCGATCGAGGAGGACGAGGTGATCGAGCGCGTCGACCGGGAAGACAAGACCGAATGAGCGGGCTCGTCGACCAGCTTCCCGCGCTCCAGGTCGTGCTCCCCATGATGGGGGCGGTCGCGGTCGCGTTCTTCCGGCAGAGCACGGTGGCCTTCGCCATCACGCTTCTCGTCGCGGTGGCGAGCGCGGTGGTCTCGGGCCTGCTTCTCCACCGGGTGCTGGCGGAGGGACCGATCTCCTACGCCATGGGGGGATGGGCCCCGCCGTTCGGGATCGAGTACCGGGTCGACGAGGCCAACGCCTTCCTTCTCGTGCTCGTCGGGCTCATGATGCTGCTCGTCACCCTGGCGGCCCCCCGCTCCACCCGCCAGGAGATCCCGA
Organism: uncultured Limibaculum sp.; assembly: GCA_964467005.1. Taxonomy (GTDB): domain Bacteria; phylum Pseudomonadota; class Alphaproteobacteria; order Rhodobacterales; family Rhodobacteraceae; genus Thermohalobaculum. The sequence goes on along the minus strand of CAYXPI010000107.1, from coordinate 6,732 downwards.
GGCGCCTGCACGGCTATTACTACGCCATGCTGCTCATGTGCTTTTGCGGCCTCCAGGGCATGGCGATCACGGGCGACGCGTTCAACATCTTCGTCTTCATGGAGATTTCGTCGCTCGCCACCTACGCGCTGATCGCGATGGGGACGGATCGGCGCGCGCTCGTGGCGGCCTACCAGTATCTGGTGATCGGCACGATCGGCGCCACCTTCTACGTCCTCGGCGTCGGGATCCTCTTCACCCTCACCGGCACGCTCAACCTTGTGGACATGGCCGGGCGGCTCGAGCCCGTGCAGGAGAGCCGGGCCGCGCTCGCCGCCCTCTCCTTCATCGCCGTCGGCATCGGGCTCAAGCTCGCGCTCTTCCCGCTGCATCTCTGGCTGCCCAACGCCTACGCCTTCGCGCCCTCGATCGCGACCGCCTTCCTTGCCTCAACGGCCACCAAGGTGGCAGTCTACATTGCCGTGCGCTTCGTCTACTCGGTCTACGGGGTCGAGCTCGCGAACGGCGACACCCTCGCGATCGACCTCACGATCATCCTCCTCCTCGCCTCGATCGCGATGATCGGGCCGTCCATCGTGGCCGTGTTCCAGGCGAATGTGAAGCGGATGCTCGCCTACTCCTCGGTGGCGCAGATCGGCTACATCATCCTCGGCGTGTCGCTCCTCAACGAGGCGGGACTGACCGGCGGCATCAGCCATCTGTTCAACCACGCGGTGATCAAGGCCTGTCTCTTCCTCGCCGTGGCCTGCGTGGTCTTCTCCACCGGGATCACCAAGATCGACGACATGGCGGGCATCGGGCGCACCATGCCGCTCACCATGGGGGCCTTCGTGGTGGCGGGTCTCGGGCTCATCGGCGTGCCGGGGACCGCGGGGTTCGTCTCCAAGTGGTATCTGATCCAGGGCGCGGCCGAGGCCGAGATGTGGTGGCTGGTGGCGGCGATCGTCGTGGCCTCGCTCATCGCGGTCTTCTATGTCGGCCGGGTGGTGGAGATCGCCTGGTTCCGCGCGCCCCAGGGCGCGGCTGCCGTCCCGCGGCGTCCGGCGGCCGAGCTTCTGGCCGTCACCTGGGTGCTTGCGGCCGCCACGCTCTATTTCGGGCTGCAGACGGAGATCTCCGCGGGCGTTCCGGCGCGGGCGGCCGAGATCCTTCTCGGGGGGGTCGGCTATGTCGAGTGAGACGCTCCTCTGGCTCAGCCTCGCCATCCCCACGCTCGGCGCCTTCGGCATCTGGGCGGCGGGGGCGCGGCCCAATCTGCGCGAGGCGGTCACGCTGGTGGCCGCCATCGCCCTGTTCGGCACCGTCGCGCATCTCCTGGCGCGGGTTCTGCGCGGCGAGCGGCCCGAGGCGCCGGGCTTCGAGGTGATCGGCGGCATCGAGTTCGCCCTCGCGGTCGAGCCCTTGGGCATGCTCTTCGCCACGGTCGCGGCCACGCTCTGGATCGTGAACTCGGTCTACTCCATCGGCTATATGCGCGGGAACAACGAACCGCGGCAGACCCCCTTCTACATCTGCTTCGCCATCGCGCTCGCCTCGGCCATGGGCGTTGCCTTCTCGGCCAACCTCTTCACGCTGTTCCTTTTCTACGAGATCCTCACGATCTCCACCTACCCGCTGGTGGCGCACAAGGCGAACCGCGACGCGGAGATCAACGCGCGCATCTATCTCGTGCTGCTGCTGGCCACCTCCATGGGGCTCCTGCTGCCGGCGATCGTGATCACCTTCGTGCTGGGCGGCACGGCGGACTTCACGGATGGCGGGGTGCTCGCGGCCAGCGGGCTCTCGGCGACGGGCGCGGCGCTCCTCATGGGGCTCTACATCTTCGGGATCGGCAAGGCGGCGGTGATGCCCATTCATGTGTGGCTGCCCGCCGCGATGGTGGCACCCACGCCGGTCTCGGCGCTCCTCCACGCGGTCGCGGTCGTGAAGGCCGGCGTCTTCACGGTGGTGAAGGTGATCGTCTACATCTTCGGGCTCGGCTATCTGGCCGAGACGGGGGCGTCGGACTGGGTGGTCTATGTCGCGGGCTTCACGATCGTCGCGGCCTCGTTCATCGCGCTCACCCACGACAACCTTAAGAAACGGCTGGCCTACTCCACCGTCTCGCAACTTTCCTATGTGGTGATGGCCGCGGCGGTGGCGACGCCGGCGGCGATCCTCGGCGCCACGCTCCACATCGCGGCCCATGCGGTCTCGAAGATCACGCTCTTCTTCGCCGCCGGCTCGATCTACACGGCCGGGCACCTCACCCACATCTCCCAACTCGACGGGGTGGGGCGGCGGATGCCGGTCACGATGGCGGCCTTCGGGATCGGCGCGCTCGCCATGATCGGGGTGCCGCCCACGGCCACCTTCCTCTCGAAATGGTTCATGCTCGACGGGCAGGTGAGCGCGGACCACTACTTCGCCGCCGGCGTCATCGTGCTCTCCACGGTGCTCAACGCCTGCTACTTCCTGCCCATCGTCTACCGCGCGTTCTTCCGCCCGCCCCCGCCCGCCACGCCGGGGCACCCCGCACATGGGGAGGGGCCGCTGCCCTCGGTCGCCGCCCTCTCCCTCACGGCGACGGGCGCGCTCGTCCTCTTCTTCTACCCGGACATCATCTTCGGCCTGGCCGAGACGGTGGCGACGGACGCCGCCGCCCATCTGACGCCCGAGACCGCCCGCCTGGAGGCCCCGCAATGACCCCGCCGTCGGACCGTTGGCTTGTCAACCGCGGGGCCTTGGCGCTCGGCCTCCTGTTTCTCCTGGCCCTGGCGGGGGAGGGGCATCCCTATTTCGGGTTCGACGGCTGGGCGGGCTTCGGCCTCCTTCTGGGCGGCGGGGTGGCGCTCGCGGCCGTGGGCCTCGCCCGGCTGTCGGAGGCGCTCCTGCCGCGCGCCCGGAGATACGACGATGACTGACGCCTTCGCGATCTCTCCGGGCATCCTCATCATCTCCGCGGGGCTCGTGCTGCCGCTCATGCGGGCCGATACGCGGCCCATCGCCCTCCTCGGCGGCCCGGTCCTCGCGCTCGCCTATCTCTGGCTCCTGGCGCCCGGTGGGGAGGCGGTCTTCACCACCTCCACCACCTATCTGGGGATCGAGCTCACGCCGGTGCGGATCGACGCCTTGGCGCTCCTTTTCGGCACGATCTTCTGCCTCGCGGCGGGGGCGGCGGCGCTCTTCATGCTGCCCTCGAAAAACCTCCTCGAGCAGGCGGCGGCGCTCGTCTATGCCGGGGCCGCGGTGGGGGCGGTGACGGCGGGGGATCTCCTCACCCTCTTCGTCTACTGGGAGGTGATGGCCATCGCCTCCACCCTGGTGATCTGGGCCGCCGGAGCCGGCGCCCAGGGCGCGGGCCTCCGCTACATCGTGATCCACTTCCTGGGCGGCGTCCTCCTGATGGCGGGGGCCGCGGGGCAGATCGGCGCCACGGGCGATGCGAGCTTCACGGCGCTCGAGGCGACCTCGCCCGCCACCTGGGCGATCCTCGCCGCCTTCCTCATCAACGCCGGCGCGCCGCCCCTCTGGCCCTGGGTGGCGGACGCGTACCCCCGCGCCTCCTGGGCGGGGGCCGTCTTTCTCTCGGCCTTCACCACCAAAACCTCGGTCTATGTTCTCATCCGCGGCTTCCCCGGCGAAGAGGTGCTGGTCCCCATCGGCATCGCGATGATCGTCTACGGCTTCGTCTACGCGCTGCGGGAGATGGATCTCCGCCGGGTGCTCGCCTATGCGATCGTCAACCAGGTCGGGATCATGCTGGTGGCCGTGGGGGCCGGCACCGCCAAGGCGCTCGACGGGGCGGCGGCGCAGGCCTTCGTGCACATCACCTACAAGGCGCTCCTCTTCATGTGCCTCGGCGCCATCCTCTACCGCACGGGCAAGACCCGGGCGGACGAGCTCGGCGGCCTCGCCCGGGCCATGCCGGTCACCTTCGTCTGCTGCCTCGTCGCGGCGGCGACGGCGCTGGCGCTCCCCCTCACGGCGGGCTTCGCGTCGAAGGCGCTCCTCTCCTCGGGCGTCGGCGGCTCTGGCGAGATGTGGGGCTGGCTCGCGCTCACCGCGGCCTCGGCGGGCGTGGTGTTCAACGCCGGAGTGAAGGTGCCCTACTACGCCTTTCTCCGCCCGCGCGAGGCGCCGTGGGAGCGGGTGCCGGCGGACCCGCCCCGGCCCATGCAAGCCGCGATGATCGCGCTTGCCGTCCTCTGCCTCGCGCTCGGCCCGGGCTACCCGCTTCTCTACGCGCTCACGCCGGGCGGCGGCGACTATGCGCCCTACACGCTGGCCACCCTCGCCACCCAGCTCCAGCTCGCCATCGTGGCGGGGCTCGGCTTCGTCCTCCTGCGCGAGCGGCTGGCCCCGAAGGAGGGCGCGCTCCTCGATGTCGACTGGCTGTGGCGGAGCCTCGGGGCGGCGGTGGCCCGCGTCGCGCTCGACAAATGGGTGGCGGCCTCGACCCGCACGGCGGAGAAGGGGCTCGAGGCCGTCTCGCGCTTCGTCGCTGGCCTCTACCGCACCCACGGGCCGGACAGCGCGCTCGCCCGAACCCGGCCGTCCGGCTACATGGCGCTCTGGATGACGGCGCTTCTCGGCCTCTTCATGCTCTTCGCCTTCGTCTGAGGCCATGGACTGGGCCGCGGGACTGCCGCGTGACCGGCCGGTGCTCGTCACCGGGGCGGCGGGGTTCATCGGCTTTCATCTGGCGGACCGGCTCTTGGCCGCGGGCCTGCCCGTGCTCGGCCTCGACAACCTCAACGCCTATTACGACCCCGGCCTCAAGCGCGCCCGCCTCGCCCGGCTCACGGGGCGCCCGGGCTTCGCCTTCGCCGAGACGGACATCGCCGACCGCGCCGCGCTGGCCGCCCTTTTCCGCGAGACCCGGCCGAGCCACGTGCTGCACATGGCGGCACAGGCGGGGGTGCGCCACTCCCTCACCCACCCGGAGGCTTATGCGGAGGCGAACCTCACCGGCTTCCTCGCCCTCCTCGAGGGCTGCCGCGCGGTGGAGGCCCAGCACCTCGTCTACGCCTCCTCGAGCTCGGTTTATGGCGGCAACACGCGTCTGCCCTTCCGGGTGGAGGACGGGGTGGACCATCCTGTGAGCCTCTACGCGGCCACCAAGAAGGCCAACGAGCTCATGGCCCACGCCTACAGCCATCTCTACGCGCTGCCGGCCACGGGGCTCCGGTTCTTCACCGTCTACGGGCCCTGGGGGCGGCCGGACATGGCGGTCTACCTCTTCACCGAGGCGCTCTATCGCGGCACGCCCATCCGGCTCTTCAACGGCGGGCACAACCGGCGGGACTTCACCTATATCGACGACATCGTGGAGGGGGTGCTGCGGCTCCTGCCCACCCCGCCGGCGCCCGACCCGGGCTTCGACCGCGACGCGCCGAGCCCCGCCGCCTCCTGGGCGCCGCACCGGGTCTTCAACATCGGGAACGACCGGAGCGAGCGGGTGCTCGACCTCGTCGCCCATCTCGAGGAGCTGACGGGCCGGCGGGCGATCCGGGAGGACGCGCCCGCCCAGCCGGGGGATGTGGACGCGACCTGGGCGGATGTCTCCGCCCTCCGGGCCGCTGTCGGGTTTCAGCCGGCGACGCCGCTCCGCGACGGCCTCGCCCGCTTCGTCGCCTGGTATCGCGGCTATGCCGGGGTGGGTTGAGCCTCAGGCCGCGCCGTGCCGGGCCGCCACCCGCTTGCGCGCGGCGCCCGCCTCCGGGTCCGGCACGTAGAGGAGGCCCGCGAGCTTGCGCACCAGCGCGCTCTCGGCGTCGTCTCGCTCCCCGTCGGCATAGGCGATCTCCCACACGGCCTCGATCACCGCCACCCGGTCCTCATGGGCCACGGCGCGCTTGATCGCGCGGGTGAAGCGCACGAGGTCCGTCGCCGCGGCCTCGGCCTCCTCGCCCACACCGCGCAGGGCCTCGGCCGCCTCCGGACCGAGGCCATAGCGCTGGGCGAGGACCCGGGAGATGTGGTCGCGCTCGCTGTCGCTGTAGTCGTCGTCGGCTCGGGCGGCGTGGACGAGCACGGCCGCGACCGCCTCTCGGCAGTCCTCGGGGGTGATCACGACGTCGGCCTCGGGGTTTTCGAAGAGCTTGAGGAGATGAGACAACATGTGACGCATATGCGCCGCGGGGGGCGCTCTGTCCAGCCCGGGGCGATTGCGATCCTCCCGTGCCCGGGCTAAGCCTCCCCGGACGTCGCGTGACGCGGCGCAGCGGAGGAGCCGAGCCAATGCCGCCTGTGCCCGTGGAGATCGGCCCGGTGACCCTCGGCAACGACCGGCCCCTCGCCCTCATCGCGGGCCCCTGCCAGGCGGAGGGGGTGGAGCACAGCCTCGAGATCGCGGGTCGGCTGGCGGAGACCTGTGCGGCCCTCGGCATCGGCCTCATCTTCAAGGCAAGCTACGACAAGGCGAACCGCACCTCGATTTCGGGCCAGCGGGGCCTCGGCCTCGAGGGCGGGCTGGAGGCGCTGGCGGCGGTGAAGCGCACGGTCGGCTGCCCGGTGCTCACGGATGTGCATCTGCCCGAGCAGTGCGCGCCGGTGGCCGAGGTGGCGGATGTGTTGCAGATCCCGGCCTTTCTCTGCCGGCAGACGGATCTTCTCCTGGCCGCGGGGGCGACGGGGCGGGCGATCAACGTGAAGAAGGGCCAGTTCCTCGCGCCCTGGGACATGCCCCATGTGGCGGCCAAGATCGCCTCCACCGGGAACGCGCGCATCCTCCTCTGCGAGCGGGGCACC
>CAYXPI010000106.1:0-12465 GCA_964467005.1 uncultured Limibaculum sp. | reverse complement strand
ATGAACCCGCAGATCCGCTTCGGCGAGGACCTGATGAGCCGGGTCTCCTACGCGCAGCTCAACCCAGGCGGTGCGGCGGAGATGACCCACGCGGTCCGCGAGGCGCTCGACCGGCTGGCCGGTGCCCTCTGTGAGGAGGCGGGCGTCGCGCGGGAGGCGGTGGTGGAGGGCGTCTTCGTCGGCAACCCGGTGATGCACCACCTCCTCCTCGGGATCGACCCGGTGGAGCTCGGCTGGGCGCCGTTCGCGCTCGCCACCTCCGCCTCGGTCGATGCGACGGCGGCCGAGCTCGGCCTCACGCTGCATCCGGAGGCCCGGGTCCATGTACTGCCCTGCATCGCGGGGCATGTGGGCGCGGACGCGGCGGCCGTCGCCCTCGCCGAGGCGCCGGAGGCCCAGGACGACCTCACCCTCATCATCGACGTGGGCACGAACGCGGAGATCTTCCTCGGCAACCGGGCGGGCGTTCTCGCCTGCTCCTCCCCCACCGGGCCGGCGTTCGAAGGCGCGCAGGTCTCCTCCGGCCAGCGGGCGGCCCCCGGCGCCATCGAGCGGGTGCGCGTCGACCCCGAGACCCGACAGGCGCGGGTGAAGGTGATCGGCTGCGATCTCTGGTCGGACGCTCCGGGCTTTGCCGAGGCCGTCGGCGCCGACGGGGTCACCGGCATCTGCGGCTCGGGCATCATCGAGGCGTTGGCCGAGATGCGCATGGCCGGCGTTCTCGACAAGCGGGGGATCATCGGCCCGGCCTCCGCCCTCGGCGATGTGGTGGTGCCCGAGGGGCGCACCTGGTCCTACGTCCTTTGGGAGAGCCCGGAGCGGCGGATTGCCGTGACCCAGGGCGATATCCAGAACATCCTCTTCGCGAAGGGCGCGCTCTACGCCGGCGCGCGGCTCCTCATGGACCGCTTGGGCGTGGAGACCGTGGAGCGCGTGGTGCTGGCCGGCGCGTTCGGCGCGCACATCTCGCCCAAACACGCCATGGTGCTCGGCATGATCCCGGACTGTCCGCTGGAGAAGGTGACCTCCGCCGGAAACGCGGCCGGCACCGGCGCCCGCATCGCGCTCCTCAACTGGGGGGAGCGCGCGCGCATCGCCGAGGTCGTGCGCCAGGTGGAGAAGGTCGAGACGGCCGTGGAGCCGCGCTTCCAAGAGCACTTCGTCGACGCCATGCGCGTGCCCCACGAGAGCGCGCCCTACCCCAATCTCGCGGCGGCCGTCACCCTCCCCGACACCCGCTTCGAAGCGACCGAGGAGGAGGGCGGCCGGCGGCGCCGGCGGCGCGGCTAGGCGGCAACGCTGCCCGCCGTGGCCTTGGCCAGCGCCTGGTCGAGATCGGCGATGAGGTCCGCCGAGTCCTCGATGCCGATCGAGAGGCGCACCACCTCGGGGCTCGCGCCCGCCGCGGCCCGCTGGGCGTCCGTGAGCTGACGGTGGGTGGTGGAGGCGGAGTGGATGATGAGCGAGCGCGCGTCCCCCAGATTGGCGAGGTGGGAGAAGAGCTCGACCGCATCTACGAGCTTCACGCAGGCCTCGTAGCCGCCCTTCACGCCGAAGGTGAAGATGGCCGACGCGCCCTTGGGGCAATACTCCGCGAGCCGCGGGTAGTAAGGCGAGCTCGGTAGCCCGGCATAGGAGACATACTCGACCGCCGAATGCCCCTCAAGAAACTCCGCCACCGCGCGGGCGTTGGCGCAGTGCTTGTCCATCCGGAGCGAGAGCGTCTCGATCCCGAGCAGCGTCTGGAACGCGTTGAGCGGCGCCTGGCACATCCCGAGATCGCGGAGCGTGATCGCGATCGAGAAGAAAGTGTAGGCCATATTGCCGAGCGCCGCGTGGAAGTTGAGCCCGTGATAGGCCTCGCACGGGGTCGTCAGCGCGGGGTACTTGCCGGAGGCCGCCCAGTCGAAGGTGCCGCTGTCCACCACCATGCCGCCCATCGCCGTGGCGTTGCCGCAGAGATACTTCGTGGTCGAGTGCACGACGATGTGGGCGCCATGCTCGAAGGGCCGGCAGAGATACGGGGTGGCCGAGGTGTTGTCGACGATGAGAGGCAGCCCAGCCTCCGTGGCGAGGCCGGCGAGGGCCTTGAGGTCTGAGATGTAGCCGCCCGGGTTCGCGATCGACTCGCAGAAGAGCGCCTTGGTCCGCTCGTTGATGGCCGCGCGGACCGCGGCGTGATCCTCGGTGTCGACGAAGCGGACCTCCCAGCCAAAATGCTTGAAGGCGTGCGCGAACTGGTTGATCGAACCTCCGTAAAGCCGTGTGGAAGCAATGAAGTTATCGCCCGGGCTCATCAGCGGGAAGAGCGCCATCACCTGCGCCGCATGGCCCGAGGCCGAGGCCACGGCGCCCACCCCACCTTCGAGAAGCGCCACCCGCTCCTGCAGCACCTGCACCGTCGGGTTGCCGATGCGGCTGTAGATGAAGCCGAGCTCCTCGAGGTTGAAAAGCTTGGCGGCGTGATCGGCGTCGCGGAACACATAGGCCGTGTTCTGGTAGATCGGTGTCTGACGGGCACCGGTGGCCGGGTCCGGCTGGCTGCCGCCATGCACTTGCAGCGTGTCGAAGCGGCGGTTCTGGGGGGTCGCGTCGGTCATTGGTGGGCTCCCGCTGTGATTTTGGCGCGAGCCTACCCGGTTCGGGCGCGATCCCCAAGCCGCGCGGTCAGACGAGGAGGCTGTTCGCGTAATCGTCCGAGTTGTCGATGAAGTACTGGAGCGCGGCCTCGGCGTCGGCCACCTGGTAGCCGTCGGCCTCCGGCGCGTCCTCCACCGCCTCGCCAGAGAGCTGCAGGATCTCGAGCGCCGCGTCCGGATCGAGCCGGGCGCCCAGGATCTCTTCCGAGGCCTCCTGAAGGAGCGCGATGGAAGCGGAGACATACGGCGCCGAAAAGCTCGTGCCGTCCACCTCGCCGGTCTGCCCGTCCAGCGTTTCCACCGGCACGCCGACGCCGAGGGCCGAGATGTCCGTCAGCTCTTCGTCCCGCTGGGAGAAGCCGGCGAAATCGCCCGCCTCGGTCGTGGCCGAGACGCCGATGACGTTCGGGTCTGCGGCGAGAACGCTCACGCCCTCGTCGTAGGTGAAGCCGTCGTTGCCCGCCGCGGCCACCGAGGCGATGCCGAGGGCGTCGAGCGCCGCGAGCTCGTCCGATAGCTGGGTGAGAACCTCGTCGGTGGTGTTCCCGAAGCCGAGGGAGAGATTGACCGCCGCCACGCCCCAGGCTTCGCCGTACTCGACCACCGCCTGGAGCGCCTGCTCGATGTCGGTGAAGTAGGCGGAGCCGCCCTCGTCCGGGAACACCTTGAAATGGATGATGTCGGCGTCCGGCGCCACGCCGAGCGCGGTTTGCGCAACCCAGGAGCCGTGGCTGTCGAGCTTCTCGACTGAGGCGTCCGGGTCCTCGAAGAAGCCGAAGAAGTCGTACTCCTCCGTGGTGTTCGTCTGGTCGTAGAAGGGCGAGTAGCCGTCGTCGATCACCACGATGGTCTGTCCCGCGCCAGTGAAATCCGCCGGCACCGGCAGCGGCTCGGCCATTGGGAGGCTCGCCGCGTCGATCGTCTGGGAGGGGTCGACCCGGGCGAGAAGCGCCGCGAGCCGCGCGGCCGCCTCCGCCGCAAGGTCCGTCGTCGCCGCCGGCGTCACCGCCTGAACCGTGGCGGGACCGGGATCGGGCGCCGCGGCGGGACCGGGATCGAGCGCCGCGATCGCCTCGGGCCGGAGCTCGCCCCCTCCGAAGCGAAGAACGAAGGCTTCGACGATGGAGATCTTCACCGGCGGGCTCGCGCGCGGCGCCTCGGGCTCGGGCTCCAGCGTGTCCATGCGGAAGTCGAACAACATGGTCTCGAACCGGGGCAGATCGCCGAGCGGCTCGAACTCCGGCGTCTCCGGGAGCGGCTCCGGCGCCGGCGCGGCGTCCGCGGGCTGGGCCTCCGCGCCCTCCCCGCGCCAAAGAGTGGAGGAGAGCCGCAGGGTCTCTCCCATGATCATCAGACGTCTCGGCATCGGGGCCACCTCGCATTTCTCAGCGCTTGAGTGAGACCCTACCCCATCCGCTCATGCTCTGGAAGAAAAATGTGCAATTTCCCCATTCAAATTGGGTCACGCTTTCCGGCGCACAAAAAAGCCGCCCGGGCCGAGATGCGGCCGGGCGGCGGAGTGGCGGGCGGTGCGGTCGAACCCGTCGGGGACTGTGACGGGTCCCCCTGGGGGGCGTGAAGGTCCGACCCCGCCCGCAGGGCAAACGAGAAGCGAAATCAGAAGAGGCCGGGCACCACGAAGCCGGCGAAGACGAGAGCGGCCACGGCGAGGAGGCCGGCGGCATCGGCCAGCGCCTCGCGCGGGGCGGCGGAGAGATAGCTGCGGGCGGTGCGAAGCGCGGTCATGGCTCGGACTCCTCTGCTGGCATGTTCCGTCTCTGTGCCCACATGTTCACCATAAATTCCGGACTAAATCAAGAACATTTTGGGACAAATGCGAACATTCGGCTCTCACCCACTCTTCATCAAGCGCACCGAGCGATCCCGTCCCATGAGATAAAGAAGGAGTCTCAGGGCCTTGCCCCGCTCGCTCGCGAGATCGGGGTCGCGGTGGAGGATGAGCCGCGCCTCGTCCCGCGCCCGGTCCATCAGGCCGCCGTCGCGCTCGAGATCGGCGATGCGGAACTGTGGGAGGCCCGATTGCGCGACGCCGAGGAGGTCTCCCGCCCCGCGGAGGCGCAGATCCTCCTCGGCGATTCGAAAGCCGTCCTCCGTTTCGCGCATCACCTGGAGCCTGGCGCGGGCCGCGTCGCCGATGCCCGGCGCGTAGAGGAGCAGGCAGAAGGACCGGTCGGCGCCGCGGCCCACGCGACCCCGGAGCTGGTGGAGCTGGGCGAGACCGAATTGGTCCGCCTGTTCCACCACCATGATCGTCGCGGCTGGAACGTTCACGCCCACCTCGATCACGGTCGTCGCCACGAGGACCTGGGCGCGCCCCTCGACGAAAGCCGCCATGGCGGCGTCTTTCGCCTCCGCCGGGAGCTGACCGTGGACGAGCGCCACCCGCTCGGCCCCGAGCTCCCGCGCAAGCACCCGGTGCCGCCCCTCCGCCGAGACGAGAGGACTGTCCGCCCGATCCTCCACCGCCGGGCACACCCAAAAGGCCTGCGCGCCGGCCTCGATCTGCGCGCGGAGGCGGGCCACCACCTCGCCATACCGGTCCTGGGACACGAGCCGAGTGTCGATCGGCTGCCTCCCCGGCGGCTTCTCGTCGAGGACCGAGATGTCGAGATCCCCATAGCCCGCCAGGGCCAGGGTGCGGGGGATCGGCGTTGCGGTCATCACCAGGACATCGGCGCCATTGGGCGCTTTCTCCGTCAGCTCCATGCGCTGGCGGACGCCGAAGCGGTGCTGCTCGTCGATCACCACAAGGCGAAGATCGGCGAAAGCGACATCGCCCTGGAGAAGCGCGTGGGTGCCGACCACGATCTGGGCGCCGCCATCCGCGACCGCGGCGCGGGCCGCCCGGCGCTCCGACGCGCTGTCCCGCCCGAGGAGGAGCGCGAGCCGGGTGCCCGTCGCCTCGGCAATCTCGGAGAGCCCTTCGGCGTGCTGGCGGGCGAGGATCTCCGTCGGCGCCATGAGGGCGCCCTGCCCCCCGGCCTCGACCGCGCGCAGGAGCGCCATGGCCGCCACCCAGGTTTTCCCCGAGCCCACATCGCCCTGGAGGAGCCGCATCATCCGCTCGGGCGCCGCCATATCGGCCAGGATCTCGTCCCGCGCGCGAGCCTGGGCGCCGGTGGGGGCGTGCCCGAAGGCCGCCTCCGCCCGGGCGAGGAGCGCGCCGGCGCCCTGGCTCGCCCGGCCCCGGCCACGGCGCATATGGACCCGCGCAAGCTGGAGCGCGAGCTGATGCGACAGGATCTCGTCATAGGCGAGACGGGCCCGGGCCGCGGGGTCGGCCACCGGCCCCTCCGGACAGTGAAGCCGGTGGAGCGCGGTCGCGACATCCGCCCAGCCGCGCTCGGCGAGAAAACCGGGCTCCAGCCATTCGGGCAACCGCGGCAGAGCGGCGAGAGCGGCCGCGACGCCCTTCGCCACCTGGCGCTGGCCGAGACCCTGGGTGAGCGGGTAGACGGGCTCGAGCGGCGGGAGGGCCGCGGCCTCCTCCGGGCTCAGCACCAGATCCGGATGGGGCATCTGCCAGCGCCCGTCGAAGAGCTCGAGCCGGCCCGAGACGACCCGTTCCGCCCCCTCGGGGTAGAGCGACGCCATCCAGGCCGCGTTGGTCTTGAAATGCACGATCTCAAGCGCCCCATCCGCGGCCTCGGCCACCACGCGGTAGGGCCGCGCCGGCCCGCTGCCGAGGCGATGCGCGCCGATCCGAACGGCGAGCGTGATGAGCTGGCGCGGCTCGGCGCCATGAAGCCCCGTTGCCGGGCGCCGGTCGAGAAAGCGCTCGGGCGCGAGGAACAAGAGCTCACGCACCTGCCCCGCCCCCAGCCGTTCGAAGAGAGCCGCGGTCTTTGGCCCGATCCCGGGCAAGGTCTCGACGCCCGCGAAGAGGGGATAGAGGATCTCCGGCCGGTCCATTGCGCGCCGTCGGGCCGCGCTCAGCGGTCGGCGGGGTGGTTGACCCCATCGGCCCAGGGCACGGCGAGGGCGGTGAGCGTGTCGGCGTCGAGCCCGTCGACGCAGCCGAGATTGACGCCATACTCGCCAGGGTTCGAGCGCCGCCGATGATGGGTGTAAATCCCGCATCGAGCGCAGAAATAGTGCTCCGCGCTGTGGGTGCCGAACTGGTAGAGCGTGAGCGTGTCCCCGGCGAGCACCTCGAGATCCTCCACGGGCACGGAGATCGCGATGGCGCCCCGCCGCCGGCAATAGGAGCACGTGCAGCGCCGCACCGTCTCGAGCGCAAGGCGCGGAAAGCCGAGGCGCACGGCGCCGCAATGGCAGCTCGCGGTGACAGTCACTGGCTGAAACCCGCGGCGCCGCGGCGCGTCCGGCGGCCCCGCCCACCCGGGCCGGCCGCGCGGCGGACCGGAGGTGAGCCCCCCCCATCGGCCACCGGACGCGCCGCATGACGGGAGCCCCGCGCGCGGACCGCGGCCGATGGGGCGCCGAGACGTCCGGTCCGCTCCCGGCGCCGGACCGGGTGGGCGGGGCCGCGGTCCGCGCGCGGGGGCGCCGCCGTTCTCACGCGCCGGACCCGACGAGGCTGAGCCAAGCCTCCTCCGTCAGCGTCTCGATGCCGAGCTCCTCGGCCTTTTTGAGCTTGGAGCCCGCGCCGGGGCCCGCCACCAGGATGTCGGTCTTGGCCGAGACCGAGCCCGAGACCTTGGCCCCCAACGCCTCCGCCCGGGCCTTGGCCTCGTCCCGGCTCATCCGCTCGAGCTTGCCGGTGAACACGACCGTCTTCCCCGCCACGGGGCTCGCAGCCTCGGCGGGTGCGGACGCGTCATCCGGCGTCACCTCCTCGAGGAGATGGGCGAGCGCCTCCCGGTTGTGCGCATCCTGGAAGAACGCGATCACCGCCTGGGCGAGCGTCTCCCCCACCCCGTCGATGCCCAGAAGCTCATCTCGCGCCTCCGCATCCTCCGCGGCCCGGCGCATCGCCTGGGCAAACGCGTCCCAGCTGCCGTAGTGGCGGGCGAAGAGCTTGGCCGTCGTCTCGCCGACATGGCGGATCCCGAGGGCGAAGACAAACCGGTGGAGCTCTGGCCGGCGCCGCGCCTCGATCGCGGCGAGCAGATTGTTTACCGATTTCTGATTCGTCGCCCGGCCCTTGGCGTCGCGGCGGAGGAGCCGGTCCACATGCGCCGCCAGCCGGAAGATGTCCGCCGGCTCCACGATCAACCCGTCGGCGTGAAAGGCCTCGACCTGCTTGGCCCCCAGTCCCTCGATGTCGAGCGCGGAGCGGGACACGAAATGCTTGAGCCGCTCCACCACCTGGGCCCCGCAGGTGAGCCCGCCCGTGCAGCGGCGCACCGCCTCTCCGGGCTCGCGCGGAGCCGGGGAGCCGCAGACCGGACACACCTCCGGAAAGACGTACGGCATTGCCCCCTCCGGCCGCCGCGAGAGGTCCACATCCACCACCTTGGGGATCACCTCGCCGGCCCGGTACACCGTGACGGTGTCGCCCACGCGGAGGTCGCGCCCCCCGCGGATCGGCTCGCCGGAGGCGCCGCGCCCGGCGATGTAATCCTCGTTGTGCAGCGTCGCGTTCGATACGACGACGCCCCCCACCGTGACGGGCCGGAGCCGCGCCACCGGCGAGAGTGCGCCGGTGCGGCCCACCTGGATGTCGATCCCTTCGAGAACCGTCGTCGCCCGCTCGGGGTCGAATTTGTGCGCGATCGCCCAGCGCGGGGTGGTCGAGCGCGTGCCGAGACGGGCCTGCCAGTCGAGCCGGTCGACCTTGTAGACCACCCCGTCGATGTCGTAGCCGAGCTCGGCCCGCGCGGCCTCGATCTCGCTGTGCAGCTCCAAGAGCGCCTGCACCCCCTCGCAGCGCCGGGCGAGCGGGTTCACCGGCAGCCCCCAGGCGCGGAAGGCCTCGAGAACGCCAAACTGGGTGTCGGCCGGCAGCGCCGAGACCTCCCCCCAGGCGTAGGCGAAGAAACGGAGCGGGCGGGCCGCGGTGATCGTTGCGTCGAGCTGGCGAAGCGAGCCCGCCGCCGCGTTCCGCGGATTGGCGAAGGTCTTGCCCCCGGCCTCGGCCTGAGCGGCGTTCAGCCGGGCGAAGTCGGCGTGTTGCATATAGACCTCGCCGCGGACCTCGATGAGCTCGGGCGCCTCGGCCGGAAGCGTGGCCGGGATCTCCGCGATCGTCCGGGCGTTGGCGGTCACCTCCTCGCCCACCGCGCCGTCACCCCGGGTGGCGGCTTGCACGAGCCGCCGCCCCTCGTAACGGAGCGCCAGGGAGAGCCCGTCGATCTTGGGCTCGGCGAGGAAGGCGAGCCGATCGTCGCCGAGGGAGAGAAAGCGCCGGAGCCGGGCCTCGAACTCGCGCACGGCCGCCGCGTCGAAGGCGTTCTCGAGCGAAAGCATCGGCACCGGGTGGCGGATCTTCCCGAAGGCCGAGGCGGGCGGCGCTCCCACCCGAGCCATCGGGCTGTCGGCCCTCGCGAGCTCGGGATGAGCCGCCTCGAGCGCCTGCAGGCGCGCCTTCAGCCGGTCGTATTCCGCGTCCGCGATCTCCGGCGCATCCGCCATGTGATAGGCGAGATCGGCCGCCGCGACCGCCTTTGCCAGGCGCTCGATCTCGGCGGCCGCCGTCTCGGGGGCAAGCTCTTCCGGGCTCTCCATAGCCTCCGAGATGCCCCGGGTCGGCCGTCATGTCCAGCCCGCGCGTCCGGTGGCCGATGGGGGGCCGAGACCGCCGCGCTCGCTCCGTCGCCGGCCCGGGCGGGCGGGGCCCCGGACGCGCGGGCACTGTCAGCGGATGTCGTCCACATGCACCGCGTTGGACGACTGGAACGAGGGCTGCACCGTGCCAGGCCGAAGCTCACGGCCCGCGATGAGGTCGATGAGCGCCGAGAGCGGGTTCTGGTAGCCGCCCACGGCGCGGGCGCGCTGCCATTCCTTCTTCAGCTTGGCGCGTTGTTGGCTCACCGCGTTGTCGCTGCCGCGCGAGCGCATGGCCTGAGCCTCGGTCGTCGCCGAGACGGCGAGAACGGCGACGAGCGCCGCAGAGATCAGTCGTGTCATGGCGTGTCTCCAGCCTTGGCAAGAATTGACGCCAAGCTGGGAACCGGCCGGTGCGTCACCCTAACACGGACCGGTCACGAGGGCCCGAGGGCGCCCGTGATAGGGCTCAGGCGGTCTGGAGATCGTCGTCGCCCGCCGCGTCGGCGCGGGATTTGCCCGAGACGTCAAGCGCCAGCGCGGCAGCCATGAACTTGTCGAGATCGCCGTCGAGCACCCCTTGGGTGTCCGAGGTCTCCACCTGGGTGCGGAGGTCCTTCACCATCTGATAGGGCTGGAGGACGTAGCTCCGGATCTGGTTCCCCCAGCCGATCTCGCCCTTGGCATCGTGGGCGTCCTGGATCGCCTGGGTGCGCCGCTTCATCTCCATCTCGTAGAGCTTGGAGCGGAGGGCCTGCATCGCGATAGCCCGGTTCTGGTGCTGGGATTTTTCCGAGGAGGTGACGACGATGTTCGTCGGCAGATGGGTGATCCGCACCGCCGAATCGGTGGTGTTCACATGCTGCCCGCCCGCGCCGGATGAGCGATAGGTGTCGATCCGGATCTCGTTGGGCGGGATCTCGATCTCGATCGTGTCGTCGATCACCGGATACACCCAGGCGGATGCGAAGGAGGTCTGCCGCCGGGCCTGGCTGTCGAAGGGCGAGATCCGCACGAGCCGGTGCACGCCGGACTCCGTCTTCAACCAGCCGAAGGCGTTCGCGCCCTTGATCTGATAGGTGGCCGAGCGGATCCCCGCCTCCTCGCCCGGGCTCTCGTCCTGGAGCTCGACTTTGTAGCCGCGCGCCTCCGCCCAGCGCGTGTACATCCGCACGAGCATCTGCGCCCAGTCGCAGGCCTCCACCCCGCCCGCGCCCGCGTTGATCTCGAGGAACGCGTCGTTGCCGTCCGCCTCGCCGGAGAGGAGCGCCTCCACCTCTTTGGCCGCCGCTTCCTCGCGGAGGGCGGCGAGCGCGACCTCGGCCTCGGCCACCACCTCGCCGTCCTCCTCCGCCTCGCCGAGCTCGATCAGCTCCACATTGTCCGACAGCCGCTGCGCGAGCGAGCGGTAGCCCTCCACCTGGTCGGCCAGGCGTTGGCGGTCGCGCATCACGGCCTGCGCTTTCGTGGGGTCCGACCACAGATCCGGATCCTCGGCGCGGGCGTTCATCTCCTCGAGACGATGCTCCGCCGTCTCCCACCCGATGCGCTGGCGAAGGAGCGCGAGCGACTTTTCGATCTCGGCGGCAACGGCAGCGGTCTCGGCCTTCATCGGCGTCCTTTCGGCTGGTTCATCTTGGTGAAATAGCGGCCGGGGCCGGGGCCGTAAAGGTGGGCGCCCTGCGCTTGACGCGGCCCGGGCGCTCCCGCATCGTGGCTCAAAACCTCGAGGAAACGGCCATGGCAGTCGCCGGCAACGGGGCCGACACGGGGCCAGGGCCGTCCGAGCTCCTGGCCGAGGCGCTCATCGCGCCGGCGGTGCTCACGATGATGAGCGCGGACCGGTTCGGCTCGGCCGAGCGCATGCAGCTCGACAACGCGATCGCCTTCAGCCCGATCCTGCGCCCGATGATGGGAGCGCCGTGCGGCCGCCTGATCGAGCGCATCGTCCACACCGCCTCGGAAGCCGGCGCGGAGGCGGTGATCGCCCGCGCGACGGAGGCGCTCTCGCCCGCGCTGCGCGAGACGGCCATCTGCATCGCGCTCCGCGTCGCCTTTGCGGATGGACGGATCGAAGAGAGCGAGGAGGCGACGGTGATCGTCTGCAGCGAGGCCTTCGGGCTTCCACAAGCGCAGTTCATGAAGATCTACGAGGTGCTGGCCATGCTGCAGCGTCCGGCCGACGCCTGAGGCCGAGCGGCCGCCCGCGGATCAGCCGCGGGGCTCGACGGGCTGCGTGGCGCCCGATCTCGGCACGAGTTCGACAAGTCGGAGCGCCATTCCCGCGTTTTCCGGAAGGGGATCCGGAAGATCGGCAATGTGACGCACCTGGCGCGAGAACGGCGGCCGGTCGAGAAAGACGCCCGACCCCACGCTCGCGCGGATCCGCATTGTGTGACGGCCGAGATCGAGGTTTGGCCGGGCCCTCTCTCCCTCTAGGCACACATGCTCCGCGACGAGGATCATTCGCGCGCCCGACCGCTCCAGATTGCCGAGCCCCCGCTCGATCTGCGCGTTCGAGAGATGTTGCAAAACCTGCCGGACAAGCACCAGATCAACCGGCGGCGGTGGGCCCTCGACCAGGTCCATGGTCTCGAACACAACATGATCGAGCGCAGCGAACCGGCGGCGGTTCCGCTCGACAATCACCCGGGAGACGTCGAGCCCGACATATCCGCTTACATGGTGGGCAAGGCGAGCGCCGATCTGGAAATCGCCGCAGCCGACATCCGCGACGCTCGCAACGCCCCGCTCCGCGATCATCCGGGCCACGATCTCGACATAGCCGTCGGCCCAAGCACCCGAGCTGCCCCGGCCTGACGAGCCTTTCGCACCCCAATGGCCGCGTCGGTAGATCTCATCGAACGCATCCCCGACGGGCAGGCTCGCCAGGCGCTGTTCTGCGCGGTCGAGGCGGCGCCGCTCCCACCATTGCAGAAGGGCGAGCAACCGGCGGAGCGCCGCCGGCGGCATCAGCGCCTTGATCCGCCGCCTCAATGCCATGGTTGGTCGATCCACCCTGCGGACGCTCGCACCGGCTTTGCCTGGCCGCGGAGGGTCGCGCCGAGCCTAGTAGAGGCCGCCGGTGCCGAGGCCGATATCCCCCGTGGGCTGCGGCGGGCGCGGGCGCTGGGGC
>CAYXPI010000105.1:0-12618 GCA_964467005.1 uncultured Limibaculum sp. | reverse complement strand
ACCTGACCATCGGCTACAACACCTCCGAGGTCATCATGGCGCGGCTGATGCAGACGACCTCGGCCAAGCAGCGCGTCTATCAACAGTCGGTCTCGTTCTTCACCACGAATGAGAGCGTGCTGACCGCGCTCAAGGCCTCCTTCACCGGCATGTTCGGCCTGCATGAGGCCACCGAGACGCTGAACGCGATGAAGGACGGCGTGTCGAAATCCATCGAGGTGCTGGCCGATATCGGCGCCAAGGTGCAGGAGGAGGCGCTGAAGGCCGGCTATGGCCCCACGATCCGCGCCGACGCCGTGAAAAAGCTTGTCGACTCGGTGGTCAACTACCAGGAGACCTCGACCGAGATCATCGCCGAGATGCGCACGCTCGCCACGAAAAACTCCGAGGAGATCCGCGACGCGGTGGAGGACGGCAAGCGCCGGATCGCCAAGCTCGCCGAGAAGGGCAACGCGCTCGGCTTCTGATGAGCGCGCCCAGCGAGGACCGCCCCCAGCTCGACGAGCTGATGATGGCCATGGACGTGGTGGACACCCTCCGCCACGACCGCATGGCGTTGGAGCGGGAGCTCGGCCAGGACGACCGCGACGAGACGCTGAAGCGGCGCCTGCGCAAGATCTACGAGGGCCAGGGCCTCGAGGTGACCGACGCGATTCTGGAGGAGGGCATCGCCGCCCTCCGCGAGAGCCGGTTCGTCTACGAGCCGCCGAAGCCCTCCATCGCCGTGACGCTCGCCAAGGTCTGGGTGAGCCGGATGCGCTGGGGCCCCTGGGCGGGGGGCGCGGCCGCGCTCCTCCTCCTCTGGATTGGCTGGGGCCTCGTCGCAGGCACGGAGGCCGACCGGCTGGCGGACCGGCTCAACCGGGTTTCGGCCCAGGCCGAGGCCTTGGCGGCCACAAATGCGGCGAGCGCCGAGGTGGCCGGCCTGCGCGGGCAGGTGGAGGCGGCGCTCGCGGCGGACCGGTTCGAAGAGGCGGAGACCGGGCTCGGCCGGCTCGAGGCCAGGGTCGCCGACCTCGGGCTCGCCTTCGAGGTGCGCATCGTCTCCCGCCCCGGCGAGCCCACGGGCGTGTTCCGCGTGCCCGATGTGAACACGGGCGCGCGCAACTACTACATTTTGGTGGAGGCGGTGGACCCGGACGGCCGCGTGATCGCCCGCCCTGTGACGAACGAAGAGACCGGGCGCACCGAGGAGGTCACGATCTGGGCGATCCGGGTGCCGGAGGCAACCTATCGCATGGTCGAGCGCGACAAGCGTGACGACGGGATCGTGCAGAACGCCGTCCTCGGCATCAAGCCCGTCGGCGACCTTGCGGTGGACTGGCGCCTGCCGGTGATGGACGGGGCGATCACGGAGTGGGACCGGTGACCCGCGCCAGAGATATCTATCGGTCGATCGAGCGGGCGGAAGCCGAGCTCGCGGCGGAGGACGCGCGGCTCACCCGGCGCATGGCCGAGCTCTCGGAGGAGGCCGCGGAGATCTCACGCGCCGAGGCCGCCGCCTACCGGACGATCGCTCAGGTCCGGCTCGACGCGCTCGCCCGCGACCGGGTGGCCGGCCGGCTCGACGCCGCGGAGCAGACGGCGCTGGACGCGCTGGACGCGCGCCGAAGCCGGTTGGAGGAGAGCGAGACCGCCCGGGCCGGGATTGCCGCCGAGATCGACGCCGCCCGGGCGCGTCGCGAGGCGGCGGAGGACGCGCTGGAGGCCGCCCTGGACGCCCGCGACGCCCGTGCCGACACGACCGCGGAGCGTCTTGCCGAGACGGCCGAGTGGCAGGCGCTGCGGGACCGCGCAGAGGCCGCGGAGGCCCGCGCCGAGGCCGCCGACGCGAAGGCCGACCGCGCCGAGGCCGACCGGGCGGCGAAATCCGCCGCCTACGACCGCGACCCGCTGTTCGCCTATCTCTGGGCCCGCGGCTACGACACGCCGGACTACCGCGCGATGGCCATCGTCCGGCATGTCGACGGAAAGGTCGCCCGGCTCGTCGGCTACCCCGCGGCACGCCGCGACTATGTGCGGCTCCACGAGATCCCTGCCCGGCTCCGCGCCCATGCCGACCGGGTGGAGGCCGCGGCCGAAGCGGAGCGCGCCGCCCTCGCCGACCTCGAACGCACGGCGCTCGAAGCGGATGGCATCGCGCCCCTCGAGGCCGCCCTCACGGAGGCCGAGGCCGCCCTCGACGCCGTCGACGCCGAGATCGCCGCGCTCGAAGAGACGCGGGAGCGGCGGGAGGCGGAGGCCGCAGGGCTGGCGGACCCCGAGAACGATGCGGGCCTCCTCCGCGCGCTCGACACCCTCGTGGCCAGCTTCGAGACCGCGGATCTCCGCCGCCTCGCCGAGACCGCCCGGGCCACCCCCGCGCCGGAGGACGACCGCGCGGTGCAGCGGCTGGGCGAACTCGCCGAGGCCCGCGACCGGGTGCGCCGGGAGCTCGACACAGCGCGGCGCGACGAACGCGCCCTCGCCCAGCGGCGGGCGGATCTTGCCGAGGAGCGCCGGCGGTTCCGTCGCCACGGCTACGGCGCCCCCGGGGGCCGGTTCGACAACGGCGACGCGCTCGGCTCCCTCCTCGGCCAGATCGTGACCGGCACCGCGAAGGCCGCCCTCCGCGAGGCGCTCCGCACAGGCTACCGCGCCCCCTCCGGCCGCCGACGCCGGGGCTTCGGCGGTCTCCGCATGCCGCGAAGCGCCCCGGCGCCCACCCGCTCCCGCGGCGGCTTCTCCACCGGCGGCGGGTTCTGAGCGCCCCCGCGCGCGGCGCATCGGAGCCTGGCCGTTGGTCTTCTCGTCCACCGACTTTCTCGTCTTCTTCCTGCCGCCGGTGCTCCTCGCCCTCGCCCTCGTGCCGCGGGCCGCGAACCCCGTGCTCCTCCTGGCCAGCCTCCTGTTCTACTGGGTGGGAGAGGGCGCCTATCTCCTGGTCATGCTGGGCTCGATCGCACTCAACATCCTGTTCGGACGCCTCATTCTCGACGATCCGGGGCGCCGCCGGCTCTGGCTCCGGCTCGGCGTCGCGGCCAATCTCGCGCTGCTGGGCGGCTTCAAGTATCTGGGCTTTCTGGTGTCCGAGGTGCTGGGCCTTCCGGCGCCGGCGCTCGAGGGGCTGGCGCTGCCCCTCGGCATCTCCTTTTTCACGTTCCAGGCCATCTCCTTCCTGGTCGACCTCGCCCGCGGCGACGCCCCGCCCGAGCGCGCGCCCCACCGCATCGCCCTCTACATCGCGCTCTTTCCCCAGCTCGTGGCCGGCCCGATCGTGCGCTTCGCCTCGGTCGCGCCCGCGCTCAAGGACCGGCGGGTCGACCTCCCCCAGCTCTACGAAGCGCTGGCCTTCTTCGCGAGCGGGATGGCGGCCAAGGTGCTCATCGCCGACGCGGTCGCCCCGGTGGCCGACGGCGTGTTCGCCGCCCCGCCCGAGACCCTCTCCGCCGCCGCCGCCGCCGCGGGGATCGCGGCCTACACCCTCCAGATCTATTTCGACTTTCTGGGCTATTCGCTGATGGCGGTGGGCCTCGGCCTCGCCCTCGGCTTCGAGTTTCCGAAAAACTTCCACCACCCCTACGCCGCACGCAGCCTCACAGACTTTTGGCGCCGCTGGCACATCTCGCTCTCCACCTGGTTTCGGGACTATGTCTACATCCCGCTGGGCGGGAACCGGCATGGACCGGTGCGCACCTATCTCAACCTTTGGATCGTCTTCCTGCTCACCGGGCTTTGGCACGGCGCGGCCTGGACCTTTGTGCTCTGGGGCGCGTGGCACGGCGCGTTTCTGGTGCTCGAGCGGGCCGGCGGGGGGGCCTGGCTCGCGCGCCGGCCGGCGGCGCTCTGCCTCGCTTACACCCTCGGGGTGGTGATGGCGGGCTGGGTGCTCTTTCGGTCCGAGAGCCTCGCCCAGGCGCAGGGGGTGCTCGCGGCCCTCGGCCGAGTGGACGCACCCAACCCCGCGGCGGCCTTCGTCACCACCGAGGCGACGCTCGCGGCCCTGGTGGGCATGGCGCTCGCCGGCCCCAGGGTCGCGGGCTGGGTCGGCCGGGCGGTGGCGCTGCCCCGCTTCCCGCCGCGGGCGGCGCCGCTCCGGGTCCGGCCCGTCGCACTTGGCCTCGGCCTCTGGGTGCTCCTCCTCGCGGCCTCTCTCGCGCGGCTCCTCGCCGACGCCTACAGCCCGTTCATCTATTTCCGCTTCTGAGCGTCAGAGCCGGGCGGAGGCCCAGGCCGCGTCCGCCCGGGCCCGGGCCGCGACCTCCGCCAGGCCCCCCGAGGGCGGCGCGGCGGGCCCGGTTCCCACGAGCTCGATCTGCGGCGGGGTGGCGAGGGCGCCGACGGCCCGAAGCGCGGCTTCCGCCGTCTCCCGGGTGCTGGCAACCGGCCCGTCCTCCACCGCCGCCAGAGGCTGCCGCCAAAGCACGCGAAAGGCGCCGCCCTCCGGCAGGCACACCCCGTCGAGATCCGGAAAGCGGAGCGGCGCACCGGCCGCGTCGGCCCCCACGACCGGGCTCAGAAGCGGCGCGCGCCGGGCGGGTGCCAGCGCGTCGTTGCCCGCCGCCGTCACCGGCGCGATCACCGCGGCGGCCGAGAGTCGGAGCCGGTGGACCGGGACCGCCTCGGCCTCCAGCGCGCGCATCGCCGTGGCCACGTCCTCTCCCATCACGGCGGCGTGGGCCGTGTCGAAGGCCAAGCCCAGGTGACGGCGAAGCGCGGCCGGCGCCTCTCCCCGCGCCAGATCGGCCAACGCGGCGAAGCGCCGGAGCCCGGCGGGCGCGAAGAGCCAGGCGGCGAAGAACCGCGCGGCGGCCTCGGCCGTCTCGATGAGGCCGAAGGGCGCGGGCTGGAGCGCGATCGCCACCCGCCGGCCGGTCTCGCGCGCGATCGCCAGCGCATGGGCCGCGGCGCGCAAGAGGCCGTCGGCGATTTCGGCCTCGGAGCCCGTACCACCCACCAGCGGCCCGTAGGCGCCGGGGATCGTGGAGATCGTGAGCGCATGACCGGGCGGCGCGGCCTCGGCGAGGAGCCCGGCGAGCGCGACGGTGTAGTGCAGGCGGTCCTCGTCGCGCCAGTCCGGCAGATAGGCATGCTCCTTCGTGCGGGTCTCGGAGAGCGGGCCGGGGGCAGTCCCGTCGAGGGCGACGAGCGCGAGGCCCGCGGCGGTCAGCGCCTCGGCGAAGGCGGCCCGCCGCTCGGGGTCGGCCAGCGCCTCGAGCGCCCGGCCCGAAAGACGGAGCCCCACGGCTTGGGGACCGGCGCCGTGGGAAAGCCCCGAGAGCGGACCGGACACAGCCGCGATCAGCGCCTCGAGCGTGTCGCCCGCGCCCACCTCGGCCCCGAAGCCGAGCACAAGCCGCGCGGCGCCCACTCCGGCCATCCTCCCATCCTCCCCACGCCCCGGGGCGGTCGCCCGGGTTGCGGCGAGCCTAGCATGTTGGGCCCCGGGGTAAACGCTCAAGGCTGGGCTCAGCCGCGCCCGAGGATGTGATCGGCCCCCTGATTGTAGAGAAGCGGCGTGTCGGCGGCGGAGCGTGCGCCGCGGCCCTGCCGGTCCTTGTGCAGGTCGATCGCCCGACGCACCGCCGGACGCTCCTTGATCCGCCCGCGCCAGGCCGCGACGGCGGGGAAGCGCGCGAGCGACGAGCCGAGCGGCTTGGCGATGAACGCCCAGGGAAAGGCGATCATGTCCGCGATGGAGTAGGCGCCAAGGATGTAGTCCCGCCCCTCCAGGCGCCGCTCGAGCACCGCAAGCGCCCGTTCGTACTCGCCGAGATAGCGTGCGCGGGCGTAGTCCTGCCCCTCCGGCCCGTAATTCACGAAATGCGAGAGCTGCCCGCCCATCGGCCCCTGGGTGCCGACCTGCCAGAAGAGCCATTCGTGGAGCTCCTTGCGCGCGCGAGGCTCGGTGGGGGCGAACCGGCCCGTCTTCTCCGCAAGGTAGAGGAGGATGGCGCCCGATTCGAAGACGCTGACGGGCTCGGGGCCATACGCCGCCGGCGGGTCGTCGTCGACGATCGCGGGCATCCGCGCGTTGGGGCTGATCGCGCGGAAGTCCGGCTGGAACTGGTCGCCGTCCGCCAGCGACATGAGGCGCGTCTCGTAGGCGAGGCCCGTCTCCTCGAGCATGATTCCCACCTTCCAGCCATTGGGCGTGGGCGCGTAGTGAAAGGCGATCATGCAAGCGCCTCCGCGAGATGGGCGACGCCTGCGGCGACGAGCTCCGCGATCTCCGCGGCCGTGTATCCCGCCTCGGCCAGCACGGCTTCCGTGTCGGCGCCCAAACGCCGGGCCGGCGCCCCGGGCTCGGCGGGGGTGCCGGAGAACGTCGCGGGCGGGCGCGTCTGGCGGAGCGGCCCGGCCTCCGGGTGCTCGGCGTGATGGAGAAGGGCGTTGGCCGCGATCTGCGGATGGCCGATCATCTCGGCCCGGGTGAGCACGGGCGCGCAGGGCACGTCCTCCGCCTCGAGGAGGGCGATGTTCGCAGCCGTGCTCCGCCGCTCGAGCTCGGACTGGGTGAGCTCGAGCCGCGCGGGCTTGTTCTCCTCCCGGAGCGCGACGGTGGTGAAGCGCGGATCCTCCAGCCACTCCGGCCGACCCATCGCCCGGGCGAGGCCCTGCCAGTCCCGGTCGGCATAGGCGGACACGGCCAGATACCCATCCGCCGACCGGTAGATCAGCTCCACGAAGGACTGAGTCTGCCGGTCCGGCACCTCGTCGCCCACGAAGGTGTGCCCGGTCATGTCGGAGGACCAGAGGAAGGCCACCACCGTGTCGAGCATCGAGAGGCGAATGTGCTGGCCCTGCCCCGTGCGCGTCCGCGCGAAGAGCGCCGCGGTGATCGCCTGGGCGGCCTGGATGCCGGTCAGCTTGTCCGGCAGGATGGTGCGGACCAGGCGCGGGCGCTCGGTGTCGGACCCGCCTTGCACGGTCGCGAGGCCCGAGAGCGCCTGGATCAGCGGGTCGTAGACCGGCTTGTGCGCGAAGGGGCCGGTGTGCCCGAACCCGCTGATCGAGCAGTAGATCAGGCCCGGATTCGCCACCGAGAGCCGCTCCCAGCCCAGGCCCATCCGCTCCGCCACGCCGGGCCGGAAGTTCTGCACGAAGATGTCGGCGCGCGCGGCCAGCCGCTCCACGGCGGCGACCCCACGCGGGTCCTTGAGGTCGAGCGCCACCGAGCGCTTGCCGCGGTTGTTGTTGACGAAGGACGCCGAGAAGCCGCCCCGCCGACCGGCCACCTGGCGCGCGTGGTCCCCGCCATCCGGCCGCTCGACCTTGATCACCTCCGCACCCTGGTCGGCCAGGGTGAGCGTCGCCACCGGCCCCGATATCATCGAGGTGAGATCCACCACCGTGACGCCGCTGAGGGGTCCGCTCACGCGCATTTGGAGTATCCGCAGTCGAGGCAATGGGCGCAGCCCTCGCGCATCACCGTGTTGTAGCTCCCGCAGGCCGGGCAGGTGGTGGGCGCCGGGCGGCTCTCCACCTCCGGGGCCGGTGCGGGCGGGGCCGCGATCTCCGCCACCCCGTCGATGAAGCCGATCTCGCGCAGGTGCTGCTCGATCACGCCGCCGATGGCCGCGAGCATGGAAGGCACGTAGCGCCCCTTCATCCAAGCCCCGCCGCGGGGGTCGAACACCGCCTTCAGCTCCTCCACCACAAAGCTCACATCGCCGCCCCGGCGGAACACCGCCGAGATCATCCGGGTGAGCGCCACGGTCCAGGCATAGTGCTCCATGTTTTTGGAATTGATGAAGATTTCGAAGGGCCGGCGGTGCCCGTCGATCTCCACATCGTTGAGGGTGACGTAGATGGCGTGGGGGCTGTCCGGCCATTTGAGCTTGTAGGTGCGCCCCTCCAGCGCCTCGGGACGGGCGAGCGGATCGACGCCGGCGGGCGGCGGCGCAGGCTCAGCCACGGCAAGGACGGAGCCGGTGACCGGGTTCGGCCGATAGGTGGTGCAGCCCTTGCAGCCAAGCGCGTAGGCGCGGGCATAGACCTCCTTGAAGTCCTCGAACGAGATCTCCTCCGGCAGGTTCACGGTTTTGGAGATCGAGCTGTCCACATAGGCCTGGGCGACCGCCTGCATCGCCACATGGTCCTCCGGCGCGAGATCCTGGGCGGTGACGAAGGCCTCCGGCAGGGGCGCCCCGCCCTGGAGCCGGCGCCAGGCGGCCAGCGCGTAATCCGCCACCTCCTCCTCGGTCTTCGTCCCGTCCGGCTGGGTCACTTTGCGGATGTAGGAGAGGGCGAAGACCGGCTCGATGCCGGACGAGACGTTGCCCGCGAGGAGGGAGATCGTGCCTGTGGGGGCGATCGAGGTGAGGAGGGCATTGCGGATGCCGTGCTCGGCGATCTCGGCGCGGATGTCCTCCGGCAGGTCCCGGATCATCGGCCGCGCGAGATAGGCCTCGGCGTCGAAGAGAGGGAAGGCGCCCTTCTCCGCGGCCAGGCGGGCGGAGGCGCGATATGCCGCGTCGCGGATCTGGCGGAGCCAGTCGCCCGTGATCCGCACCGCCGCCTCCGAGCCATAACGCGCGCCCACGAAGATAAGCGCATCCGCGAGCCCCGTGACGCCGAGGCCGATGCGCCGCTTGGCCGCCGCCTCCGCCGCCTGCTCGGGCAGCGGGAAGCCCGAGACATCCACCACATTGTCCATCATCCGCACGGAGGTGGCGACGAGCTCCTCGAGCTCCGCCGCGTCGATGCCGGCGCCCGGGTCGAATGGATCCCGCACCAGCGCCGCGAGGTTGATCGAGCCGAGAAGGCAGGCGCCATAAGGCGGCAGCGGCTGCTCGCCGCAAGGGTTGGTGGCCGCGATCGTCTCGCAATAGGCGAGGTTGTTGGCGGCGTTGATCCGGTCGATGAAGATCACCCCGGGTTCGGCATAGTCGTATGTCGCGCGCATGATCCGGTCCCATAGCGCGCGGGCCCGCACCGTCTCCACCACCCGGCCGTCGAAGCGGAGCTCCCAGGGCGCGTCCTCGGCCACGGCCTCCATGAACGCGTCCGTCACCAAGACCGAGAGGTTGAACATGCGGAGCCGCGCGGGATCGGCCTTGGCGGCGACGAACGCCGCGATGTCCGGATGGTCGCAGCGGAGCGTGGCCATCATGGCGCCCCGGCGCGAGCCCGCGGACATGATGGTGCGGCACATCGCGTCCCACACATCCATGAAGGAGAGGGGCCCCGAGGCGTCGGCCCCCACCCCGGCCACCCGCGCGCCTTTGGGCCGGATGGTCGAGAAGTCGTAGCCGATCCCGCCCCCTTGCTGCATGGTGAGGGCGGCCTCCTTGAGGCCCTCGAAGATCCCGGACATCGAATCCGGGATCGTGCCCATCACGAAGCAGTTGAAGAGCGTCACCCGCCGCTCGGTGCCGGCGCCGGCGATGATGCGGCCCGCGGGCAGGAAGCGCTGCCCCTCGAGCGCCGCGCGAAACCGCGGCTCCCACACCGCGGGCTCGGCCTCCGCCGCCGCGAGGGCGCGCGCGACCCGCACCTGCGTGTCGGCCAGCGACGCGTCCACCGGCCGGCCGTCGCCGTCCTTCAGGCGGTACTTCATATCCCAGATCTGCTCCGAGATCGGCGCGGCGAACTGGGCGTCGGGTTCTCCCGTGGCGTCCGGCATCGGCTCCTCCTGACGGGAACAATACATGAACATGCGCTGAGATCTATCTCGCCTGAGCGCCTTCGTCAAAGGATAGCGCCCGCCGTGGCCGGCCGCCAGCGGCACCCCTCAGCCGCGCCCGCGCCGCGGCGCTCGACGCAGACCAAGCTGATCCGCCAGCACCTTGGCCTTCACCTCCTCCACCGCCCCCTCGGCCAGATCGCCGAGCTGAAACGGCCCGTAGCTCACGCGGATCAGGCGGTTGACCGTCAGCCCCACGGCCTCGAGCGCCCGGCGAATCTCGCGGTTCTTGCCCTCCCGGAGCCCGACCGTCAGCCAAGCATTGGCCCCCTGCTGGCGCTCCACCTCCACGGTCATCGGCTGGAAGCGCTCGCCCCCCACCGTGATGCCGCGGCCGAGGGGCGCCAGCATCTCCGCCGTCGGCCGCCCATGGGCGCGCACCCGGTAGCGGCGCATCCAGCCGGTGGAGGGCAGCTCGAGCCGGCGCTTGAGCTCCCCGTCATTGGTGAGAAGGAGAAGCCCCTCCGAGGTGAGGTCGAGCCGGCCGATGGAGATCACCCGCGGCATCCCCTCCGGCAGCCGCTCGAAGACCGTGGGCCGCCCGCGCTCATCGCGCGCGGTGGTCACCAGCCCCGCCGGCTTGTGATAGCGCCAGAGCCGCGGGGGTTCCGGCTCTGCGACGGGTTCGCCGTCCACCGCGATCCGGTCGCTCGCCCTCACATTCAGCGCAGGGCTCACGATCCGCCGGCCGTTCACGCTCACGCGCCC
The DNA here is from genome assembly GCA_964467005.1 of uncultured Limibaculum sp. Taxonomy (GTDB): domain Bacteria; phylum Pseudomonadota; class Alphaproteobacteria; order Rhodobacterales; family Rhodobacteraceae; genus Thermohalobaculum. Next base: position 2,243 of record CAYXPI010000105.1, on the reverse strand, counting down.
CGCCTCGATCATGCGCTCGGCCTCGCGGCGGGAGGCGACGCCGGCCCGCGCGAGCCGCTTGGCGATCCGCTCGCCCTCGGGTGTGTCCTCCGCCATGGGGTGGGACTAGCAAAGCCCGCCCCGCGCGCCTAGCGTGCCGGTCATGGAATTCCTCTCCCACATGCCGCGAGCCCTGGCCGAGGCGCGCGCCGCCGCCGCGCGGGGGGAGACGCCGGTGGGCGCCGTTGTCTCTCGGAGGGCGGAGGTGATCGCGGCCGACGGCAACCGGGTGCGCGAGCGGGCGGACCCGACGGCCCATGCGGAGATCCTGGTGCTGCGCGCCGCCGCCGCCCGCCTGGGCTCGGAGCGGCTGGTGGGCTGCGACCTCACCGTGACGCTCGAGCCCTGCCCGATGTGCGCGGGCGCCATCTCGCTCGCGCGAATCGCCCGGCTCTATTACGGCGCGGCGGACCCCAAGACCGGCGGGGTCGATCATGGGCCCCGGGTGTTCGCCCACCCCACCTGCCACCATGCGCCGGAGGTCTATGCCGGGATCGCCGAGGCGGAGGCCGCCACCCTCCTCCGCGCGTTCTTCGGGGCGCGGCGATCCGCCCGTCCCTGATCGCCGGCGGGTCGGTTGAGAGCGGGCCCCGTGCTCCATATTGCTAAATGCATGGAGATCGAGGTCGATATCGCCATCGCCGGGGGCGGGCTCGCGGGGCTCGCGGCCGCGGCACGGCTGGGCACCGCGGGCCGGAGGGTGGCTCTCGTCGACCCCGCGCCCGAGGCCGAGGGCCCGGCCCGGGACGGCGCCGAGGACCTGCGCACCACCGCCTATCTCGCCCCCGGCATCGCGACGCTCGCCGCCGCCGGCGCCTGGGAGCGGATGGCCGTCCACGCCGCCCCGCTCTGGACCATGCGCCTCATCGACGCCGGAGGCCGGGAGCGGACGCCGCGGGAGCGCGCGGATTTCGAGGCCCGCGAGATCGCCGACGGCCCCTTCGGCTGGAACGTGGCCAACGCGCCCGCCCGCGCCGCCCTCCGCGCCCGACTGGCCGAGCTGCCCGAGGTCACCCTCCTCACGGGCCGGACGGTCACGGGCTTCCTCCCCCGCTCGGGCGACGCGGTCCTCCGCCTCTCGGACGGCACGCGGCTCCGCGCCACCCTCGCCATCGCCGCCGACGGGCGGGACAGCGGCCTCCGCCGCCTCGCCGGCATCGCCGCCCGCCGCTGGAGCTATGGGCAACGGGCGCTCGTCTTCTCCGTCGGCCACGCGGCGCCGCATGAAGGCGTCTCGACTGAGATCCACCGCACCGGCGGGCCACTCACCCTGGTGCCCATGCCGGACCGGGCCGAGGGTCCGGCCTCCGCCGTCGTCTGGATGGTGCCGGCGGCCCGGGCGGCGCGCCTCGCCGCGCTCGACGACGCGAGCCTCGCTGCCGAGCTCACCGCCGCGACCATGGGGCTCTTTGGGCCGCTCCGCATCCTCGGCCCCCGCGCCACCTGGCCGATCATCTCGCAAATCGCCATCGGGCTCACGGGCCGCCGGCTCGCGCTCCTCGGCGAGGCCGCCCATGTGATGCCCCCCATCGGCGCGCAGGGGCTCAACCTCTCTCTCGCAGATGCGGAGTGCCTGGCCCGCCGGATCGAGGCGGCCGGCACCGGCGACATCGGCGCCGCTCAGCTGCTCGACGGCTACGCCCGAGCCCGCTGGCCGGAGATCCTGTTGCGCGTCGGCGGCGTGGATCTCCTCAATCGCTTCGCCCAGGCCGAGCCTCAGCCGCTGCGCGATCTCCGCCTCCTCGGGCTCCGCACCATCTCCCGCGTGGCCCCGATCCGCCGTCTTGCGATGCGCACGGGGCTTGGCGCCCCCGGCTGAGCCGCCGCCGCAGAAGCGGGCTGTCAACCTGCGGTCGTGCAAGCTATGCTTGCTTTCGCCTATTGGGACCGAGGGGAGCCATCCATGACCGAAGACGAAAACAAGCCGTCGACATTCTTCCGCAACATCGTCGTCGCCGTCGCCCTGGCCGGCGGGGCCGCGGCCGTCTACGTGCTGTTCACCTGAGCCACACAAAAAGCGGGGGAGAGCCTGGGCCCTCCCCCGTGAGCTGTTATCAGGTCCGCCTTATCTGCTGCTCGGTAGGTTTGTTGTCCTGCGGCCTGTTCCAAGAGGCCCCACGCGCGGTGGGGCCGATACCGTCGCTCAGCTGCACCCCGTGGTGCAGCCGCAGCTGTCGCATTTGAGGCAGGTGCCGTTGCGCACC
>CAYXPI010000104.1:0-12829 GCA_964467005.1 uncultured Limibaculum sp. | reverse complement strand
GCAACTCCGCCCGCGGCTTCATGTTCGCCATCGGCTGCATCCAGGCCCAGGCCTGTCACACCAACAAATGCCCGGTCGGCGTCGCCACGCAGGACCCGCTGCGCGCCCGCGCCATCGACGTGCCGGACAAGGCCACCCGGGTCGCGAACTTCCACCGCAACACGCTGCATGCGCTGGCCGAGCTCGTCGGCGCGGCGGGGCTTTCGCACCCGTCTGAGCTCACGCCGCGGCATTTCAACATCCGATCCCGCTCCGGCGACACCGTGGAGGGCCACATCGCCTTTCCCTGGCTGCCGGAGGGCTTCCTCGTCGACGGCCGCGACATGGGCCGAGGCTATCTCGAGCGCTGGGCCCGCGCGCGAGCGGACGGCTTCCCGCCTGTCGACTGAATTTGCGTAAGTCCCCCTCGCCGGCCGGGCGGTTCAGCCGCGCCGGTCACCAACTCGTTGCGAACGCGCCGGGTGCTCCGCGGCACCTATGAGCGCGATGGGGCCCGCGCGGGCCGCGTCGGAGCCCCGATCGCCTGCGACGAGAGACCCATAGGAGAATTCGATGAGCACCACCTTTTCCTTCACTGTGGACTTCGCCGACTTCCGCAACGTGATCCGCGACGTGGCGGGCAACGACGGGTTCCTGGAGGGCACCCGTCAGGCCGACGTGATCGACGGCCTCGACCTCGACGACATCATTCTCGCCGGCCGGGGCGCTGACGCCGTCTTCGGCCGCGAGGGCGACGACATCCTCCGCGGCGAGCGCGGGGCCGACAGCCTCGACGGCGGCGAGGGCAACGACGAGATCGACGGCGGCCGTGGGGCCGACCTCGCCCTCGGCGGCCTCGGCGACGACACCCTGATCGGTGGCCGGGGCAACGACACCCTCGACGGCGGGGCGGGCATCGACGTCATCGAAGGCGGCCGCGGCCGCGACGTCATCCGCACCGGCGAGGGCGACGACATCTCCGAAGGCGGCCGGGGCCGCGACAGCTTCGTCTTCGCCGATGGCGAGAGCGACGGGGCCGAGACGATCCTCGACTTCAGCGTCCGCCAGGACGAGATCGTGCTCCACAACCAGAGCTTCGGCGTGTCGGACAACCTCCTCTTCCAGAACGTCGCCCGGGTCGACGCGGCGGATGTCACCAACTTCGATCTCGTGGGCATCGAGGCGGGCAAGACCGTCTACGTGCTCCAGGGCCAGTGGAACAACGCCGGCAACGCGGCCGACGCCATCGCCCTCGCGCTCAACGAGATCGGCGTGGCCACCGAGGAGGACGAGGCCGCCTTCTTCGTCTACCACAACGTCAACCAGGGCCGGAACCGGCTCTTCCAGGTCGACGATGTGGACGACGTGAACAGCGGCATCCAGCACATCGCCAACCTCTCGGACACCGGCAACCTCAACTCGGTGCTCGAGCTCGTCGATTTCGAGGCGGACAACTTCCGCTTCGAGAGCGAGGCCGCCTTCGCCTGACGCTGACGAGCCGGTGCCTTCCCTTGGGAGGGCGCCGGACCTCCCCCTCAGGCGCAGTGGCGGCAGCGCGGAGCATGGGGGACGACCGCGAGCCGCTCCTCCGAGATCGCCGCGCCGCAGGCGACGCACACCCCGTACTCCCCCGCCGCAACTCGCGCCAGGGCCGCCTCGATCATCCTGAGCTCCTGGAGCCCGGCGCTCCCCAGATCCTCGAGCACCTCGTCCCCCTCGCGCTCGGTCGCGCGATCCTCCCAGTCCTTGGGCGGCTCCGTGTCGAGATCCGCCTCGATGCGCCCCAGGCGGCGGCGCAGCTCGTCGCGCCGATCCTCGAGCCGGCGCCGATAGGCCTCCACATCCATCTCCGTCTCCTTGCCTCCGGTCGCCCAGAGAAGCAGGCCCGCGCGGTCCCGACGCTGATCGAGGTCAAACCTCCGACCATGCTGCGCCGCACGGCGGCGTTGCCAGCCGGAACGATCGGGCGTAGCGTTTTCGGCAGGGACACACACAACCGACAGGGAGACACACCCCATGCGCCTCACCCGGAGACTCCTGGGCGCCCTCGGCCTTGCCGCCGCGCTGCCCCTCGGCCTCGCGCCCGCGACCGCCGAGACGCCGCCCAACATGCTGGTGATCGCGACCTCGATCGACGACATCGTCTCGCTCGACCCCCAGGAGAGCTTCGAGTTCTCGGGGTCCGACATCCTCAACAACATGTACGGCTCGCTCGTGAGCTTCGACCCGACCGACCTCTCCAAGGGCTATGTGCCGGACATCGCGGAGAGCTGGGAGATCTCGGGCGACGGCCGGGTCTTCACCTTCAAGATCCGCGAGGGGCTCACCTTCCACTCGGGCAACCCGATCACCGCCAAGGACGTGGAGTTCTCGCTCCGCCGGGCCGTGGCGATGAAGAAGACGCCGTCCTTCATCCTCACCCAGTTCGGCTTCACCGAGGAGAATATGGGCGAGACGCTTTTGGCGCTCGACGACACCACGTTCCAGCTCACCACCGACAAGACCTACGCGACCTCCTTCGTGCTCAACTGCCTCACCGCGACGATCGCCTACATCGTCGACAGCGAGGTGGTGTCGGCCAACGCGGTGGACGGGGACTTCGGCAATGCCTGGCTTCGCACCAACTCGGCGGGCTCCGGCGCCTACAAGCTCGTGAGCTGGAAGGCCAACGAGGCCTACACCTTGGAGGCCAATCCGGATTTCTGGCGCGGCACGCCGGCGATGCAGCGGGTGATCGTGCGCCACATTCCCGAGTCCGCCACCCAGCGGCTCCTCCTCGAGCGGGGCGATGTGGACATCGCGCGCAACCTCAACCCCGAGGATATTTCGGCGGTGGACGGGGCCGAGGGCATCGCGGTCGACAGCGATCTCCGCGGCCGGATCATGTATTTCTCGCTCAGCCAGAAGAACCCGGTGCTGGCCAAGCCCCAGGTGCGCGAGGCCTTCAAATGGCTGACCGACTACGAGGGGATGGCGAACTCGTTCCTCAAGGGCCAGTACACCGTGCACCAGGCGTTTCTGCCGCTCACCTATATGGGTGAGCTCAAGGATCAGCCCTACACCCTCGATGTGGAGAAGGCAAAAGCGCTCCTCGCCGAGGCCGGCGAGGCCGACGGCTTCGAGGTGGAGATCATCGTCCGGACGGCGCAGGAGCGAGTGGAGATCGCCCAGACCCTCCAGCAGGCCTTCGCCGAGGCCGGGATCACCGCCACCATCTCGCAGGCCACTGGCAAGCAGACGCTGGCGAAGTATCGGAGCCGCGAGTTCGACATCTATGTGGGCGCCTGGGGCCCGGACTATCCCGATCCGCACACCAACGCCGACACCTTCGCCCACAACCCCAACAACTCGGACGACGCCGGCCTCACGGGCAAGCTCGCCTGGCGCGTGGGCTGGGACATTCCGGAGATGACGGCGGCGACCGAGGCGGCCCTGGTCGAGGCCGACCGCGACACCCGTGCGCAGATGTATGTGGACATCCAGAAGGACTTCCAGGCGACCGCGCCCTTCGTCCCGATGTTCCAAAAGATCGAGCAGGTCGCCCGGCGCGACAATGTCTCTGGCTTCGTCACGGGCTCGGCGATCACGGCGGCCTTCTACTGGTCGGTCACGAAGTAAGCCCGAGTGACTGCCAGCTTGCATTCGCCCAAGGGGTGGCGCGCGATCCGCGGGCCCCTCGCACGGCGCGGGCGCGGCCTCGCCGCCGCGCTCGCATCGGTTTTGGTGACGATGCTGGGCCTCCTCTTCGTCACCTTCCTGATCGGCCGCGTGATGCCCATCGACCCCGTGCTGGCGGTGGTGGGCGATCGCGCCTCCCAGGAGGTCTACGACGCCGCCTATATCGAGATGGGGCTCGACCAGCCGCTTCTCGTGCAGTTCGGGATCTTCCTCGGCGACGTGGTCCAGGGCGATTTCGGCATGTCCAACCTCACCCGCCGCCCGGTGTCGGAGGACATTGCGCGGGTGTTTCCCGCAACGCTCGAGCTTGCGACGCTGGGCGTGATCATCGGCATCGTCTTCGGCGTGCCCATGGGGGTGATCGCAGCGGTGCATCAGGGCCGCTGGCCCGACCATGCGGTCCGCCTCTTCGGCCTCTTCGGCTACTCCATGCCGATCTTCTGGCTCGGTCTCATCGGCCTCGTGATCTTCTACCGCCAGCTCGATTGGGTGGGCGGCCCCGGGCGGCTCGACATCTTCTATGTCGATGTCATCCCCACCGTCACCGGCATGATACTGATCGACAGCCTCATCGCTGGCGATATGACGATTTTCTGGAACGCGGTCCACCACATCGTGCTGCCGGCCTCGATCCTCGGCTACTACTCACTGGCCTACATCTCGCGGATGACCCGGAGCTTCATGATCGAGGAACTCGGCAAGGAGTACATCACCACAGCGCGGGTGAAGGGCCTCTCGGAGACCGCCGTCATCTGGCGCCACGCGCTCGGCAATGTGTGGATCCCGCTCATCACCGTCATCGCGCTGTCCTACGCCAACTTGCTCGAGGGCTCGGTGCTGACCGAGACGATCTTCGCCTGGCCAGGGCTCGGGCAGTACATCACCAACGCGCTGCTCTCGGCCGACATGAACGCCGTGCTCGGCGGCACGGTGGTGGTGGGCCTCTGCTTCATCGGGCTCAACATGCTGTCCGACCTCCTCTACCGCGTGGTCGACCCGCGCGCCCGGAGCGCCGATGAGAGCTGAGCGCGGGATCGAGCCGGCGGGCTGGCGCGCCTGGCTCACGGCCGAGGCGCCGGCCTCGCGGCTGCAGGCGCGGCTGGGGCAGCTGTGGCTTGGCTGGCGCAATTTCGCGCAGAACCCGCTGGCGGTCATTGGGTTGGCGATCATCCTGGGGCTTGTGCTGATGGCCGCGCTGGCTCCGCTCCTCGCCACCCACGACCCGCTGCAGCAGGACCTCCAGGCCCGCCTCACGCCCCCGGGCGCGGGCGGGTATCTCCTCGGCTCGGACGAGCTCGGACGCGACATCTGGTCGAGGATCGTCCACGGCGCCTCGATCACGCTCTTCATCGTCACGCTGGTGGCGGTGACCGCGCCGCTCATCGGCCTCCTGGTCGGCACGGCGGCGGGTTATCTCGGCGGCTGGGTGGACGCGGTGCTGATGCGCATCACCGATGTCTTCCTCGCCTTCCCCCGCCTCGTGCTGGCGCTCGCCTTCGTCGCGGCCCTGGGCGCGGGCATCGAGAACGCGATCCTCGCGATCACCCTCACCGCCTGGCCGCCCTACGCCCGCATCGCCCGGGCCGAGACGCTGACGATCCGCAACGCGGACTACATCGCCGCGGTCCGCCTCCAAGGCGCCGGGCCCTTGCGCATCATCACCGGCCATATCTGGCCGCAATGCACGAGCTCGATCATCATCCGCGTGACGCTCGACATGGCGGGCGTGATCCTCACGGCGGCGGGCCTCGGCTTTCTCGGCCTCGGCGCCCAACCCCCGACGCCGGAATGGGGCGCGATGATCTCGTCGGGCCGGAAGTTCCTCGACGCCTGGTGGGTGGCGACGATCCCCGGCCTCGCGATCTTCATCGTCTCGCTCGGGTTCAACCTCTTGGGCGACGGCCTCCGCGATGTGCTCGACCCCCGGAGCAAGGGCCGATGAGCGCGCTCCTCCGCGTCGAGGACCTCTGGGTCCGCTTCCAGAAGCCAACCGGCGGGGTGGTGGAGGCGGTGCGCGGGCTCTCCTTCGAGGTGGGGCGCGAGCGCGTCGGGATTGTGGGCGAGTCGGGCTCGGGCAAGTCGATGACCGGGCGGGCGATCCTCCGGCTCGTTCGGCCACCGGGCTGGGTCGAGGCCAAGACCCTGCGCTTCGACGACACCGATCTCCTCACGGCCTCCGAGCGCCAGATGCGCAAGATCCGCGGCCGCCGGATCGCCATGGTGCTGCAGGACCCGAAATTCTCGCTGAACCCCGTGATGTCCGTGGGCCGCCAGATCGCCGAAGCCACGCGGGTGCACAGCGGCGCCTCGGCCCGGGAGGCGGAGCGCATCACCCTCGAGATGCTCGACGCCGTGCAGATCCGCGACCCCGAGCGGGTGGCCCGGCTCTACCCCCATGAGGTGTCGGGCGGTATGGGGCAGCGGATCATGATCGCCATGATGCTGGCACCCGGGCCCGAGCTCCTCATCGCCGATGAGCCGACCTCGGCCCTCGACGTCACGGTGCAGATGTCGGTGCTCCGTATCATGGACCGGCTGGTGCGCGACCGGGGCATGGGCCTCATTTTCATCTCCCACGATCTCAACCTGGTGGCCACCTTCTGCGACCGGATCCTCATCATGTATGCGGGCCGGATCGTGGAGACCTGCCGGGCGGAGGCGCTCCACGAGGCGCGCCACCCCTACACCCGCGGCCTTTTGAACGCGCTGCCGAGCCTCGAGGCGCCGAAGGACCGCCTCTCCGCCATGACCCGCGACCCCGCCTGGACCGAGGCCCCGAGTGTCGACGCGTCCCTCTGAGCCCGCCATCCGGGTGCGCGACCTCACCGTGGCCTTCGGGCGCGGGGCGAACCGGGCCGTGGCGGTCGACGGCGTCTCCTTCGAGGTGGCCGAGGGCGGCGCCTTCGGGCTCGTGGGAGAGTCGGGCTCGGGCAAGTCGACCGTGCTCCGCGCTATCGCCGGGCTCGTGCCTGCGGCCGGGGGGGCGATCTCCGTGGCGGGGCGGCTTCTCGGCCATCGGCGCGACATGGCCTTTTACCGCACCGTGCAGATGGTGTTTCAGGACCCCTACGGCTCGCTCCATCCCCGCCACACGGTGGACCGCGCGCTGTCAGAGCCCGCGCGGCTCCACGGCGCGCCGGACCCGGATGCGAAGATCGAGGCGGTGCTCGCGCAGGTGGGTCTCGGCGCGGGCTTCCGGTTCCGCTACCCGCACCAGCTCTCGGGCGGACAGCGGCAACGGGTGGCGATCGCGCGCGCCCTCATGCTCGAGCCCAAGATCCTCCTCCTCGACGAGCCGACCTCGGCGCTCGACGTTTCGGTGCAGGCGGAAGTGCTCAACCTGTTGGCTGACCTGCGGGCAGAGAAGGGCCTGACCTATCTCATGGTCAGCCACGATCTCGCCGTCATTGCCCATATGTGCGAGGCCGTGGCTGTGATGCGCCAGGGTCGGGTGCAGGAGATGCTGGCGGTGGAGGAGCTCCGCCGGTCCAAGCCGAGCCACCCCTACACCCAGGAGCTCTTGACCGCGAGCAAGGGCTACACCGCCGAGGAGGCTCCGTGATGTCCCACGATCCGGTCCTCGTGTTCGATGGGCACAACGACACGATCATGAAGCTCGAAGTCGCGGCGCGCACCACCGGCGCGCATGATTTTGCGGCCGGTGCGCCCAAGCTCCACATCGACCTGCCGCGGGCCCGGGCGGCGGGCTTCGCCGGCGGGCTCTTCGCGATGTACACGCCTTCCCGGGTCGAGCGGCTGGACACGCCCTATGATCGCGCGGCGTCCGTCAATTTCGCGCCGGTACCGCACGCGACGGCGCTGGCCTTTACGCTCGCGCTCTTTGCCCGGATGCGTCGGCTGGCCGAGGCCCACCCGGAGGCGCTCGCCATCTGCGGCTCCGCGGCGGAGGCACGGGCGGCCATCGGCGCCGGTCGGATCGCCATGGTGCCGCACATCGAGGGGGCCGAGTGCATCGATGCCGATCTCGCCGCGCTCGAGGTCCTGCACGCCGCCGGGCTCCGCTCCCTCGGCCCCGTGTGGTCTCGCCCCAACATCTTCGGGCATGGCGCGACCATGGAGCGGCAGCCGGATCTTGACCCCGGCGAGGGGCTCACGGAGGCCGGGCGCCGGCTCGTCGCCCGCTGCGAGGCGCTGGGGATTCTCGTCGACCTCTCGCACCTCACCGAAGCGGGCTTTTGGGACGTCGCCCGCCATGCCGGCAAGCCGCTGGTCGCCTCCCATTCCAACGCCCACGCGCTCTCCCCCAACGCTCGCAACCTGACCGATCGGCAGATCGACGCCATCGCGGAGAGCGGCGGGCTCGTGGGCGTCAATTTCCACGTGGCCTTTCTGCGGGAGGATTGCGCTTTGGACCGGGACACGCCGATCGCCCACATCCTTCGCCATCTTGATCATCTGATCGCTCGGCTTGGGGAGGACGGGGTGGCCCTCGGCTCTGATTTCGATGGCTGCGAACTGCCCATGGAGATCGGCGATGTCGGCGGGCTCACGCGCCTCATTGCGGCGATGCGCCAGGCGGGCTACGGCGAGGCGCTGATCGCGAAGATCGCGCGTGAGAACTGGCTGAGGGCGCTCGAGCGGGCCGCCTGAGCCGAGTCGGGGGGAGGAGAGATGCGCGCCGAGGAGCCCGACGCCGAGGACCGCCCGACCCCGCCCGACCGGGCGCGCGGACGCTACATGCCGGTGCGCAAAGCCGAGCTTCTGGCCGCGGCGCTCGCGGACCCGGAGCTCGACGCCGAGGCGCGGGCCGGCCTGGAGGCGCTTGGAAAGCGGTTGGCGCTCCTCTTCCACGTCGACTTTTTCGGACCGCGGGAGCGGCTCAAGGACCTCTATATCCGCTTCAACCCCGACCAACCGGGAGACAACCCGATCCCGCCCTTGCCAGAAGCGCGCGCGGGCTTCTTCGAGGCGCTCGACACCGCGCTCACGGCCGCGAATTTCGAGCGCATGGGGCCCGACGACCTCGCTCCAGAGCCCGACGCCCGCGGGCGGGTGCGCGCCAAGGTGGCGGTGCCGCAGGAGGTGTTCGAGGAGGTGCGCTTCTACGGCCGTGGCAGGCGCGCGCGGGAGTTCACGCTCACCTCGTTCTTCGGCTTGCGCAAGGAGGTCGTTCGCGCGGCGGTGTGGGACCATGTGGTGCTGGCCGTCAGCCTCCGGCAAGAGATCCCGCCGCGCCTGCGCCGTCAGAGCCGGCTCCGCCCGGGCGCGCTCTATCTCAAGCTCTTTCGTGACATTCCTCAGGCCGATCTCGGGACACTCTACCCCAACGCCCGGGTGGTGATGCGGTTGCAGGACAAGCTGATCCTCGGCGTGCCGGCGGTGGCGGGCGGGATCCCGATCCTCCTCAACATCCTGCCGGCGCTCTCCGTTCTCCTCGTGGTCATCGGCGCCTATCTCGGCATTGCGGGCACCGTGGAGGAGGACCAGAGCAAGCAGGCGCTCGCCGCCCTCTCCGGCCTCGGCGCACTCATCGGCTTCGTCGGCCGGCAATGGATCAAATACGAGCGGCAGAAGTTCAAGTATCAAAAGCAGGTGGCGGAGAATGCCTATTTCAACAACCTGAACAACAATGCGGCATTCTTCGACTACCTCATTGGCGCCTCGGAAGACTCGGAGGTGAAGGAGGCCTTCATGGCGTATTACATGCTACTCCGGGCGGGAGAGGCGCTGGACCGGGAGACCCTTGACGCGCGCATCGAGGCCTGGCTGAGCGAGCGCTTCGCCGTCGACGTGGATTTCGAAATCGACGACGCGCTGGCCAAGCTCACCCGCTTCCGGCTGGTGGCGGTCGAGGCCGACGGCCGGATCGCGGCCCGGCCCTTGCCCGACGCGCTGGAGGGTGCGGACCGCGCCTGGGCGGAGATGAGCTCCCGCGCGTTCGAGGGCTGATCGCCCAAACGCCATCCGAGATGGTCGCAATGCGCCGGTCGAGGATCGCGGCCGGTGGTGCGCTTCTGGTCGCGGGCTGTCTCGGCCTCGCATGTCTCCAATCCGCGAGCTGTCGGCCCGACGGTCGCGTCTGTGCCAAAAGGGCCCCCACTTCCCGCCCGACATCGCGGCGCGGGGCGCAGCGCGCGCGGCTGCCACGCTTGCGCTCGGCCCGGGGCCGGCGCTACAGGTCAGGCCACCGGGCTGTCTGGCGTCCATGCCGTGCGACGCGCCGCCTGCCCCGCGCGTCCGTCTTGCTCAGGCGCCCAAGGCGTCGGCGATCTCCGCGGGCAGGGAGAGCTCGGCCGCGGCCCGGGCACGCCCCTCGGGCGACATCTTGCGCGCGGTCTTGGCGACGATCCGGGCCACATCCTCGGTCCCGCGGCTGGCGACGAAGCCATCGAGATACCAGCGCATGAAGACGAGGCAGATCACGTCCTCCAGAAGCTGAACCTCTGGGTCGCGCTTCAGCCCTTCCTTCCGGAGCAGGGCGGCCACCCGGGCGCGGTCGGCCTCCGGATAGCCCGCCGCGGCCATGATCTCGCCCACGCGGCGGCCGTGGAACGCGTAGAGCCCGGTGCGCCAGGCGAGATACCCGTCCCGCCCCTCCGGATAGGTCTCCCGCGGCACCGTCCAGCGCTCGATGTGCTGTCCCCGCGCGGCGATGCGCAGCAGATCGGAGGCGTCGGGCGCGAGGCGGGCGAGTTCGTCCGACATCCGCCGCCCGTAGAGCAGGGCGGCGGGCATGCCGCTCTCCTCCGTGGGGTCGGCGGCGTTGGCCGCGTCGATGCTGGCGAGCACCGCAGCAAGGCGGTCGTCTCTTGCGTGATCGTCCATGCCTCGAACCCTGCCAGCGGCCCGAGGGCTTGGCAAGGAGGGCATTGACTGGGCGCGCCAGGCGCGCCTCAGTGGAGGAAAGGAGACCCGCCATGGCCCCAACGCCCGTTCGCCCGCGCGCCGCCCCGGGAGCCCCTGCATGAGCGGCCCGCGCATCTCCCCCGAGGCCGCGGCGGATCTCGTCCTTTGGGAGCTCCTCGCGGTCCGGCCGGGCGAGACCGTGGCTATCCTCACCGACGATGCGTCCCCGCACACGATCTGCGCGGCGCTTTGGGCGGCGCTCGCCTCCCGTGGGGTCGAGGCCGCGCTCCTTCGCCAGCCCTCACGCCCGACCGCGCGCAAGAACGCGCTCTCGCCCATGGCGGCGGAGGGGCTCAAGGCCGTCGACGTGATGATCGGCCTCACGGGGAGCGGCGGCGCGCCGATCTATGCGGCGGAGGTCGCGGCGCTTCTGTCGGCCGGGCGGCTCCGCGTGATGTCGATGGTGATGCGGGATATGGACATCTTGACCGAGGGCGGGGCCACGGCGGATTACGGCGCACTGCAAGCCGACGGCGCTCGCCTCGGCGCGATCTGGCAGGGCGGCGGCGAGATGCACGTGACCTCCGCGGCGGGCACCGATCTCCGCGCCCCGCTCGCGACCGACAAGGTGCTGATCGAATGCGGGTACGCGACCGAGCCCGGGACCTCTGCGGCGTTCTCCGACGGAGAGGTGTCGTCCCGCCCTATCGAGGGCCAGGCGGAGGGGGTGGTGGTCGTCGACGGGCCCTCGGCGGTGATCGGCCTGGCCGAGGTGCCCTTCGCGATCCGCATCTCGGAAGGTCGCGCCCGCGCGGTGGAGGGCTCCGGACCCGCGGCCGACCGGCTGCGACGGATCCTCGACGAGGTGGAGAACGCGGATGCTCTGGCCGAGCTCGCCATCGGCCTCAATCCGGCCTGTCGGCAAAACGGCAAGTTCGAGGAAGAGAAGAAACGTCGCGGTCAGATGCACGTCGCGCTCGGGGACAACATCGTGTTCGGCGGCACGATCCGCTCCGAGGTGCATCTCGACCTCTGCCTCCGGGCACCCACCGCCACGCTCGGCGGGCGCCGCCTCGTCGACGCCGGACGCCTGTGGCTCGACCCGGAAGTCTGAGGGCGGGGTGGTGCCCAGGGGCGGCACCGATTTTGCTGCTCATAGCAGCTCACAACGGAACCAGATACCTGTTTTTTAACATGAATTTACGGTTCCCTAGTCGACCGAACTGGCGCATATCTGAGCATAGTTTCGCGTTTTTCGGGGTGGGCTGAAAGGTGGGCTCCGGAGGGGTGGAGGACCCGAACTGTGCTCGTCAACGCCCTCTCTCAGATGAAGGCCAAGCACCTTCCGGCCGGCAAACATGCCGATGGCCAGGGGCTCTGGCTCGTCAAGCGGAGCAAGCTCTCCGGCAAATGGATCCTGCGCCTCACGATTGATGGGCGCCGCCGGGAGATGGGGCTGGGACCCTGGCCGGATGTTTCGATCGCCGAGGCGCGGGGCCGCGCAGAGGACGCCCGACGTCGTGTCCGGGATGGCGATGATCCGATCGAGCAGCGTGCGGCGCGCCGCCTGCGCGCCAAGCGGTTGACCGTCGAGGAAGCGATTGAGGGATGCTTCGCGGCGCGCCAGGCCGAGCTCAAGGCCGACGGCAAGGCCGGCCGCTGGCTCTCGCCACTCGCCGTGCACATCGTCCCGGCCATCGGCGATGTCGCGATCGAGGATCTGGACCAGCATGTGATCCGCAAGGTGCTCGAGCCGATCTGGCACGAAAAGCCCGACACGGCGCGCAAGGCGATGAACCGGCTGAACCTGACGCTCAAGCACGCCGCCGCCCTCGGGCTCGAGGTCGACATGCAGGCGACGATGAAGGCGCGGGCGCTCCTCGGCAAGCAGCGCCACACGGTCGAGCACGTCCCCTCGATCCCCTATCGCGAGGCGCCGGCCTTCTACCGCGTGCTCTGCGGCAAGACCTTCTTCTCCTGCCACGCGCTGCGCTTCCTGATGCTGACGGCCGCGCGCACCAGCGAGATCCGCTTCGCCCGTCGGGATGATCTCGCGGGCGACGTGCTGGTCATCCCGGCCGAGCGCACCAAGACCGGCACCGAGCACCGGATCCCGCTGAGTAGCGAGGCTTGCGACCTGATCGCCCAGACACAGCGGCTCCACGACAGCGACCTTCTCTTCCCCTCGCCAAGTGGCAAGCCGATGTCAGACGCGACGATGGCGCGGTTCATGGAGCGTGAGGGCTATGATGCCAGGCCTCATAGCTTCCGGTCGACCTTCCGCACCTGGGTCGAGGAGTGTACCGACGCCCTGTCCGGGATCAGCGCCCATGGGACATCTGAGGTGATTTCGTAACGGAGGGTT
>CAYXPI010000103.1:0-13019 GCA_964467005.1 uncultured Limibaculum sp. | reverse complement strand
AAGGTGGTGATGATGTTGATCGCGCCGAGGATCGACGACGCGCCCGATAGGTGAACCGCGAAGATCGCGAAGTCGAGCGCCATGCCCGATTCTCGGGTGGAGAGCGGCGCGTAGAGCACCCATCCGACGCCGGAGCCCAGCTGGTTGTTCCCCCCCGGCACGAACAGCGAGAGGATCAGCATCACGCAGCCGGCGGCGTAGAGCCAGAAGGAGAGATTGTTCAGCCGCGGAAACGCCATGTCGGGAGCGCCGATGTGGAGCGGCATGAAGTAGTTGCCGAACCCGCCGAAGAGCGCCGGGATCACCACGAAGAACATCATCGTGAGACCGTGCCCCGTGATCAGCACGTTCCACAGATGGCCATTGGGCGAGCCATCCTCGAGCGTCATGTACTGGACGCCGGGCTCCATCAGCTCGAGCCGCATATACCAGGTGAAGGCCACCGAGATGAGGCCGACCAGACCCGCCGTCAGAATGTAGAGAATGCCGATGTCTTTGTGGTTCGTGGAGCAGAACCAGCGGGTGAAGAACCCTCGGCCCTGCCCATGCTCGGCATGTGCCGCAGCGTCAGCCATCTCGATGCTCCCGTGTCTGCGAGGGGTTGGCCCCCAGCCAGATTTCGTCAGCTGAGGAGTAGCGTTGCGTCACGCCATGACCAAGGGCAGCATTGACGCAGCCGCGGCGGAGCCGACCTCTCAGCCGGCTCCGCGACCGATCAGTTGGTCGGCGCTTCGCCCATGAGATAGGCGAGGAGGTCGGCCCGGTCGCCCTCCTTCTTGACGCCGCCATAGGCCATCTTGGTGCCCTTCACGATGGTGCGCGGGTTTTCGATGTATTCGAGGAACAGCGCCTCGTCCCACACCTTGCCCTCGCCCCAGGCGGTCATCGCCTTGGAGTAGCGGTAGCCTTCCACATTCGCGACCGGCCGGCCGATAAGCCCCACGAGATGCGGGCCCACCCGGTTCTGCTCTTTGTCGACCACGTGGCAGGCCTTGCAGGCGCGAAACACCCGCTCGCCCTTCGCGGCGTCTCCCGCGGCCTGGGCGAGGCCAGCGGACCCGATGAGCGCCAGCGCGAGCGCGCCTGTCATCAATGCCTTGTTCATCTTCGTCTCCCTTGTGTCCTGCGGCCCGACCGGTAGACGGCGGACGGCTTATGATGTGTAACGCACTTTGTACGACAACTTAAACCGTCCAGCGGGACAGTTCAGTCGCCCGTGATGGGCAGGCGTGCCTCGAGGGCCGCCGCGCGGGTGGCGGCGAGGGCGGCGTCGAGCTCGGTCATCGCGACCGGCAGGCCGAGATCGACGAGGCTGGTCACGCCGTGCTCGCGGATCCCGCATGGCACGATTCCGGCGAAATGCGAGAGATCGGGGTCGACATTGATCGCGAGGCCGTGGAGCGTCGCCCACCGTTTCAGCCGCACGCCGATCGCGGCGATCTTGTCCTCGGCCGGCGCGCCGTCCGGCGCGGGCGGCTTCTCCGGGCGGCGCACCCACACGCCGACGCGCCCGGGCCGCAGCTCCCCAACCACCTGAAACTCCGCGAGCGTGGCGATCACCCAGGCCTCGAGCGCGTGGACGAAGCGGCGGACATCCCGGCCCCGGCGCGTGAGATCGAGCATCACATAGACCACGCGCTGGCCGGGCCCGTGATAGGTGTATTGCCCACCCCGGCGGGTTTGGTGCACGGGCAGGTCGCGGCGGAGGAGGTCCTCGGCCCGCGCACTCGTCCCGGCCGTGTAGAGGGGAGGGTGCTCGAGCAGCCACACGCATTCTTCCGCCCGGCCTTCGGCGATGGCGGCGGCGCGCGCCTCCATCCAGGCCGTGGCCTCGGCATAGTCCGTCAGCCCGTCGCTGATCCGCCATTCGATCATACGGAGTGAGTAGCGGGCGCGACGACCGGGCTCAAGGCGCCGGATTTCTCTCGGCCTTTCTCGGCCGGGGGTCTTCACAAGCCCGAAGCCCTTTGCTATCAGCCCGCTGTTCCCCGGTGCGGTCGTGGCGGAACTGGTAGACGCGCAGCGTTGAGGTCGCTGTGGGGTAAAACCCGTGGAAGTTCGAGTCTTCTCGACCGCACCAAGGAACCGTCCGGCCCACGCGGCGTCCCACACCCTTGACCTCCGGCCGTCCGACCTCAGGATCAGGCAAACACAAGGAGGACCGGATGCCGGCGACCCACACCCCAGAGGCGATGCTGGAAAAGCTCGTCGCCTTTCCCACCGTGTCTCATGACAGCAATCTGGGGCTCATCCATTTCGTGCGGGACCATCTCGCGAGCTACGGGATCGAGAGCCGGCTGGTGCCCAACGACGATGGGACCAAGGCCAATCTCTACGCTGAGGTGGGCCCGTCCGAGCCCGGCGGGATCGTCCTCTCGGGCCACACCGATGTGGTGCCGGTGGCGGGCCAGGCCTGGACGACGGATCCTTTCACCCTGACCGAGCGGGACGGGCGCCTCTACGGCCGCGGCGCCTGCGACATGAAGGGCTTTGCCGCCTGCGTGCTTGCCGCCGTGCCGGAGATGCTCGAGGCGGGGCTCGCGCGGCCCGTGCAGATCGCGCTGTCCTACGACGAGGAGGTGGGCTGCCTCGGCGCGCCCCACATGATCCGCCAGATGCGCGAGACCCTGCCGCCGGCCGCCGCCGTGATCGTGGGCGAGCCGACGATGATGGAGGTGGTGAGCCGTCACAAGGGCGTGATCCGGCTCGTCACCGAGATCCGTGGGTACGAGGTGCACTCGTCGCTCATTCACGAGGGGGTGTCGGCCGTGATGGTCGCCGCCCGGCTGATCGCCTGGGCGGAGGACCGAATGCTGGCCGCCCGCGCCGCCTTCGAGGCGGCGCCGGACCCGGTGAACGCTCTCTTCGCGCCGCCCTACTCCACCTGGCATGTGGGCCAGATCGCCGGCGGCACCGCGGCCAACATCACCGCGAAGGACTGCCGCTTCTGGCTCGACATCCGCACCATGCCGGGAGAGGACCAGGCGGAGGCCATCGCGGCCTACCGCGCGAAGGCCGCGGAGCTCGAGGCGGAGATCCGCGCGATCCGGCCCGAGACCGGTATCCGCGTGTCGATCCACTCCCAGACCCCCGGCTGCCGCAAGGAGCCCGATGAGACCGCGGAGGCCGAGCGCATCGCCCGCGCCCTCACCGGCGACAACGGCGAGCATGTCGTCGCCTACGGCACCGAGGCCGGGCAGTTCCAGGACGAGGGCTACTCCGCCATCATCTGCGGCCCGGGCTCCATCGAGCAGGCCCACCAGGCCGACGAGTTCATCTCCCGCGCCCAGCTCGAGCTCGGGCGGCAGTTCGTCTCCCGCGTCATCGCGCGCCTCGCCGCCTAACCGGAAGGACACCCTATGCCCGTCATCAACCGCGTCGCCGAGTTGGCGGATGAGATCGCCGCCTGGCGGCGGGACTTTCACATGCATCCCGAGCTTCAGTTCGACGTGCACCGCACCGCCGGGATCGTGGCGGAGAAGCTTCGCGCCTTCGGCTGCGACGAGGTGTTCGAGGGGATCGGGCGGACCGGGGTCGTCGGCGTGATCCGGGGCCGCGCCACCGGCTCGGGCAAAGTGCTGGGCATGCGCGCGGATATGGACGCGCTGCCGATCCACGAGATCCGCGACCTGCCGCACAAGTCCACGGTGCCGGGAAAGATGCACGCCTGCGGGCACGACGGCCACACCGCCATGCTCCTGGGCGCGGCCAAGTACTTGGCCGAGACCCGGAATTTCGACGGCACGGCGATCGTGATCTTCCAGCCGGCGGAGGAGGGCGGCGGCGGCGGGCGCGAGATGGTGCAGGACGGCCTCATGGAGCGCTTCGGCATTCACAAGGTCTTTGGCATGCACAACTACCCGGGCCTGCCGGTCGGCCAGTTCGCTACCCGGCCGGGGCCTCTGATGGCGGCCGCCGATCTCTTCACCATTCGGGTGGAGGGGCTCGGCGGGCACGCCGCGCGCCCCCATGCCTGCATCGACACGACCCTGGTGGCGGCGCAGATTCTCACCGGCCTTCAATCCATCGCCGCGCGCAATGTCGACCCCATCGAGAACGCGGTGGTGAGCGTCACCCACCTCGACACCGGGCCCTGGTCGCACAACGTGATCCCTCAGGTGGTCGAGATGACCGGGACGGCCCGGACCCTCACCGAGCCTGTGCGCGATCTCGTGGAGGCGCGGATCGTTCGGCTGGCCGAAGGGGTCGCCCAGGCTTTCGGGGCCAAGGCCGATGCGCGCTACACCCGCGACTATCCGGTGACGATCAACACCCCGGCCGAAGCCGCCTTCGCCGCCGATGTGGCCGAAGGCGTGGCCGCCGAGGGGCGGGTGGATCGGGAGGTGCCGCCGGTGATGGGCGGCGAGGATTTCTCCTTCATGCTGAACGAGCGGCCGGGCGCGATGATTTGGGTTGGCAACGGCGACACGGCGGGTGTCCACCATCCAGAATACGACTTCAACGACGCCGCAATCCCCTACGGCGTCTCCTACTGGGCACGGCTCGCCGAGACGGCGATGCCCCCGGCGTGACCGCCAACACCGGCGCGACGGCGCTGCTCGTCATTGTCGGGCTCGGCTGGGGCGCGACCGGGTTTCTCTCGAAGATCGCGACCGAGACCGGGCACGGGGCGCTCATGCTCACCTGGTGGCAGACGGTGATCGGCGTCGCCCTCTTCAGCGCGGCACTTCTGGCGCGCGGCGAGCGGTTGCCCCTCAGCCGGGGGCATCTGGCGTTCTACGCGGTGTGCGGGCTTCTCGGCACCGCGCTCCCGCACACGCTGGGTTTTCTCTCGATTCGGCACCTGCCGGTGGGCGTGCAGACCATGGCGCTCTCCACCGTGCCGATGATGACGCTTCTCCTCGCGCTCCCTTTGGGCCTCGAGCGGTGGGAGCCGCAGCGCGCGCTTGGCATCGGCTGCGGGCTGGCGGCGATGCTGATGATCGCGCTGCCGGAGACCGGCCTTCCCGAACCGGGACAGGCCGTGTGGCTCGCGCTGCCGATGCTCGTCGCCCTCTCCTACGCGGCGGAGAACACGGTGATCGCGCTCAAGAAGCCCGCGGGTCTGTCGTCGCTCCAGGTGATGTGCGGGCTCACCTGGGCCGCGGCGGCGCTCCTCGCCCCGGCGCTCTGGGTGTCGGGCGAGCCGGTTCTGCCGGAGGCCCTCGGGCGAGAGGAGGCCGCGCTCGCGGCCTGCGCGGTCCTCCATGTGGGCGCCTATCTCGGCTTCGTCTCGCTCATCGGGCGGGCGGGGCCGGTCTTCGCCTCTCAGGTCGGCTATGTCGTCACGGCCTCGGGCATCCTCTGGGGCATGGCGGTGTATGCCGAGCGGCACTCTCTCTGGGTCTGGGGTGCGCTGGCGCTCGTCTTTCTGGGCCTTGCGCTCGTTCGACCGAAGCGCCGCGAGGCGGCCGCGCCAGTTTGACGTTTACGCCGTCCGAATTGCGGTGCTAACCGTGAGAGGGGGCGTCGAGGCGCCCGCGCGAGGGGATCGGCCGGCGAGGTCGGGGGCATGGGCGAGGACGAGACCGTCGGGGTGCGCGCAAATCTCCGGGAGGTGCTGAGCGGCCCGCCCTGGGCCGTGCCCCGTCTCCTCGCGGTGGTGGCGGCGCCGCTCCTCGTCATTCTCCTCACCGCGCCCGGGGTGGTGATCGATCCTTACCTCCGCGCCGCGACGATCCCGGCCGTTCTGGGCGATCCGGGACCCGACTTCGCGCGGACCTTGAGCGAGGGCACCTGGCTCCGCTGGCTCTGGAGCCTCGAGGCGGGGGCGCTCTCGCCGGCCGCCCATCTCTGGACGGTCCTCGCGCTCTGGTCGGTGGCCGCGGCCGCCGTCGGGCTCGCGGTCTTCCGCGACGATCCGCTGCCTTTCCGCGCCGCGCTGCTCGCCGTGGCGCTGGTTCTCGCGCCGCCGGCGGTGGAGTTTGCCCTGGCCGCCCCCGCGGCGGTGCCGGCCTTCGCGGTGGTGGCGGCCTTTGCGCTCGTGGCGATGGCCGGCACTCCGGCTCTCGCCCGCGGTGCGGCGGTCGTCCTTGCGCCCCTGGGGATGCTGGCCGACCCCGTGGTGCCCCTCCTCCTGCTCGCGATCCTTCTCGCCGCTGGGCGTGGCTCGGAGCGCGGGGTTCTCGTGGGCTCGGCCGTGGCCGTGTTCGGCGGTGCCGCGATCGGCGTGCTCGCGATGTTCCTGGCCAATCTGGGGGTGCACGGCGTCTTCGGCCTTCGCGCGGAGGAGGCGGCTGCGCCCAGCTCCGGCCCGCTCGCCGAGATGCTGGCGCCCTGGCTCCGCGCCGCCGCGGCGGATGTCTTCGGCGCGCCCCCGGTCCTCGGCTGTCTCCTGCTGGCCGCGGCGCTCGCCGTCTTGTTTCGAATGCGCGCGCCGGAGGCGGACCGGCTCCTCGGCGGCCTCGGCCTCGTGATCGCGACCATCGGCGCGGTGGCCGCCATCTCGCACGGCGCGCCGAGCCTCGTCTTCGCGCTGCCGGTCTGGATCCTGGCCGTGGCCGCGATCGGCTGGGCCGCCGCCAGGGCCGAGGCGCGCGCCCTCGCGCTGGCCTTCACGTTGGGGCTGGCGCTCGCGGCGCTGCACGGGCTCGCGCTCTGGCATGCGCGCCTGGCCGAGCCGCGGATCTACCAGGTGGCGACCCGGGCCCTGGCCGCTGAGGTGATGGCAGCGGGGGGCGAGGGGCCCGTGGTGATCGCGGGCTCCCCGGCGTCGGTGAGCGGCGCTGCCATCCTTCAGGAGTTTCGCGGTCTGGCCGCGCGGATGGCGCTCCTCACGGGGCGGGACACGGTTCAGTGTCCGGGCCCGGACCCCCTCTGCGAGGCCCACGGGGCGGCCCTTGCGGCGATGGCGCCGCGGCCTCTCGACGGTTGGATCCAGCGAACCGATGGGGGCGCTGTGCTCATCCGCCTGCCGGACGGGGTGTTCGCCCCCGCCCCGCGGCGCTGATCTCAGCTCTCGTCCCGCGGGGGCTTCGGGGCGGGCTCGGCCGCGGCAGGCTCGGGCTCGGCCGGCGGAGCCTCCGGCGCCGCCTTGGCGAGGCCGACGAGGGCCGGGCGGAGCAGCCGGTCGGCGATGGTGAAGCCGGGTTGCATCACCTCGATCACCGTGCCGGGCTGGGCGCCGGGGATCGGCGCCTCGAACATCGCCTGGTGCCGGTTGGGGTCGAACTTCTCCCCTGTCTCCGGCACGACGGGCGCGATCTTGTGCTTGGAGAAGGCGTTCAACAGGTCCTTCCGCGTGAGTTCGACGCCCTCGAGGAAGGCGCCGTGGCTTTCGCGGAGGGCGTGGTCGGCGGCGTCGAGCGCCCGGGCGAGATTGTCGTGAACGCTCAAGAGATCGCGAGCGAGCTTGGTGCCGCCATAGGTCTCGGCGTCGCGTCGGTCGCGATCGGCCCGGCGTCGGATGTTCTCCGCTTCGGCCAGCGCGCGCAACAGCCGGTCCTTGAGGTCGTCGCGCTCGGCCTCCAGCTCGGCCAGACGAGCGGCGAGCGCCGCGGCCTCCTCGGCCTCGACGGCGTCGGCCAGTCCCGGCACGATGTCCTCTGCGGAGGGGGACGCGCTGCCGGTCTCCGCGCTCTGGCCCTCGGGCGCCGGGGCGCCGACGCTCGCGGCGGGGTCGCTCGCCTTCTCCGTGTCGTTCGCCATCATATGCCTTTCCTGTGCTTGGCGGGGCCGGCGCCGTCGGCGACGAGGCGGCCGACCAGGCGCGCCGTGTAATCGACGATCGGGACGATGCGGCCGTAGTTGAGCCGGGTCGGTCCGATCACGCCGATCGCGCCCACCACCCGGCGGCTCTGATCCCGATAGGGCGAGATCACGACCGACGAGCCCGAGAGCGAGAACAGCTTGTTCTCGGACCCGATGAAGACGCGCACCCCCTCGCCCTCCTGGACCATCTCGAGAAGCTGCGCAAGATCCCGCTTCTGCTCGAGATCGTCGAAGAGCTGGCGGATCCGCTCGAGATCCGCCGCGTTCTGCCCCTCCTCGAGAAGATTGGCCCGACCGCGCACGACCAGCCGCTCGGAATGGCTCTGGGTTCCGTCGTCCCAGAGCGCCAGGCCCCGGTCGACAAGGGAGGCGGCGAGGTCGTCGAGCTCAGCGCGGCGGCGCTCGATGAGATCGTCCATGCGGGCCAGCGCGCTCTGCACCGTGTGGCCCCTCAGATGGGCGTTGAGAAAGTTCGCCGCTTCGCGCATGGCCGAGCTCACGAGCCCCGGCGGGATGTCGAAGAGCCGGTTTTCCACGCTCCCGTCCTCGAAGACCACCACCGCGAGCCCCTGCCCGTCGCCGAGCTGGATGAACTCGAGATGGCGCACCGGGCTCTCATGCTTGGGCGCCACGATGAGGCTCGCGCAGTGGGAGAGCCCGGAGAGGAGCGCGCCCGCCTCGTCGAGCATCGCGGCCATGTCGGTCCCGCGCGTGGCGAAGGCCCCCTCGATCTGGTCCCGCTCCTCCTGGGAGATGTCGCCGAGCTCCAGCACCCCGTCGACGAAGAGGCGCAAACCGAGCTCCGTCGGCACGCGCCCGGCGCTCACATGCGGGCTGTCGAGGAGGCCGAGCTCCTCGAGGTCCTGCATCACATTGCGCACGGATGCGGGAGAAAGCCCGAGCTCGAGCGATTTCGAGAGGGTACGCGAACCCACGGGCGCCCCGCTTTCGAGATAGGTCTCGACGAGGCGCGCGAAGATGGTCCGGCTGCGATCGTTCAAATCCGCGAGCGACGGCGTCTGCTCTGCCACGGGTGCGCTCTCCGATCTCCCTCGCGCCTGAGGTAAGCCCGGGCGGGAGGCTCGTCAATTGGTGGGGCCAAGCGGGTGGACCCGCCGGTCGGGCCGAGCTATCGGTGCCCCACCACCCGAGGGGGAGATTCAGATGCGTCCATCAGGCCGCGCGGCCGACGAGCTTCGGCCCGTCACCATCGAGATCGGCGCCACCAAGCACGCGGAGGGCTCGGCGCTCATCCGGGCCGGCGACACGCATGTGCTTTGCACCGCGAGCGTGGATGCCAAGGCGCCGCCCTTTCTGCGCAACACCGGCCTCGGCTGGGTGACGGCGGAATACGGGATGCTGCCGCGCGCCACCACCACGCGGAATCGGCGGGAGGCGAAGAACGGGCAGACCGGGCGCACCCAGGAGATCCAGCGGCTCATCGGGCGCAGCCTGCGCGCCTCGCTCGACCGGGTGGTGATGGGCGAGCGCCAGATTGTGGTGGATTGCGACGTCCTCCAGGCCGATGGCGGCACGCGCACCGCCTCGATCACCGGCGGCTGGGTGGCGCTGTGGCTCGCGGGGCAGAGCCTGGTCAAGGCCGGCGAGGTGCTGGAGAACCCGATCCGGGAGCCCATCGCCGCGATCTCCTGCGGTCTGCACAACGGCCAGGTGGTGCTCGACCTCGATTACGCCGAGGATTCGGAGGCGGGCACGGATGCCAATTTCGTGATGGACGGGGCGGGCGGGATCGTCGAGGTGCAGGCCTCGGCCGAGGGCGCGACCTTCTCGGAGGACGAATTCGGCCGAATGCTGGCCCTGGCCCGCGCCGGCATCGCCCAGCTCGTGGAGGCCCAGCGCGCCGCCGTCGCGGCCCATGGGGCATGACCCGGCGCGTGGGCCCGGGCGACCGCGTGGTGGTGGCGAGCCACAACGCAGGAAAGCTCCGGGAGATCGCGGATCTCGTGGGCCCGTTGGGCGTTGCGGCGGTCTCGGCCGTGGAGCTCGGCCTACCGGAGCCTGAGGAGACCGAGACGACCTTCATCGGCAATGCGCGGCTCAAGGCCCGCGCGGCGGCCGAGCGCGCCGGTCTGCCGGCGCTGGCGGACGACAGCGGCCTCGCGGTCGAGGCGCTGGGCGGCGCGCCCGGCATCTACTCCGCCCGCTGGGCCGAGACCGGCGCGGGCCGGGACTTCGCCCAGGCGATGGAGAAGGTCTGGACCATCCTCGATTCCCAGGAGGTGCCGGCGCCCCGGCGCGCGGCCTTCGTCTGCGCGCTCGCCCTCGTCTGGCCAGACGGTGCGGAAACCGTGGTGGAGGGCCGGGTGGAGGGCCAGCTCGTCTGGCCCCCGCGGGGCGACCGCGGCTTCGGCTACGACCCGATGTTCCTGCCCGACGGGCAAAGCCGCACCTTCGGGGAGCTCGCGCCCGAGGCCAAGCACGCGATCTCGCACAGGGCGCGGGCCTTCAAGAGCCTCGTCGCCGCCGGATTCGCCCGGGTGGGCTGAGGCCGGGGGCGCTCTACCCTTCTGCGCGAAAGGAGCCGCCATGAGCCGCCGCACCCTGTCCACCGGATCGCCCTTCGAGGCCGAGTTCGCCTATTCCCGGGCCGTTGCGGTGGGGGACTGGTGCTTCGTCGCCGGCACGACCGGCTACGACTATGGCGCGATGGAGATGCCCGAGAGCGCGGAGGCCCAGGCGCGCAACGCCTTCGCCACCATCGAGGCCGCGCTCGCGGAGGCGGGCTTTGCGATGGCCGATATCGTGCGCGTCCAATACACGATCACCGATCCGAGCGTGCAGGCCGAGATTGCGCCCGCGCTCCGCGCCGCCCTCGGCGAGATCCGCCCGGCGGCGACGATGGTGGTGGCCGGGCTCGTGGCGCCGGAGATGAAGGTGGAGATCGAGGTGACCGCCTTTCGCCCGGGCCGCAATGGCTGAGCGGGGGCCTGACCGGAAGGCCGCGCGCCAGGCCTACGCTCGGCGCAACGCCTGGGCGCTTCTGGCGCTCTTCGGCGGTGCCGTGGCGTTCGGCCTCTGGCTCGGCAACTGGGCGGCGCTTCTGGGCGGCGCGCTCGGCCTCGGCTGGGTGCTCCTCGCGCATCGCAAGCCATGAGGGCGGAGGTCGCGACGGCGGAGGCGGACTGGCGGGCAGGCGGTTTCGGCGTCTATGTCCACTGGCCGTTCTGCCTCGCCAAATGCCCCTATTGCGACTTCAACAGCCATGTCTGGCGCGAGATCGACCAGGGTGCTTGGGCCGCGGCCCTGGAGCGCGAACTCGAGGCGATGCGCGCGCGCACCGGCCCCCGGCGGGCCGACACGCTCTTTTTCGGCGGCGGCACGCCCAGCCTGATGGCGCCCGCGGGCGTGGCCCGCCTGATCGAGACGGTCGACCGTCTCTGGGGGCTTGCGCCCGGGGCGGAGATCACGCTGGAGGCCAACCCCACCTCCGCGGAGGCCGCGAAGTTCCGGGCCTACGCGGCGGCGGGGGTCACGCGGCTCTCCCTCGGGGTGCAGGCCCTCGACGACGCCGATTTGAAGGCCCTCGGCCGCACCCACACCTCGGCGGAGGCGGTGGCGGCCTTCGAGGTCGCGCGCGCGTCCTTCGCCCGCGTGAGCTTCGACCTCATTTACGCGCGCGTGGGTCAGAGCCTCGGGGCCTGGGAGGCGGAGCTCGCCCGCGCCCTCGCGCTCGCAGTCGACCATCTCTCGCTCTACCAGCTCACCGTGGAGCCCGGAACGCGCTTTGCCGAGCTCCATGCCCGCGGGAAGCTGCCGGTGCCGGGCTCGGACACCGCGGCCGAGCTCTACGAGCGCACCCAGGCGATGACGGCGGCGGCCGGCCTCCCTGCCTATGAGATCTCGAACCACGCGCGGCCTGGGGCGGAGAGCCGGCACAATCTCGTCTATTGGCGCTACGGAGACTATGCGGGCGCGGGCCCCGGCGCCCATGGTCGGATCACGGGGCCGGATGGGCGGCGTCGGGCCACCGAGACCGTGCGCGACCCGGCCGCCTGGATCGCCGCGGTGGGCCGCTCGGGCCACGGGCTCGCGGCGGAGGCGCCGCTCTCCGGCGAGGACCAAGCGACGGAGTATCTCCTCATGGCGTTGCGGCTCGCGGAGGGGGCGGATCTCGCGCGGGTGGCCCGGCTCCATGGCCGGCCATTGCCCGAGGCGCGGTTGGCGGCGCTCGAGGCCGATGGGATGATCGCCCGCGCGGGCGTCCGGGTGGCCGCGACGGCCCGGGGCCGGCTCCTTCTCGACCGCGTGCTCACGGACCTCCTCGCCTGAGGCCGCGGCCGCCCCATATGAGAGAGCAGCATAGGAGGCGCGCATGGCACGGGTCCTTTGGGTAGCGGCGGGGTGGACATCCTTCGGCGCGGGCGTGGTTGGCACTGTCTTACCCCTCGTGCCCACCGTGCCGTTCATGCTCCTCGCGGCCTATTGCTTTGCCCGAGGCTCGGACCGGCTGCACGCCTGGCTACTGACCCATCCCCGCTTCGGCCCCGCGATCGAGGACTGGCGGGTGCACGGCGCGATCTCGGCGAGCGCGAAGCGCCTCGCGCTCGCGACCATCGCGGCGAGCTTCGGCCTGTCGCTGGCCGTCGGGGTCTCCGGAGTGGTGCTGGCGGCGCAGGCGGCGACGCTCCTGGCCGTGACGGTGTTCATCCTCACACGGCCGGAGGGCCCGCGGCCCGCGGTTCAGCCCCGCAATTCGGATTTGAGCGCGTAGAGAAGCTCGAGCGCCTCCCTTGGCGTCAGGTCGTCGGGCTCGATCTTGCGCAGACGGGTCTCGACGGCCGATGGCGCGGACACCGGCGCGCGTGGGGCGGCCGCAAAGAGGGGAAGCCCGTCGAAGAGGTCCGGTCGCGCCCCTTCCCGGTCGCTTGCCTCCAGCCGCTCCAGCACTTCGCGGGCCCGTGCCACAACCGGCTCCGGCAGCCCGGCGAGCCGCGCCACCTGCACGCCGTAGGATCTGTCCGCCCGGCCGGGCCGGATCTCGTGCAGGAAGACGATGCCGTCCTCCCATTCGCGCACGGCGACGGTGACGGTCGCCGCCTTCTCCAGCCGATCCGACAGGGCGGTGAGCTCGTGGTAATGCGTGGCGAAGAGGCCGCGGCACCGGTTGGCGTCGTGCAGATGCTCGAGCACGGCCCAGGCGATGGAGAGCCCGTCATAGGTCGCGGTGCCCCGCCCGATCTCGTCGAGCACCACCAGCGCCTGCGGCCCTGCCTGGTTGAGGATCGCCGCGGTCTCGACCATCTCCACCATGAAGGTGGAGCGCCCGCGTGCCAGATCGTCCGCCGCGC
>CAYXPI010000102.1:0-13184 GCA_964467005.1 uncultured Limibaculum sp. | reverse complement strand
CGGGGGCTCGGCCGCGTGCCCGAGGGGCGGCGGCGCTTCGCGCCCGTGAGCGTGGCCGAGAACCTCATGGCCAGCGCCCGCCCGGGGCCGTGGGACCGGGCGCGGGTGGAGGCGCTCTTCCCCCGGCTCGCCGAGCGGCGGGGCCAGCGGGCGGCCACCCTCTCGGGCGGCGAGCAGCAGATGCTCGCCATTGGCCGGGCGCTCATGACCAACCCCAAGCTCCTCATCCTCGACGAGGCGACCGAGGGCCTC
This sequence comes from uncultured Limibaculum sp., assembly GCA_964467005.1. Classification (GTDB taxonomy): domain Bacteria; phylum Pseudomonadota; class Alphaproteobacteria; order Rhodobacterales; family Rhodobacteraceae; genus Thermohalobaculum. The sequence continues at coordinate 12,932 of CAYXPI010000102.1, read as the reverse complement.
GCCCCCGCCATCCGGGCCGAGATCTGGGCCGCGCTCCGGCGGCTCAAGGAGGGGGGGCAGGCGATCCTGGTGGTCGACAAGACCGTGCGCGAGATCCTGGCGCTGGCCGACACCTGCGTCCTCCTCGAGCGGGGGCAGAGCGTGTGGGAGGGCCCGTCGGGCGCCCTCACCCCGGAGCTCGCGGACCGGCATCTCGGCGTCGCGGCGGGGTGAGCGGCATGGGGGGGCTCCGCGCGGCGCTCCTGGCGGCCCTTCTTGGCGGGGTCACGGCGCTCCTGGCGCTCACCCCCGCGGCGCAGCGGCTCGAGCGGGATCTGGGGCTCGGCCTTCTCTACCGGGTGCGCGGGCCGGTGGCGGTGCCGGACGAGGCGGTGGTGATCGCGGTCAACCGCCGATCGGTGGACTGGCTGCGCTTTCACGCGCCCGATTACGGCGCCGTCGCGCCGTCGCTTGCCCGGTGCCTCCTGCCGCGGGCCGAAGCCGCCCTTGCCGAGGCGCACAGCGCGGGCGACCTGCCGCGCGGGCTCTACGCCTGCGTGGTCGAGCGGCTGGTGGCCGAGGGCGCGGCACTCATCGTGTTCGACGTCCTCTTCGCCAAGACCACGCCCGACGACGCGATCTTCGCCACCACGATCTCCCACGCGCCCGTCCTTCTCTTCGAGCGGATCGACCAGCGCCTGGTCGGCCCGGGGCACGCCGTCCGCCTCCGCGAGAGCCCGCGCCAGGCCTTCTCCGAGGCCGCGCGCGCGACGGGGATGTTCGTGGTGGAGGCCCCCGCGGGCGGCTTTCTCGAGGGCTATCTGACGGGCCTGCCCGAGTTCCCGACGCTGCGGGACCTCGCGAGCCTCGCCTGGGTCGAGCGCACGGGGCACCCCCTGCCGGCCCGGCCCGAGCCACGGACGGTGCCCGTGTGGTTCTACGGGCCCCCGGGGCGCCTCCCGCATCTCGACCTTCGCACGCTCCTCGGCGCGCCGCAGGGTCGACGGCTCGAGGGGCGGGTGGCCTTCGTCGGCCTCTCCGAGCCCGAGAGCCCGGGCGCGCCCGATCATTTCCGGGTGCCGGTGCCGGGCAGCGCGGGGCGTGCCATGGCGGGGGTGGAGATCATGGCCACGGCCTTTCTCAACCGGCTGCACGGGGCCTCGCTCGCCAAGCCGGCGCCCGCCGCGGGCGCGGGGATCGTCGCGGCCTTCGCAGCGCTGGCGGCCCTCGCCGCCATCCGCCTCGCCGGGCGGGCCGGGCTCACCGCCATCGCCGCCCTCGCGCTCGGCTACGGCGCAGTCTCGGCGGCGGCCTTCACGGGCCTCAGGCTCTGGCTTCCGGTGGCGCTGCCGCTCCTCATCGTGGCGCCCGCGGCCCTCATCGGCGCCCTCGCCCTCCGCTACGCCCGCACCCGCCGGCTCGTCGGCCGCCTCACGCCCGGGCGCATCGCCCGCCAGCTCCTCGACGCGCCGGAGCCCGAGGCCCACCATCTCCAGACCGAGCCGGTGAGCATCCTTCTCTGCGACATCGTGAGCTCCACCAGCCTCGCCGACCGGCTGCCCCCCGACACCTACGGCGCGCTCATGCAGCGCTTCTACGATCTGGCCGCCGAGCCGATCGACCGCGAGGGCGGGCTCATCGTCGAGTTCCCGGGGGACGGGGCGCTCGCGGTCTTCCCCGCCTCGCTCTGCGGGCCGGCGCACGGGGCGCAGGCCCTGGCCGCCGCGCGCGCGATCTGCCGGGCGGTCGACGGGGCGGGCCCCTTGCCCGGCCTGCCGCCGGAGGGGCGGCTGACGCTCCGCCTCGCGCTGCATTCGGGCCTCGCCTCCACCGGCGATGTGGGCGCGCGCAGCCGCTCCAACTACAAAGCCCTCGGCGACGCGGTGAACCTCACCTTCGCCATCGAGCGCCACGGCAAAGGCATCGCGCCCGCCGGTCGGCACATCCTCCTCCTCAGCGCCGAGGCCATGGCGGAGGCCGGCGCCGACCCCGCGGAGGCGGAGGATCTCGGCCGGCTCGCCCTGCCCGGGCGCCCGCGGCCCGTGCACCTCCATCGCCTTTCGCCGTGAGCCGCCCGCGCTTCTTGTTGCGCCCGCGTCGGTTTGCTGAGACAAATTGCGGTGGGAAAATGCAATTTGCATCGAGCAGGGGGACGAGATGCGCCGCATCGCGATCGGTGTCGCGACCGTCACGGCTCTCTGGGGCACGGGCGCGTCGGCCGAGCCGCTCCCGGCATGCCCCGGAGGGCAGGCGCATGTGGCGCTGGCCGTGACGATCGACGGGCCGGTCGAGCTCACCCGCGCCGCGACGGCGGGCCCCCTGGCGCTCGGCGCCGGCCTCTGCCCCGGCGATCTCGTGAGCACCGGCGAGGGCGGGCGCGCCGAGATCCGCATGATCGGCCGCGACACCACGATCGGCATCACCGAAAACACCAGCCTCGGCATGGGCGCGCCGCCGGAGGCGCGGGCCGAGGGCGCGGCGGATGTCACGCTGACCGGCGGCCTTTTGCGCTTCGTGAGCTCGGTGCGCGGGCTCTTCGATGTGGGCACGCGCTACGGCAATGCGGGCATCGACGGCACCGAAGCGGTGGTGGCCGTGGCCGAGGGTGGGACGCTCGTGCTGGTGCGCGAAGGCGTGGTGGCGCTCTCGGGCGCGGCGGGCGGACCCCTTGCCCTCGCGGCCGGCCAGGCGGGCTTCGCGGCCGAGGGAGACCGGGCAGCGCTGGCGGCGGCGGACCGGCTGCCCCCCGCGCTCCGGCCGCTGCTCGTCGACCAGGCCGGGGTGTCCGACTGGGCGATCCACTACCCCCCGATCCTCCTCGGCGCGGAGCTGCGCGCGCCCACCCTCGACGCGGCGCGCGAGGCGCTGGCGGCGGACGATCCGGACCGGGCCGAGGCACTCCTCGGGCAGGTTCCCGAGGCCGGGCGGGCCGGCGCCGCGGCGCTCGCGCTCCGCGCGGTCGTCGCCACCCGACGGGGGCGGATTGGCGAGGCGCTCGACCTCGCGGACCGGGCGGTGGCGCTCGACCCCGGCTTCGGCGCGGCGGCCATCGCGCGATCTTACGCGCTCCAGGGCGCGGGCCAGCTCGACGCCGCCCTGGCCGCGGCCCGCCGCGGCGCGGCGCTCGCGCCTGACGACGCCTATGCCCAGGCCCGCCGCGCCGAGCTCGAACTCGCCCTCGGCCGCCGCGCCGAGGCCCGAGACAGCGCCGAGCGCTCGCTGGCGCTGGCCGAGACCGCCCTCGGCCACGCGATCCTCGGCCTTGCGGCCCTCGCGCTCTACGACGACGCCGCCGCCGAAGCCGCCTTCGACCGGGCGGTGACGCTGGCCAGCGACGCGCCGCTGCCCCGCCTCGGCCTCGGCCTCTTCCGGATCCGCCAGGGGGATCTCGTCGCCGGTCGCGAGGAGCTCGAGCTCGCCGTCAGCCTCGACCCCAAGCGCGGGGATCTGCGCAGCTGGCTCGGCCGCGCCTATGCCGAGGAGGGACTCTCGGACAAGGCGCTCGCGCAGTTCGACCTCGCCAAGGAGCTCGATCCGGACAATCCGAACGCCTGGCTGTTTTCGGCCGCGGAGCTCTTCGAGGCGAACCGGCCGCTCGAGGCGGTGGAGGAGATCGAGACGGCGGCGCGCAAGGCCCCGGACCGGGCGGTGCTGCGCGGGCCCCGCGGGCTCGGCGAGGACCGGGCGGTGACCTCGGCGAGCCTCGGGCGCGCGCTCGACGCCGTGGGCTTTGCCGAAAGCGCCCTCCAGGCCGGCGCCCGGGCGGTGGAGCAGGACCCGACCAACGGCGCGGCCCACCGGGTGCTGGCGGATCTCGCGGCGGGCGACAGCGGGCTCAGCTTCGCCGCGTCGAGCTCGGCGCTCAAGGCCCGGCTCCTCTCGCCGCCCAATCTCGCGCCGGTCGACGCGGCCATCGGCGAGCCGGATCTTGCGCTCCTCGACCAGTCCGGGCCGGCGCGCGCGAGCTTCGGCGAGTACTCCCCCTTCTTCGACCGCTACGGGATCGCGGGGCGCGCGAGCGTCTTCGGCGGCACGCAAGGAACGGGAGGCGAGGCGGTCTCGCTCACCGCCTCGGACGGGGGGTGGTCCCTCGGCCTCGGCCAAACTGTCTACCGAACCTCAGGCTACCGTTTCAACAACGAGCTCCGCCACACGCTCTTCACGCTCGAGACCAAGGCCGAGGTGGCGCCGGGGCTCTCTCTCTTCGCCGAGGCGGGCCTGCGCGACACCCGCTCGGGCGACCGGAGCCTCTCGTTCGACTTCGCCGCCGACAGTCCCTTCCTCACGGTCGAGGACCGGCGGACCCGCGGCCGCGTCGGCCTGCACGCCCGGCTGGGGGCGGACCAGGACATCCTCGCCGTCGCCACCGCCCGCACGCAGGACCTCTCCGAGGACACCGTGAACACGTCGCTTTTCAACCCGATCCCGGAGGTCACCGACACCGACGCCTATGGCGTGGATCTCCAGGGCCAGCATATCGGCCGCTTCGGCCCGGTCACCACGGTGGTGGGCGGGGCCTTCACCCGCGAGGTGCGGGACTCGGTCCTCACCCTGGAGTTTCCCGCGTCTCCGTTCGTTGCGGAGACCTCGGACGATGTGCGCGTGCTCACCGGCTATGGCTACGCGACCTACGGGGTGGACCTCGCGCGACTCACCCGGCTCGAGGTGACGGCGGGGTTCGGGGTCGATCGGCTGAACGCGCCGGATCGCGCCATCGCGGGGGCCGAGCTGGACATCACGAAGACCGTGCTCGGCCCCAAGGGCGGCATCCGCGTCGAGATCGCGGACCGGCTGAACCTCCGCGCCGCCTACACCGAGACGCTGACCCCGGCCCTTCTCTTCGACCAGCGGATCGAGCCCGTCACGGTCGCGGGCTTCGCGCAATACCGGCCCGAGGCGCTGGCCTCGGAGGTGCGCCAGGCCCAGGCGGGCGCGGAGATCCGCCCGCTCCCTTGGCTCACCCTCGGCGGCACGGGGGCCTGGCGGCGGGTGGAGCCGCAGCTCGACTTCAGTCGCGTGGCGGCCGAGGAGGTGGAGGGCGAGATCTACGCCACCGCCCGGCTCGGCCGTCGCTTTGCCGCACGGATCGGCGCCTCCCGGCTCGACATCAATTCCGCGCTCGACGGGGATTTCGACGATTACGAGGTGACCGAGGTGGGCGCGGAGCTTCGGTATTTCGACCGGTCCGGCTTCTTCGCGCGGATCGGCCTCGACTATGTGGATTTCGAGAGCATCGACAACGACGGCCTCGGCCGCGAAGCCGATGATTTCGTTCTGGGCGCCATCGGGCTCGGCTACCGCCTGCCCGACAAGCGTGGCGTGGTGAGCCTCGAGCTCACCAACGCCTTCGACGAGGAATTCGGCTTCCGCGAGCGGCCCGCCCGGGCCTTCGGCGCCGACGTCCTCGACCCTGTGTACCCGCGCGACTTCACGGCATTTGCGCGGGTGTCGCTCTCATTCTGACCGCTTTCGAACAAGGGACACTGACATGAAAAAGACCCTCGTCATCCTGGCCGTCCTGGCCACCACGTTCGGCGCCGCCGCGGCCCAAGCCTGCACGCCGATCAACGCCTCGCAGCTCTGCCTCAACCGGGTGCCCGGAAACTCGGTCGACGACCGCAAATCCGGCGGCAGCAACGCGGTGAGCTGCATCTCGAACCAGGCCGGCGCCGAGGTCCAGCTCGACCAGTACTTCTTCAACGGCGCGCGCTACATCTACGCCTGCACCTTCCAGCTCCAGTGCTCGCAGCTCAATCCGAGCTCGGTGCATTTCACGTCGCATTGCGGCTGATGCGGGCGGCCCGGAGCCGATGCCGCTCCGCCTGAGCCTCGGCGCCCGGGCCCTGCTCGTCCTCGCGGCGGGCCTCCTTGCGGCGCCGGCGGCGATCGGCCCGCGGCTGAGCGACGACCGCGCGCTCCGGGCCCATCTTGGGCGCGCGCCCGCGCCCTTTGCCGAGGCGGAGGCCTGGTCCCGCGCCCCTGTCGCCGCGGCGCGCGCCACCCTTGCCGCCCTCTCCGATCGGCTCCCCGGCCGGGCGGCGGCCACCCGCGCCCTCGGCGAGCTCCGCTTTTTCGTCCTGGGAGATCCGCCCTCGGACGCGCTCATCCGGGCCGACCCCCTCCTCTTCAACGGCGCGGCGACGGCGGACGGCCGCCTCCGCCACGTCATCCTCCGCCGGGCCTGCGAGCGCGCCGACGACGACCGGCCCTGGGAGGCGGAGCTTGCGGCCAACACCCGGCGCCTGGCGGAGGGCCTGGCCGCACCCGGACGCCGGGTGGCGTTCCTCCTCGTGCCGGGCAAGCCCGTGCTCTACGCCGACCGTTTGCCGCCCACCGTCGCGCCGGAGCTCCGCGCCGCCTGCCGCCGCGCGATGGGGCCCGCGGGGCGCCTCCGAGCCTGGGAGGCGGAGATGCGGGCCGAGGGGCTCACGGCGCTCTACCCGCTCGACCTCATGATCGCCGCGCGCGACCGGCCGCATATGTACCCGCCAGAGAACTTCCACGCTGAGGGGATGGGCGCCCATCTGGCGGCCTGGGCGCTCCTCGCAGCATTGGACCCCGCGCACCCCGCCCCCGGCTCGGTGCCCATGCGGCCCCGGCCGGCCCGGTCGGATATGGGCCCGCTCATCGGGTTCGCGCTGCCGATGACCCTCCTCGAGCCCGACTACGGCCCCCGCGCGCCCGAACGCGACCGGGCACGGGAGCAGGCGCTCGGCCGGCTCATTGAGGGGCGCCGCCCGGGCCAGTGGATCCGGGTCTGGCGCAACCCCGACCCCGAGGCCACCGGCACGGCCCTCACCCTCTCCAACAGCTTCGGCTTTTACGTGCCGCAGCACCTCGCCCCCGCCTATCGCGAGGTGGTGGCCGTGGTGGTCAACACCCTCGACGCCCCGCGCATCGCCACCGTGCACGCCCAGGTGCTGCCGGCCGTGGCGCCGGATGATGTGGCGGTGCTGGTGAACGACGCCTACGCCGTGCGCTTCAGCCTCGCGCGGATCGCCGGCGGGCTCTGAGCCGAGCTTTCGGGTGGTCGGCGGCGCGAAAATCCGTTACGAGCCAAGGGGAGCGGGACGACAGGGAGACCCCATGGCCGAGGACGCGCGGACGCCGGGCGGCGGGCTCCTGTCGATCGTGGTGCCCTGCTTCAACGAGGCCGAGGTGATCGAGGCCACGCTCGCGCGGCTTGCCAGGCTGGCCGACCGGATGGCGGCCGAGGAAGGGCTCGGCACCGAGATCCTCTGCGTCGACGACGGGAGCACGGACGCCACGCTGGCCCTCCTCAAGGCCCGCGCCGCGGACGACCCGCGCCTGCGCATCCTGAGCTTCAGCCGCAATTTCGGGCATCAGATCGCCGTCACCGCCGGGATCGACGCGGCGGAGGGCGACGCGGTGGTGCTGATCGACGCCGATCTCCAGGACCCGCCCGAGGTGGTCTCCGAGATGGTGGCGCTCTGGCGCGCCGGCTCCGACGTCGTCTACGGCACGCGCACCGAACGGGCGGGGGAGAGCGCCTTCAAGCTCGCCACCGCGCGCGGCTTTTACCGGGTGCTCAACCGGCTCTCCGAGGTGCCGATCCCCCTCGACACGGGCGATTTCCGGCTGATGTCCCGCGCCGTGGTCGAGACGCTCAAAGCGATGCCCGAGCGGCACCGGTTTTTGCGCGGCATGGTCTCCTGGGCGGGCTTTCGGCAGACCGCGCTGCCCTATGCGCGGGCCGAGCGCGCCGCCGGGGTCTCGAAATACCCCTTGCGCAAGATGGTGCGCTTCGCGGTCGACGGGATCCTCTCGTTCTCCGCGCGCCCGCTTCAGCTCTCGATCGGGATCGGGATGGTGGCGGCGATCCTGGCGCTTCTCGGCATCGTCTACGCGCTCATCCTCCGCATGTTCACCGACATCTGGGTGGAGGGCTGGACGCTCCTCTTCATCGCGGTCCTGTTCCTCGGCGGGGTGCAGCTCATCTGCCTCGGCATCATCGGGGAGTATATCGGGCGCATCTACGACGAGGCGAAGCGCCGGCCCCTCTACGTGGTGCGCGAGCGGATCGGCTTCGAGCGGGCGGAGGTGCGGGGCCGATGAGCTGGCGGCGCGCGCTCGGGGTCGCCTCTGGGCTCGCGGTGGCGGGCCTGTTCGTCTGGCTCTTCGCCCGGCAGGTGGAGGCGGAGGCGCTCTGGGCGGCCTTCGCCGGCACCTCGAGCGGCTGGGTGGCCGTGGGGGTCGCCGCCTTCTTCCTCGGCTATGCGGCGCGCATTGCCCGCTGGCGGCGGATGCTGGCGCTGGAAAACCCGGACATCACCTGGGGCGCCTGCGCCGGGCCCTTCTTCGTCTCGATCGCCGCGAACAATCTTCTGCCCTTCCGGGCGGGCGACGCGCTTCGGGCCTTCGCCTTCCGCCGGCGTCTGGGGGTGGATGCGGGCCCGGTGCTGGCCACGCTCATCGTGGAGCGGCTCTTGGATCTCCTCACGCTCCTGGCCGTGCTCGCGGGCGCGCTCCTCCTCACGGGGCTCGACGTGTCGGGGATCCTCGGCCTCGGGCTCGCCGGGCTTCTGGCCGTGGCGGGGGGCGTGCTGGCGGCGCTCCTCGCGCCCGGGCTGCTCGAGCCTCTGCCGCGGGCGGTCGCGCGGGCGGTCGGGCGGCTCGCGCCGGGGATCGGGGCCAAGCTGGAGACGCTGGTGGCGCGCATCTTCACCATCCTCAAGGCGCTCGGCCGGGGGCGCGCCATGGGGCCGCTCCTCGCCTGGTCGGGCCTCGCCTGGGCGCTCGAGGGCGGGGTCTTCGTGGCGGCCGCCCTCGCGCTCCCGGCGCTTGTCGAGCCCGCGGCCGCTTGGCTCGCCCTGCCGGTGGGCACGCTCGCCACTCTCATCCCCAGCACGCCGGGGCATATCGGCACCTTCGACTTTTTCGTGGCCGAAGCGGTCAAGCTTGTCGGCGAGGCGCCGGCGGCGGCCGCGGCCTATGCCCTTCTCGTGCACGCGATGATCTGGCTGCCGCCCACCCTCGCGGGCGGGGTTGCCTTGGCTCTCGCGCCCCCGCGCCCCCGGCCGGAGCCCGCGCCATGACCGCCGAGCGCACGCAGGTGGCCGTCGTCGGGGGCGGCTTCGCCGGGCTCTCCGCGGCCTACGAGCTCGCGAAGGCGGGCGTCGACGTCACCCTCCTCGAGGCCGACAGCGCGGTGGGCGGCCTCGCCGCGGCCTTCGAGACCGAGGGCGAGCGGCTGGATCGGTTCTACCACCACTGGTTCACCAACGACCAGGCGGTGATGGAGCTCATCGCCGAGCTCGGCCTCATGGACGAGGTGGAGGTGAGCCCGACCAACACCGGCCTCTACTTCGCCAACCGGATCTTCCGCCTCTCGAAGCCGCTCGACCTCCTCCGCTTCACGCCGCTGCCGTTCCCGGATCGGATCCGCCTCGGCCTCCTCGCGCTCCAAGCCCGGCGGGTGCGGGACTGGCGCGCGCTCGAGGACCGGACGGCAGCCGAGTGGCTCCGCGCCATGGGCGGCAAGAAGGTGTTCGAGGTGGTGTGGGAGCCCCTCCTCACCGGCAAATTCGGGCCTTACGCCGAGGAGGTCTCCGCCGTCTGGTTCTGGAACAAGCTCAAGCTTCGGGGCTCCAGCCGCGGGGCGAAGGGCGAGGAACGGCTGGCCTATTTCCGCGGCGGCTTTGTGCGGCTGGCCGAGGCGGTGGCCGAGGCCCTCGCCCGAGCCGGCGGGCGCATCCGCCTCGGCGCCCCGGTCTCGGAGATCGCGCCCGCCGAGAGCGGCTGGCGCATAGCCGGCCCCTGGGGGGCACTCGAGGCGGAGGAGGTGGTCGCAACCCCCGCCTTGCCCCTCATCGCCGAGATGGTCCGCGGCTGGGCGCCCGAGGCCTACACCGCCTCGCTCGAGCGCATCCACTACCTCGCCAATCTCTGCCTCATCCTCGAGCTCGACCGCTCCCTCTCCGACACCTATTGGCTCAACGTGAACGACCCGACCTTCCCCTTTGTCGGCGTGATCGAGCACACGAATTTCGAACGTCCGGAGAGCTATGGCGGCAACCACGTCGTCTATCTCTCGAAATACCTGCCGCACACGGACCCGCTCTATGCCCTCGACGCCGACGCGATGCTCGACTTCGCGGTGCCCCATCTCACCCGCATGTTCCCGGCCTTCGAGCGCGGCTGGGTGCGGCGCCACCATCTCTGGCACGCACGCTGGGCCCAGCCCGTGGTGGAGCGCGGGTATTCGGCGCTGATCCCGGCCGAGGACGGCCCGCGCCCGGGGCTCAAGATCTGCTCGATGGCGCAGATCTATCCCGAAGACCGCGGCACCAACTACGCGATCCGCGAAGGGCGCCGCGTGGGCCGCGCCATGGCGGCCGCGCGCGCGGGCCGGAACGCGGCGTGACCCCGGCCGAGGCCGCGCCCCGGAGCCTCGCGCTCATCGCCGCCGTGCTCCTCGCCGCGGGGTTCGTGTGGTTCGTGGCGCCTGGGGTGACGGTCTCAGCGGTCTACACGGGCGATGTCTTCGTCCTTTTCGACGGGATCCACCGGCTCGCCGCGGGCCAGTGGCCGAGCCGCGACTTCTCCACGCCGCTCGGCGCCCTCGCCTACGCGCTGCCGGCCTGGGGGGCCCGGCTTGCCGGCGGGATCGGCGGGGCGCTCGAATGGGCCTCCTGGCTGGTCGCGGCGGGGGTGCTGGCCATGGCCCTCGTGCTGATCCGCGGCCGCGCGGGGCCCGCGATGGCGGTGATCCTGCTCGTGGTGATCTGGGGCACGGCGATGATCCCGCTCGTGCCCGGGGAGGTCGGGTTTCGCGTCACCCCCGCCATGCCCTACAACCGCTGGGGCTGGGCGGCGCTCACGGCTCTCTTCCTCGCCGGCATCCCGCGCGCACGCCCCGGCGATCTGGCCGAGGCCACGGCCATGGCCCTCCTCCTCCTCTTCCTCGCGCTCGTGAAGGCGAGCTTCTTTGCGGTCGGCGGGGCCTTCCTCCTCGGTCTCGCGATCTTCGAGGCGGGCATGCGGCGCGCGGCGCTCCTCGCACTCACGGCCACAGCCCTCGGCCTCGCCGCGCTCGAGCTCGCCACCGGCCTCGTCTCCGCCAACATCGCGGATCTGCGCACAGCGCTCGCGGCCTCGGGTGCGGTGCGGGACTCGCTCCTCCGCGAGACCGTGGCGACGGCCCACGAATATGCGCTTGTGGCCATCGGCTATGGCGTGGCCCTGGCCCTCGGGCGCCTCGGCTGGCGCGACGCCCTCTTCGCCGCCTTCGTCCTCCTCTCGGGCGCGGCCATCCTCAACCAAAATTTCCAGGATCGGCATGTGGTGACGCTGGTCGTGCCGTTCGCGGCCCTCGCCCGGCGGCTGACGGAGACGGACGCCGCGCGCCTGCCCGCGCTTCTCGCGGGCGCTTTCCTTGCGCCCAACGCGGCCAACTGGGCGCTCGCCAGCGCCGTGGTGCTGACGGCAGGCCAGGCCGAGCGGCTCTCGGTGGGCCTGCCAGAGCTCGAGCGGGTGCATCTCGTGGCCTCCGGCCGGCTGCCGGCCCCGCCCGCGCCGCTCGACCCCGCGCTCCGCGCGGCCCTCGACCTGCCCGAGGCCGCGGCCCCGATGGCCCCGCCCCAGGCGGCCTTCGTCCACCACCTGGCCGAAGCGGTGGAGCTCCTCAAGCGCGACGGCGTCACCGGAGGCCCGCTCTTCGTCTTCGACTTCCAAAACGCCGTGGCGCTGCCCGCGGGCCTGCCGCCACAGCCGGGAGGGTACTCCTGGCTCCATGCCGGGCGCACGATTTCGGACACCGTGGCGATGGCGCCGGAGGCGCTCTTCCGCGGGGTGGATCACGCGCTCGTGCCCGTGAACGCCGGGACGGATCCTGCGCTCCTCCGCCTTCTCCTCGGGCTCTACGGCCCCTATCTCGCGGAGGCGTTCGAGCTCCGCGCCGCGTCGCCCCGCTGGCGCCTCTACAGCCGGCGCGGCCTCAGCCGCGGGCCGCGCGGCGACGCCGAAGGAGCCAGCTGAGGCCGAGGACCGCCGCGGCCAGCGCCAAGAGCTCCAACGCCAGCGGCCATTCGAGGAGCGGCTGGATCACATAGTCCCACAGCTCGGGGACGAGATGGCGCTGCACCGCGGGCTGGGCCACTTGCAGGCTGTCGGGATGCGCCCAAAACCACCACTCGCCAAAGGCGTGCAGCCGGAGCCCCGCCCCTGCCGACGCGGCCAGATCGCCCACGAGCACCGAGACCCCGAGGGCGAGAAGCACCAGTCCGACAATCCGCATGGGCGTGCCCTCCCCAGAGCGGTCTTAGCCTCCCCCGGGCGCCCGGCCAAGGGGCTTCAGGCCAGCACCCGGTCGACCGCGCGGGCGAGCTTGGTCACGAGCTCGTCCACACCCGACCCGTCGAGGATGAAGGGCGGGGCGAGAAGCACATGGTCGCCCGCGCGCCCGTCGATCGTGCCCGACATGGGATAGCAGACGAGCCCCTCCTCGAAGGCCGCGCGCTTGAGCGCCTTGGCGACGCCCCGGGCGGGATCGAAGGGGCGCTTGGTGCCCCGATCCTCCACGAACTCCACCCCGCGGAAGAGGCCGCGGCCCCGGATATCCCCCACATGGGGGTGCTGGCCGAAGGCGGCGTGGAGCGCGTCCGAGAGCACCGCGCCCATCGGCGCCACACGTTCCACGAGCCCGCCGGTGAGCTTCGCGAGCACCGCGCGCCCCGCCGCGCAGGCCACCGGATGGCCGAGATAGGTGTGCCCGTGCTGGAAGAACCCGGAGCCGCTCTCGATGGCCGCATAAATCCGGCCGGTGCAAAGCATGGCGCCGATCGGCTGGTAGCCGGCGCCGAGCCCCTTGGCGATGGTCACGATATCGGGCGCCATGCCCTCGGCCTCATAGGCGAACAGGCGCCCCGTCCGGCCCATGCCGCACATCACCTCGTCGAGGATCAGGAGCACGCCGTAGCGGTCGCAGATCTCGC
>CAYXPI010000101.1:0-13237 GCA_964467005.1 uncultured Limibaculum sp. | reverse complement strand
GCGGGCGCGGTCAAGCACGGCATCTCCAAGGCCCTCTCGCTCTACGACCCCGAGTTTCGGACCGCGCTCAAGGCGGCGGGCTTCCTCACCCGCGACGCCCGCGTGGTGGAGCGCAAAAAATACGGCCGCCGCAAGGCCCGCCGCAGCTTCCAGTTCTCGAAGCGCTGAGTCCCGGTCCAGGACCGTCCGGCGGGCGTGTCGCCGCGCCCGTCGAGATCCGATTGCGCTTGTCACGGAACGGTCGTATCACCTGTGTCCGGGGCGGAGGAAGGGCATGGCGATGCAACAGTCCAAGCTGAGCACCGGCGCGGCGCCGAAAGAGATCAGCTACTCGTTCTCGGCGCGGTCGCGGGCCGGGCGCACCCTCATCCGCTCGATCGAGAACGTCACCGGCCGCCCGCGGCTTCTGCGGCTCGCCCGCGGCTACGAGCGCGAGGTGGAGGCGGGCCGGAACTTCTGGGAGGTGATGCAGGAGCGCTACCGCATCTCCATCGAGTTCATGGGCGGCGGGCTCGACAACATCCCGCGCAAGGGCCCTCTGGTGGTGGTGGCCAACCACCCTTACGGCATACTCGACGGGCTCGCGATGGGCCGCATGCTCCAGATCACTCGGGGCGATTTCAAGATCATCGCCAACACCGTGTTCAAGAAGGCGCGGGACCTCGACGAGGTGATCCTGCCCATCGACTTCTCGGAGACCAAGGACGCGCAGCGGCTCAACATCGCCACCCGCAAGGCCGCGCTCGGCTATCTGGCGGGCGGCGGCGCCATCGCGATCTTCCCGGGGGGCACGGTGTCCACCGCCGCGCGGCCGTTCGACCGGCCGATGGACCCGCCCTGGAAGCCCTTCACCGCGCGGATGATCGCCAAATCCGAGGCCGCGGTGGTGCCCGTGTTCTTCGACGGAGCCAACAGCCGGATCTTCCAGCTCGCGAGCCATCTCAACTACACGCTGCGAATGGCGCTCCTCATCAACGAGTTTGAGAGCCGGGTGGGCGAGCCCCTCCGCGTCAACATCGGCACGCCGCTGCCGCGCGAGGAGATCCGCGCCCGGGCCGGCGACAGCCGCGCGCTCATGGACTACCTCCGTGCGGAGACCTATCGCCTCAGCCCGAAGCCGCCCAAGAAGGTCTCCTACGGCCTCTATCTCGGCTGAGCCATGGCGATCGGCCTTTTCGATTCGGGCCTCGGCGGCCTCACGGTGCTGCGTGCCGTGCGCGCGCGTTTGCCCTGGTACGACTATGTCTATTTCAGCGACAACGCCAACGCCCCCTACGGCCCGCGCGCGCCGGACGACATCCTGGAGCTGACCCGCGCTGGAATCGACCGGCTGTTCGCGGAGGGGTGCGACCTCGTCGTCCTGGCCTGCAACACGGCCTCGGCCATCGCGCTCCACCCCTTGCAGCGGGACTGGTTGCCGACGCGTGCGCCCAACCGGCGGGTGCTCGGCGTCTTCGTGCCGATGATCGAGGCGGTGACCGGCCGGCCCTGGGGCTATCGCGGGCCCGCGCGGCCCGCGCTCCTCTCCCGGGTCGCGCTCTTCGCCACCCGGGCCACCGTGGCCTCCGGCGCCTTTCCGCGGGAGCTCGGCCTCCGCGCGACCGGGATCGAGATCGAGCCGATGCCCTGCGCGGGGCTGGTCGACGCGCTGGAGGCCGGCGACCTCGCCCGGGCCGACGCGCTCGCCCGCGGCTATGCCCGCCGCCTCACCGTGCGGATGCCGGAGCCTGAGGCCGCCATCCTCGGCTGCACGCATTACCCCATCGTCGCACACGCCTTCCGCTCCGCCCTGCCCCGGCGCACCCGCATCCTCTCCCAACCGCAGATCGTGGCGGCCTCGCTCGCGGACTATCTGCGGCGCCACCCCCGCTTCGGCCCCGGAGCCGGCGAGGTGCGGATGATCACGAGCGGCGACCCCGCCGCGGTGTCGGACGGCGCGCGGCTGCCCCTCGGCCAGCCGGCGGAGTTCGGCGGCCAGGGCGCGCCCGCCCGCCCCTTCGAGGGCTGGGCATGAGCGCGCGCGTCGCCATCCTCGGGGCGAGCGGCTACACGGGCGCCGAGCTCGTGCGGCTGATCGCGACGCATCCCGGGCTCGAGGTGGCGGCGCTCTCGGCGGACCGGCGGGCGGGGCAGGAGATGGCGGCGGTGTTCCCACATCTTCGCCACCTCGCGCTCCCCACCCTCCAGCGGATCGAGGAGATCGACGTCACGGCCGTCGACCTCGTCTTCTGCGCGCTCCCCCATGCCACCACGCAGGAGGTCGTCTCGGCGCTTCCGCCGGCCACTCGGGTCTGCGACCTCTCCGCGGATTTCCGGCTGGAGGACCTCGCGGCCTATGAGCGGTGGTATGGCCGGCCGCATCAGGCGCCCGACTTGCAGGAAGAGGCGGTCTACGGCCTGCCCGAGTTCTACCGCAACCGGATCGCGGGTGCGCGCATCGTGGCCTCCACGGGATGCAACGCGGCCACGGGCATCTTCGCCATCCGCCCACTCCTCGAGGCCGGCGTGATCGACCCCGACCGCATCGTGATCGACCTCAAATCGGGCGTCTCCGGCGCCGGCCGCTCCGCCAAGGAGGCGATGCTCCACGGCGAAGTGTCGGAGGGCTTCCACGCCTACAATGTGGGCAACCATCGGCATCTGGCGGAGTTCGATCAGGAGTTTGCCCGCGCCGCGGGGCGCCGCGTCTCGGTTCGCTTCACCGCGCATCTCTTGCCGCAGAACCGGGGGATCCTCGCCACCTGCTATGTGGAGGGCGATCCGCAGGCGATCCACGCGGCCCTCGCCGAGCGCTACGGGCCCGAGCCTTTCCTCCACGTCCTGCCTCTCGGCGAGGTGCCCCACACCCGCCATGTGCGCGGCTCGAATTTCGTGCATATCGGTGTCGCGGGCGAGCGGCAGGCGGGGCAGGCCACGGTGGTTGCCGTGCTCGACAACTTGGTGAAGGGCGCCTCGGGCATGGGAGTGCAAAACGCCAATCTTATGCTGGGCTTTGGGGAGACCACCGGGCTGATGGCGGCGCCGCTCTTCCCGTGAGGGCCTGGGCCACAGGCCGGGCCTGGCCCTTTCTCCGAGCGGTCTGGCGCCGGTTCAACGCCGACGAGGGCGCGGTGCTCGCCGGCTACCTCGCCTACTCGGCCATGCTCTCGCTCCTGCCCTTCCTGGTCTTCGCCACGGCGCTCGCGGGCTTCGTCGTGGGCCCGGAGAACAGCCACGAGGCGCTCGACACCATTTTCGCCGGGGTGCCCGACCATGTCGCCGAGACGCTGGAGCCCGTGGTGCTCGAGGTGCTGGCCCATCGCCGTGGCAGCGTGCTCACCCTCTCGGCCATCGGTGCGATCTGGGCGGCGTCCAACGGGGTGGAGGCGCTCCGTGTGGGCTTCGACAAGGCCTACGATGTGGGCGCGGGGCGGCACATCGCGGTCAACCGGCTCTACGCGGTGGCCATGGTGCTGGTGGGGTTCGCCGTCTTCGGCGCGCTCGCGCTCCTCATCATCCTGGCGCCCATAGGGTTTCATCTCGTCGAGGTGATCCTGGGCGTGGAGATCCCCGGCGAGGCCGATCTCGTGCGCTACGGCGCGGGCCTCGCCATCCTCTGGCTCGCGCTCTGGCTGGTCCACCGCACGCTGCCCTCGCGTCGGATGACGCGGATCCGGCTGTGGCCGGGGATCCTCACCAGCGTCGTCCTTTGGATCGCGATCGCGACCGGGCTCTCGACCTACCTCGCCTATGCGCCCTCCTACTCGCTCACCTACGGCACGCTGGCGGGGGTGATCCTCACGCTCCTCTTTTTCTATCTCACCGGGGTGGCGCTGGTCCTCGGCGCCCAAGTCAACGCGGTGGTGAACGCCGCGCGTCTCGGGGATGCGACACTTAAGACCGATGCGTCCGCGCGGCGGACACCCCACCTTTGACAAAACAAGGGAGGATCGCGTCATGGCGTCGAAAAAGGCTCAGCGGATCCGGTTGCTCGCGGTCGCGGCGACCCTCACGGTGGGGGCGGCGGTCCTCGTGGCCGTGGCGTTCGACGACACGATCGCCTTCTTCAAATCCCCCTCGGAGCTCGCGGCGGACCCGCCCCCGCCCCACCAGCTCTTGCGCATCGGCGGGCTCGTGGCGGAGGGCTCGGTGATCCGCGGCGCGGGGGAGACCGTGCGCTTCGACGTGACCGATGGGACCGCGGCGATCACCGTTGCCTACACGGGCGTGCTCCCGGATCTCTTCCGCGAGGGACAAGGGATCGTGGCCGAGGGCCGGATGCGGGACGGCGCCTTCGTGGCCAGCGAGGTGCTCGCCAAGCACGACGAAAACTACATGCCGCGCGAAGTGGCCGACGCGCTCAAAGAGCAGGGCCATTTCCGCCCGTCCGAGCCCGACAGCTGAGGAGCAAACATGATCGCCGAGATCGGACATTTCGCGCTCACCCTCGCCTTTGCCGTCGCGCTCTTCCAGGCGCTGGTGCCGCTTTACGGCGCGGGCCGCGGCTGGGTGGACTGGATGCACACCGCCGCCCCGGCCGCGATGGCGCAGTTCCTCCTGATCGGGATCTCCTTCGCCGCCCTCACCCACGCCTTCGTGGTGTCGGACTTCTCGGTGCGCATCGTCGCCGAGAACTCGCATTCGCTGAAGCCGATGCTCTACAAGGTCACAGGGACCTGGGGGAACCACGAGGGCTCGATGCTGCTCTGGATCCTCATCCTCGCGCTCTTCGGCGCGATGGTGGCGGCCTTCGGGCGCACGCTGCCGCTGGGGCTGAAGGCGCGCACGCTCTCGGTTCAGGCGATGGTGACCGTGGCCTTCGTGGCCTTCGTGCTCTTCACCTCGAACCCGTTCGACCGGCTGCAGCCCGCGCCTCTCAACGGCGGCGATCTCAACCCCCTCCTCCAGGATATCGGCCTCGCGCTCCATCCGCCCTTCCTCTATCTCGGCTATGTGGGCCTCTCGATGGCGTTCTCCTTCGCCGTCGCCGCGCTGATCGAGGGCCGGGTGGACGCGACCTGGGCGCGCTGGGTGCGGCCCTGGGCGCTCGCGGCCTGGGTGGCGCTGACCTTCGGCATCGCGCTCGGCTCCTACTGGGCCTATTACGAGCTCGGCTGGGGCGGCTGGTGGTTCTGGGACCCGGTGGAGAACGCCTCCTTCATGCCTTGGCTTGTGGCGACGGCGCTTCTCCACTCGGCCATCGTGGTGGAGAAACGCTCCTCGCTGAAGGTGTGGACGATCCTCCTCGCGATCCTCGCCTTCTCGCTGTCGCTCATCGGCACCTTCCTGGTGCGCTCGGGGGTGATCACCTCGGTGCACGCCTTTGCGGTGGACCCGACGCGCGGTGTGTTCATCCTCGGCATCCTCGGCGTCGCGATCCTCGGCTCGCTCACCCTCTTCGTGATGCGCGCGCCCTCCATGCGCTCCGAGGGCGTGTTCCAGCCGGTCAGCCGTGAGGGCGCGCTCGTTTACAACAACCTCGTGCTCGCGGTCTCCTGTGCGGTGGTGTTCATCGGCACCCTGGCGCCGCTCTTCCGAGAATTCGTCGACGGGGCGAAGATATCGGTCGGCGCGCCGTTCTTCGATCTCGCCTTCACCCCCTTCATGGTGATCCTGCTCATCGCCCTGCCGGTGGGCGCGATGCTCTCGTGGAAGCGCGCGTCTATCACCCAGGCGCTGGCCAAGCTCTGGTGGGCCGGCGCGGGCGCTTTGGCCATCGGCGGCGCGGTGTGGGCGCTGCAGGAGGGGCACGCGCTCCTCGCCCCGGTGGGCCTCGCCCTTGCCGCCTGGCTCCTTCTCGGCGCCATCGCCGAGCTGTGGGAGCGCGGGGCCTTCGCGCGCCTCGGCGCCCTCGGCGGGCTCAAGCGCCTCGCCGGCCTGCCACGCGGCGATTGGGGCAAGTGGCTCGGCCATGCGGGCCTCGCGCTCACGGCCATGGGCATCGCCGCCATCACCGCCTGGGAGACGGAGGACATCCGCCTTGCCAAACCTGGCGACGTGATCCCGGTCGGCCCCTATCAGCTCGAATTCGTGGGCGTGCGCGAGCTGCCGCTGGGCGCCGCCTTTGCCCAGGGCGCCTGCGGCAACGAGGGCGAGCGCACCTTCAAGGGCTCGGAGGCTCGCAACTTCCAGACCGAGATGGGCGAGTTCCGGCTCACGCGCAATGGCGAGACCGTCGTGCTCATGTGCCCGGAGAAGCGCTTCTACCCGGTGCAGCGCATGCCGACCACCGAGGCGGCGATCGACTCCACCCTCCTCCGCGACGTCTATGTCGTGCTGGGCGACCGGCAGCAGGACGGGGAGGCCTGGGCCGTGCGCTCCTATCACAAGCCCCTGGCCGCCTGGATCTGGCTCGGCTGCCTCGTGATGGGCCTCGGCGGGATCGTGAGCCTGACCGACCGGCGCTTCCGCATCGGCGCGGTCAGCGGACGCAAAGGGCGCGGCGCCGCCGCGGTCCCCGCGGAATGAGGGCCGCGCTCCTCGCCCTCGCGCTCCTGGTCACGCCGGCGCTCGCGGTTCAGCCCGACGAGATCCTGGCCGATCCGGAGAAGGAGGCCCGCGCCCGCGAGATCTCGAAGGAGGTGCGCTGCCTGGTCTGCCGCAACGAGTCCATCGACGATTCGAACGCCGACCTCGCCCGCGATCTCCGCCTTCTGGTGCGCGAGCGGATCACCGCGGGAGACACGGATGCGCAGGTGAAGACCTTCCTCGTCGATCGCTACGGCGAGTATGTGCTGCTCAAGCCCACCTTCACGGCCGGAAACGCCGCGCTCTGGCTCGCGGGCCCCGTGCTCTTTCTGTTGGGTGGGGCGGCGGCGCTTGCCTTTCTCCGGCGCGCGCGTGGCAAGCCGGCCCCGGCAGAAGCGCCGCTGTCGCCGGAGGAGGAGGCCGCGCTTCGCGAGATCCTGGACCGCGACGGCCGCTGACGCCGCCGCGGTCGACGTGCTACACTCGCGCAAACATTCTGGGAGAGACGAATGATCCCGACCGCGCGCATCTGGATGTGTGGCCTCCTCGTGGCCCTGTTTTCGGTCGGCGTCGCGCCGTCTCCGCGGGCGCAGGGGGATCTGCGCCTCAGCAACGAGGACCAGTGCCTTCAGGAGCTTCAGAAGACCTACGCGGTCGACACGGTGAGCCGCATCACGCAGCGCAAGAGCCGAAACCGCCGCTGGGTGCGCGCCTGGGCCACGCAGGAGGACGGGACCCGCGTGCTCTTCCGTTGCCAGATGCGCTATGGCGAGCTCCGCGGGATCGACACCTATTCGGGTGGCGACTGGGCGGAGGCCGAGCCGCAGACCCGGGCGGAGGAGCTGGACCCCGACACGGCGCTCGTGTTCACCGGCGAGGCCGCATCGCGCCGTGAGGGCCAGGGCGCGGAGGAGATCACGCCGGAGACCGCGCTGGACACGAGCGGCGAGGACGACGCCGGCGTGGATGCAAGCGGGCTCGACGGCGCGGGGGAGGACCGGGCGGGCATCGACCAATCGGGCCGCGACGCGGCGGGGGCCGATCAGTCCGGCGTGGAAGGCCCGGGCGAAGAGGACGGCGAGGACACCGGCCTCGCGGAGGACGACGCGGAGGCGGAGGACGACGAACCCGAGCTCGCGGTGCCCAGGTTCATCCGCGTGGAGTGAGCGCGCGCCCTGGACCTCGGGCGCCGGAGCCGCTACCTCCGCGTCATGTCGCTCTCTGACCTGCACCGCGCCCGCCGCCTCTCTGCGGCGCCCATGATGGACTGGACCGACCGCCACTGCCGGCGGTTCCACCGCGCCCTGTCCCGCCACGCGCTCCTCTACACGGAAATGGTGACCGCGTCGGGCCTCGTTCTCGGACAGGCGGAGTGGCTGCTGGACCACGACCCCGCCGAGCACCCATTGGCGCTCCAGCTCGGCGGCTCGGATCCGGAGATGCTCGCCCGGGCGGTGGAGATGGCACGGCCCTTCGGCTTCGCGGAGATCAATCTCAATGTCGGCTGCCCCTCGGACCGAGTCCAGTCCGGTGCGTTCGGGGCCTGCCTGATGCGCGAGCCCGCGCGCGTCGCCCGCTGCTGCGCCGCCATGCGCCAGGCCGCAGGGTCGCGGGGGCCGGAGATCACGGTGAAATGCCGGATCGGGGTGGACGAGCAGGACCCGGAGGCGGCGCTGCCGGGCTTTCTCGACACGGTCGCGGAGGCGGGGGTGCGGGTGTTCGTCGTCCATGCACGCAAGGCGTGGCTTCAGGGCTTGAGCCCGAAGGAGAACCGCAGCGTGCCGCCCCTCGACCACGCGCTCGTGCGCCGAGTGGCGGCGGCGCGGCCTGAGCTCACGGTCGTGCTGAACGGTGGCGTGCCGAGCCTCGACGCCGTGGAGGACCATCTCCAGCATTTCCCCGGCGTAATGGTGGGCCGCGCGGCCTATCACGATCCCGTGGGGATCTTCGGCGCGGCCGACCGGCGGCTCTGGGGCGCGCCTGGCCCCGATATCGGCCCAGCGGAGGCGGTGCGCGCGATGCTGCCCTATATCGAGCGGGAGCGCGCGCGAGGCGTGCGCCTCCACCAGATCACCCGGCACATGCTCGGCGCCTTCGCCGGCCGGCCGGGCGCGCGCCACTGGCGGCGGATGCTCTCCGACGGCGCAGGGCGGCCTGGGGCCGGGCCGGAGCTTCTTCTCGCCGCGCTGGACGCGATCGCCCCGGAGCCCGCGCGGGCCGCGGAATGACGGCGCGGGACCACGCGGCCGACTTCTTCGATCGGGGGTGGACGGTGTTTCCCGCCGAACCGGTCGTCTCGGCCTGGGTGGCGGCGGCGGCCCCCATCGCCCTGGCCCTGGCGGAGGATCCGAGCGAGCGGGCCGCCTGGCTCCGCTGCGGGGGCACATGGTTTGCCGGCGTCAACGTTTTTCCAAACGGCGCGGATGGCGGCGTGCCGGGGCGGGTTCCGCCGCTTGCCGGCCGGGCGGTGGATTTCGTGGCCGACCGTCTTGGCCTCGCGGAGCTCGCATGGGACCGGGCGCAGATCTCGGTGTGCTATCCGGGCTACCCTCAGCCCTGGGACGGGGAGACGGAAGCGGCCTTCGGCTATCGCCTCCGGCGGGACGCGGCCCATGTCGACGGGCTCTTGCGGGACGCGGACCGGCGCCGGAGCCTCGGCGAGGTCCACGGCTTCCTCCTCGGCCTGCCCCTCGGCGAGAGCGCCCCGGGGGCCGCGCCCTTCGTCCTCTGGGAGGGGTCGCAGGAGGTGATGCGCCGCGCCTTTCGCGCACGGTTGGCCGGCATCCCGCCCGAGAGTTGGGCCGCGGAGGATGTGACCGAGGCCTATCAGGCGGCGCGGCGCGAGGCGTTCGACCGCTGCCGGCGGGTGGAGATCCAGGCGCGTCCGGGGGAGGCCGTGCTGGCCCACCGCCTTGCGCTTCACGGGGTTGGGCCGTGGCAGGCGCCGCCGGGGCCGCCCCGCGCCATCGCCTATTTTCGCCCGGATCCCCGGCCGGGGCGGGGGCCGGGCTGGTGGCTCTCCGATCCTTGAGGCCGGGTCAGGGGCGCTCGAGGCTCGCGCCACCCTCGGGCCCGCCCTTCAGCACCCAGGCCCGCGGGTCCGCCGTCCCGTGACGGAGGAGCAAGCGGTCGCCGCGGAAGGTCGTCTCGGTCATCTCCTCGATGAAGCTCATGCCGAGAAGCGGCGTCGCGAGGCGGTTTCGACGGGCGACCGCCGCCTCCACGTCGCGCACCACGATGGGCCCCACCTGCACGGTGGTGAGGCGCACCGGCGCGACCGTCGTCGTCCCGTTGGCGGTGGAGACCAGCATGGAGAACCGGAGAAGCTCGGGGTCGATCCCGATGGCCGCGGCGCGCTCGAAGGGGATGAGCACCATGGAGGCGCCGGTGTCGACCATCATCCGAAGCGGGCGCCCATTGATCCGCGCATCGGCGCGGAAATGCCCGTCCCACGCCCGTCGGAGCTCAACCTCCCCTGGCGTGTGCACGATGGCGAGGCTCGGCACGAGCTCGCCGCGGATCCGGTCCCACACATAGCCGGCCTGGTCGCGGTGCAGATAGCCCGCGCCGATCAGAACGCCGATCCCGGTCCAGACCAGCGAGCGGACGAACACATGCCGCCGGCTCCGCAGCACGAGCCGGGCGATCAACGTCACGATGACGATGCCCATGAGAACGACGATGAAGAGACCCTGGACGGTGTCGCGGTCCATCTGCGCCGCAGAGGCGCTCTGATTGCTCGCGGCCATGAGACTGATCACGACAGCCCCGATGATCACGAAAGGCCAAAACAGCATAGTCGGTCCTGTCTGTCTGCAAGCTGACGACGGCGACGCAGTCGACGTTTTCCTCCACCCTGCGGCACTCTAGCACGCCCGTTTCACGAAAGGTAGCATCCTATGTCCGAATGACCGGGCGGTTACCCGGGGCCTCGGCGGCGGGAGGCACCGCCCCGGCGCGCCGTGGGGGCCGCGACCCGCCCCGGGAGCGCGTCCATGATGCGTCGGCGCTCGGCCGCGCCCATCCGCGTCCACCGCCCGATCTCGTCGCCGGTCCGCCCGCAGCCCACGCAGAGCCCGGTCTCCGGATGCAGCATGCAGATCTGCACGCAGGGGGACTCGATCTCGTCGCGGCGCCAGAGGGGCGTGAGGTCGTCGGTCATGCGTCGGGTCCTTTGAAAGCGGCGAGCCGGTCCAGCGCGCCTTGCAGGATGTACGCGGCCGCGAGCTTATCGACGACCTCGGCGCGACGTTTACGAGACGAATCCGCCGCAATCAGGGCACGTTCGACGGCGACGGTCGAGAGCCGCTCGTCCCAGAACGCGATCGCGACGGGCAGGGCGCCCGCTAGATTGCGGGCGAAGGCGCGGGTGGACTGGGCGCGCGGGCCCTCGCTGCCGTCCATGTTGCGGGGCAGGCCGAGCACCACGCCGACGATCCCGCGGCCGGCCACGATTTCCGCCAGTCGCGCGGCGTCGGCGCGAAACTTCGTGCGCCGGATGGTCTCGAGTCCACTCGCGGCGAGGCGCAGGCCGTCCGACACCGCGACGCCGATGGTCCGGGTTCCGAGATCGAGGCCCATGAGCGCCCCCGGCCGGCCGGCGAGCGCCGTCACATCCTCGTGAATCGGCGCGCTCACTCCGAGATCACGCCCATCAGGAGGGCCTGCTCGCGCACGGCGCTCGCCTCGCTGCCGCGGAGCGCCCTCTGGCTGAGCGCGTAGGCCCGGCGCGCATCCTCCTGCCGCCCCGAGCGCTGGTAGGAGCGGATGAGCATCACCCAGTCCTCCACCGTACCGCCTTCGTCGGTGAGCCGCGCTTCGAGCGACGCCATCCGCTCCGCCATGAAGGCCGCGCGCTCCTCGGGCGACATCTCCTGCACCGCCGCGACCGCTGGGTCCCGCGGCCGGCCGCCATACCCCGCGGCGCGCGCCTGGGCGAGCACGGCCTCGACCAGCGGCAGCCAGGGATCGTCCGGCCGTGCCTCGGCCTCGAGCTCCTCCCAGATCGCCACCGCCTGCAGCGCGTTGCCCTGCTGCGCGATGGCGAGGCCGGCGTAGTAGCGCGCAACGGGGTCCCGCGCGTCGACCCGAAGCGCCCGCCGGAGCGCCGTCTCGGCCTCCGGCGACACATATCCCCCCGCAGCCAGCACCAGAGCCTCGGCCCGGGCGGTGAACAGCCCGCCCTCGACCCGGGGCGCGAGGAGGCGGATCATCTCGCCATAGAGCGCTGCGGCCTCGGCGAAGCGCCCGCGCTGCATGTAGGCCTGGGCGAGATGGCCGCGCGCCTCCACGGCTTCGGGATCGCCGGCCACCTCCGCTGCGAGCGCGGCGACCTCCGCCGCGCGGGGGTCCGCCCCACCCCGAATCTCGGGCTTTGGCAGCCGCCCCTCGGCGCGGGCCGCGGCCTCCGCCTCCGCCTGGCCCATCCGCTGGCCCGGAAGCTCGGCGACCCCCGCCCGGCGCTCGGCGGCGGTCCGCTCGGCGAAGGGCGTGTCGCGGTATCCGGGCGCGCCGGTGGAGAGATAGACCGCCGCCCCCAAGAGCGGCACGGCGAGAAGACCGGCGGCCGCAAGGCTCCGCGAGCGGGCCCGGGGGGCCGCGCCGAAGCCGCCGCTCCGCTCCGCGCGCTGGGTCGCCGCGATGAGGCGCCGCGAGATCTCGGCCCGGGTGCCCGCCGCCTCCGCCTCGCTGATGAGCCCGCGCGCCCGGTCCCGCTCCAACTCGTCGAGCTGATCGCGGAAGATCGCGGCGTCGCGCGCCGCGCGGCTTGCCTCGCGCTGGCTGCCGCGCCAGAGCGGGAAGACGACCGCGAGCGCGGTGAGCGCCCCGAGCGCGGCGGCGGCAAGGACAAAGTCGATCATCGGTCGCGGCCTCCCGGTTTTCTAGCACCTAGCGAGCCGATGCGCCGGCCGCAACGGGCGCAGGCGCCCCGCGCCGGTCCAGGCTGTCGCATGCGTGCGCGGGAGCGGCGCTTTCGCCCGAGCGGCTTGAGATCGGCCGCCCTATCCGGCACCCTAAGCACGACCGATGTCGCCCATGGGAGCCGACCGATGAAACACTACTCCGCCTTCGCCGTCGCCCGCGAGGCCGCGCGCTACCATCAGGGGTGGGAGAAGGCCTGGGGCGATCCGGAGCCCAAGACCCACTACGACGTGCTCGTGGTGGGCGGGGGCGGCCACGGGCTCGCCACGGCCTACTACCTCGCGAAGAACCATGGCGTGACCAATGTGGCGGTGCTCGAGAAGGGCTGGCTCGGCGGGGGCAACACCGGGCGCAACACCACGATCATCCGATCGAACTATCTCCAGCCGCCCTCGGCCGCGATCTACGAGCTCTCGCGGGGCCTCTACGAAGATCTCTCCCAGGCGCTCAACTTCAACATCATGTTCTCGCCCCGCGGGGTGCTGATGCTGGCGCAGACCGAGCACGAGCACCGCGCCTGGATGCGCACGGCCCATGCCAACCGCCTGGCCGGCATCGCATCCGAGCTCGTCGGGCCCGAGCGCATCAAGGAGCTCTGCCCGATCATAAATCTCGAGGGGCCGCGCTATCCCGTGCTCGGCGGGCTCTGGCAGCCCCGGGGCGGCACCGCGCGGCATGATGCAGTGGCCTGGGGCTATGCCCGGGCGGCGGCGGCGCTCGGCGTCGACATCATCCAGAAATGCGAGGTCACCGGCATCGACCGGCCGAATCAGCGCGTCAAAGGCGTGCAGACCACCCGCGGCCCGATCACCTGCGACAAGCTCTGCATCGTTGTCGCCGGCCATTCGGGTCAGCTGGCGGAGATGGC
>CAYXPI010000100.1:0-13259 GCA_964467005.1 uncultured Limibaculum sp. | reverse complement strand
ACACCTCGGTCCGCGCCACGACGATGGCGCCGTAGTCGCGGATCTCGAAGGGCGGGTCCTCGGCGACGACGCGGTAGGGCGGTTCCTCCGCCGCCTTGCCGCCGAAGACGGTGCAGCCTGCGGCCGCGGCGACGAGGGCCAGCGCCGCGAGGCGCCCGGTGAAAGACGTCATGGAGGGCTCCTGTGTGTGGGCATTTTTCCCATGTACGTGCCGACGGCCCTGGCGGATCACTCGCGCCGTCCTGACGCAGCGGAGGGGCTGGACAGTCGGGCGCCCGGGCTTAGCTCCGCGCACATGAGTATTCGTCCCGCAATGCCCGCCCGGATTCTCCTCGCCCTTGCCTATGGCGGGCTTTGCCACGGGCTGTTCCTGGCAGGCGTCACCGCGATGATCCTGGCTATGTGGTTTGGCATGAGCCGGTCGCTCGGAACGGTGCCGGAGCCCTGGAGCTGGGCCGCCAACGCGCTCCTCCTTCTCCAGTTTCCGCTCGGCCACTCGCTCCTTCTTTCGGGCTGGGGCCGGCGCCGGCTCGCCGCCCTCGCTCCGCCGCCCCATGGCGCCACCCTGGCCACGACCACCTATGTCATCCTCGCCTCGGTGCAGATCTTCCTCCTTTTCGCGCTCTGGACCCCCTCCGGCATCGTCTGGTGGCAAGCGGAGGGCTGGGCGCTCTGGGCGTTCGGCGCGCTCTACGCCTCGGCGTGGCTCCTCCTCCTCAAGGCGTCGGTTGATGCGGGGGTCGAGGTCCAGTCCGGCCTCCTCGGGTGGACATCCCTCCTGCGCGGCCGCAAGCCCGTGTTTCCGGACATGCCGGAGACCGGCCTCTTCCGCCTCGTGCGCCAGCCGATCTATGTGTCTTTCGCCATCACCCTCTGGACCGTGCCGACCTGGACGCCGGACCAGCTCGCGGTTGCCGTGACGCTCACGGCCTATTGCGTGCTTGGCCCCCGGCTCAAGGAACGGCGCTTCGAGCGGATCTTTGGGGCGCGCTTCGAGGCCTACCGGGCGCGGGTGCCTTATTGGTTGCCGCGTTTCGGGGGCCGGGCGTGAGCGAGCCTGAAAGCGTGTGGGACTATCCGCGTCCGCCGCGGCTCGAGCCTGTGGCCGAGCGTCTTCGCGTGGTGTTTGCGGGAGCGACGGTGGCCGACACGATCCGTGGGCACCGCGTGCTCGAAACCTCCCACCCGCCGGTCTACTACATCCCACCCGAGGACATTCGCGCCGGCGTCCTCCACCCCGCTGCCGGCGCGAGCGTCTGCGAGTTCAAGGGCCCGGCGCGCTATTTCGACCTTGAGGTGGGCGGCCGGATCTCAGGACGCGCGGCCTGGTGCTACCCGCGCATCGCCCGTCCCTTCGCGGCCATCGAAGGGCATGTCGCGTTCTACGCAAGTCGGGTCGACGAAGCCTGGCTGGGCGACGAGCGCGTGCGGGCCCAGGAGGGCGATTTCTACGGCGGCTGGATCACGAGCCGCGTCGCCGGCCCGTTCAAGGGCCCGCCCGGAACCCGCCATTGGTGAGGAGACCCGAGATGGACATGCCCACTGCGCCGGCCTTCGCGCCGAGCCGTGCCGCCGCTCTGGAGCGGCTGGAGGCGTTCGCCCCCGCGATGGGCACGGCCTACGCCAAGCGGCGGAACTACGACCTCGGCCCCGGTCAGCACAGCGGCGTCTCCGGGCTCTCGCCCTATGTGCGCC
Organism: uncultured Limibaculum sp.; assembly: GCA_964467005.1. Classification (GTDB taxonomy): domain Bacteria; phylum Pseudomonadota; class Alphaproteobacteria; order Rhodobacterales; family Rhodobacteraceae; genus Thermohalobaculum. The sequence goes on along the minus strand of CAYXPI010000100.1, from coordinate 11,564 downwards.
GGCGCATGGTGACGGAGGCGGAGCTGGTGGCCGCTGCCCTGGCCCGCCATTCACCGTCGAGCGCGGGGAAGTTCATCCAGGAGGTGTTCTGGCGGAGCTATTTCCGCGGCTGGCTGGAGCGGCGTCCGGGGGTGTGGGACGCCTACCGCCGCGGGCTTGAGCGGGACCTTGCCGAGGTGGCGGCCAACCGGGGCCTGGCGAAGCGGCTTCGCGAGGCGGAGGAGGGGCGGACCGGGCTCGACTGCTTCGACGCGTGGGCGGAGGAACTCGTCGAGACCGGCTATCTCCACAACCACGCGCGGATGTGGTTTGCCTCGATCTGGGTCTTCACCCTCCGGCTTCCCTGGCGCCTGGGGGCAGATCTCTTCCTCCGCCACCTGCTCGACGGGTGCCCCGCCTCCAACACGCTCGGCTGGCGCTGGGTGGCGGGGCTCCACACCAAGGGCAAGACCTACCAGGCCCAAGCCTGGAACATCGCCAAGTTCACCAAGGGCCGGTTCGCGCCGGACGAGCGCGAGCTGGCAGATCGCGCCGAGGCGCTGGTGGACCCCGATCCTTTGCCGCCCGCCCCGCCGCCACGCCTGCCGCTGGAGGAGGATCTGTCCCGCCCCACCGCGCTTTTGGTGACCGAGGAGGATCTTCGGCCGGAGGATCTCGGCCTCGCCCGCAGCGATCTCGCGGGCGTCGCAACCTTGGCGGCCTCCGCCGGCCGGTCCCCCCGCCCCGTATCCGATGGCGTGGCGGCGTTCGAGGCGGCGGCGTTGGCGGACTGTGCGGAGCGGCTGCGCGCGGCCGGGGCGCCGGCGGCCGAGATTCTCGACCCCCTCGGCTCGCATGCGCTCGCGGATTGGGCCCACCGCGCCGGCGCCACGCAAATCGTTATGCCCTACCAGCCCGTCGGCCCCGCGCAGGATTGGCTCGCGGCACAGCGGCCGGCCGTCGAGGCCGCTGGCGTGCGTATCGTCGAACTCCGCCGGCAGTGGGACGACCTTGTGTGGCCCCACGCCACAGCCGGGTACTTCAAGGTCAAGAGCAAGATCCCGGAGATCCTCGGAACACTCGCCCTCAGCGCCTAGCCGAGATTGAGCTCGCGTTCCCAGACCGGCTCGGGGGCGAATTGCTCCTTGGCCGCATCGATGAAGCTGCGCGTCTTGGCCGACACATGGCGGGTGTTGGGATACACCACATGAAGGGCGATGCCGGCCCAGGACACGTCGCGCAGGATCACCTCGAGCGCGCCGGTCGAGATCGCGTCATGCACGATGAAGGACGGCTTTAGCACCACGCCGAGGCCCGCGATGGCCGCGTCCCGCAGCATGTCGCCATTGGTGGCGCGGAGGCGCATGGGCACTTGGATCGACCGCTCGGTCCCCTGCGCGTCGTTGTAGCGCCAGATGTCCGGCCGGTCGCTCCCCGCATAGCAGAGCGCGGGCAGGGCGCGCAGATCTTCAGGCCCCGTCGGCCGACCGTAGCGCTGGAGGAAGCAGGGCGAGGCGCAGGCGAGCATCTTCACGTCGCAAAGCTTGCGGGCGATGAGCGAGCTGTCGCGCAGCACGCCGATCCGAAGCGCGAGGTCGAACCCCTCGCCCACGAGATCCACCATGCGGTCCGACAGATCGAGATCCACCGTGAGCTCCGGGTGCTCCTCTGCGAAGCGGCTGACAAGCGGCGTGAGATGCGCCACGCCGAAGCTCAACGGCGCCGCGATGCGCAGACGCCCGCGAAGGCCGCGCTTGCGGTCTGAGATCTCCGCCTCCGCCTCCTCGAGATCGGCCAGGATCTGCTGGCACCGGCGATAGAAGTGCTGGCCCTCTTCCGTGAGGCTCATGCGGCGGGTGGTGCGGGTGACGAGCTGCACGCCGAGGCGCTGCTCGAGATCCTTGAGGCGGCGGGAGACCGCGGAGGGTGCCAGGCTGAGGGCTTCCGCCGCGCGCGTCACGCTCTGCAGTTCGGCCACATGGACGAAGCACCGAATATTCTCGAACCGGTTCACGTTTCTCCTGAGAGCAACAGTGCTGCGCCATTTGGCCGGACCACCGTCTATCTGGCAATGCCCGTACCGATTGGCAAGAGCCGGCCGAGCTTCGGACCCGCCGATTGCGCCGGTGCATCCCAATTTGCGACTCCCCGACCTCGGCGGTGACCGGTGTCACATCGCCGATGCCGAAGCGGAGTATTCTGATCCGAGCGCCCGAAGAGGCGCGTTGTCCGACCTGGAGAGGAGCCCGCCCATGCCCCGTGCCGCCGTCACCGCCCTCGCCCTCGCCCTCGCGGCCTTAGCGGGGCAGCCCGCCGCCGCCTTCGAGCCGCTTGGAGGGTATTTCATCGCGCTCGAAGCTTGCACAACCGGACGGTCGATCGCCCAGAGCCGCGAGGCGGGCCAGCCGGAGACCGAGATCCGCCGCGCCTACGACATTCTGGGCCAGAACCGGGCGGAGCCCACGCATTTCCAGATCCGCATGCCGGAGATCGCTGCCGGGCCAGACCGCTGGGTGGCGGTGGATTGCGGGGTGCATGCCGTTGCGCAAGCCACCGCGTCGCCCCCGCCAGACGACCGGCGCCCGCCGCACCGCGGCCGCTACCCCCTGCCGCCGGTGACGACGGAGTCGACCGACAACCTCCTGGTCGCCAGCTGGCAGCCCGCCTTCTGCGAGACCGCGCCAGGCCGCGGGAAGACGGAGTGCCGCGCGCTCAATGCGGGCGAGACCCCACGTGCGGCGTCCCATTTCTCGATCCACGGCCTCTGGCCCCAGCCGAACGGCACGTTCTGGTGTGGGGTCGACCCAGACCATGTGAACCAGGGCCGCTGGGAGCGCCTGCCCGAGCCCGAAACCGATGGCGACACCGCCAGGGAGTTGGCCGAGGTGATGCCCGGCGTGGCCTCCAACCTTCATCGGCACGAATGGATCAAACACGGCTCCTGCTACGGCGCGGAGGGCGGGGCCGACGAGTATTACGACGACACGCTCTGGCTCATGGAGCAGCTGAACGCCTCCGCCGTTCAGGATCTCTTCGAGGCGAACATCGGCGCGCGCATCACGCTCGAGGAGATCCGCGCGGCCTTCGACGACAGCTTCGGCGCGGGTGCGGGCGACCGGGTGCGGCTCAAATGCTCGAGCGGCAACATTCAGGAGCTCTGGATCCACATGGACGGGGTGATCGTGGCCGGGGACACGCCGCTTGGCGACCTGATGCGCGCGGCGCGCCCGGTCACCTCGCGCTGCAGCTCCGGCCACGTGGACCCGGCCGGGCTCTGACGCCTGCGGCGCCCCTCAGCCGTGTCGGCTCGAGGGGTTGCCGATGATGTCCATAAACTCTTTGCGGGTCCGCGGGTCTTGGCGGAAGAGCCCGAGCATGGTGGAGGTGACCATCGACACGCCGTGCTTGTGCACCCCGCGGGTGGACATGCAGTGGTGCTCGCCCTCGAGCACCACGGCCACGCCCTGGGGCTTCAGCACGTCTTGCAACGTCGAGGCGATCTGAACGGTCATCTTCTCCTGCACCTGGAGGCGCTTGGCGAAGGCGTCGACAAGGCGCGCGAGCTTCGAGATGCCCACCACCCGGTCGGTCGGGATGTAGGCCACATGCGCGCGGCCGATGATCGGCGCCAGATGATGCTCGCAATAGCTCTCGAACCGGATGTCCTTGAGCGTCACCATCTCGTCGTAGCCGTCGACCTCCTCGAAGGTCCGCTGGAGCATCTCCTTCGGATCCTCGTCGTAGCCGCGAAACCACTCGCGATAGGCTCGGACCACGCGCCCGGGCGTGTCCAGCAGCCCTTCCCGCTCAGGGTCGTCGCCAGCCCAACGCAGGAGCGTGCGCACCGCCGCTTCGGCCTCGGCCTCGGTCGGGCGGGCGGGGATGGCGGCCTCGACCTGGAGGTCCTCCGGCTTGTCGATCTTGTTCATAGTCACTCCTGCCGATTGCACGGCCGCCAACGGTCGCTTGCCGCTGAGCTAGCGGCGGGGCGGGCCATGGCAAGCGCGAGGGCCTGCCGGGCGCGTCACCCGGAATGTGTCGTCGCCGCGTGACAGGTGCAAGGGTCAGGCGATCACGCAGCGGCGAGCGCGCGGTCGATGTCGTCGCAGAGATCGGCGGGGTCCTCGAGCCCAACCGACAGGCGCACGAGCCCCTCGCCGATGCCGAGCGCGGCGCGGGCCTCGGGCGAGAGGCGCTGATGCGTCGTGGTGGCCGGGTGGGTGACGAGGCTCTTGGCGTCGCCGAGATTGTTGGAGATCGAGACGAGCTCAAGCCGGTCGAGGAAGCGGAAGGCCCCGGCCTTGCCGCCGTCGAGTTCCACGGCAATCACCTGCCCCGGTCGCGACATCTGGGCGAGTGCGAGATTGTGCTGGGGGTGCGAGGGAAGCCCCGGATAGAGCACGCGCGCGACCCCGGGCTGGCCCTCGAGATGGGCGGCGACGATCTCCGCCCCGTCTGTCTGCGCGTCGCAGCGGAGGGCCAGTGTCTCCAATCCCTTGAGCATCACCCAGGCGTTGAAGGGGCTGAGCGCCGGCCCGGTGTGTTTCACGTAAGGCTCCACCTCGTCGCGGATGAAGCGCTCGGTGCCGAGCACCACGCCGCCGAGGCAGCGGCCCTGCCCGTCGATATGCTTGGTGGCGGAGTAGACGACGATGTCCGCCCCGAAGGCCATCGGCCGCTGATACATCGGCGTGGCGAACACGTTGTCGACCACCAGACGCGCGCCCGCGCCGTGCGCGATCTCGGCCACAGCCGCGAGGTCGATGATCTCCAGCGTGGGGTTCGACGGCGTCTCGAGGAAGAGGAGCCGGGTTTCGGGGCGCATGGCGTCCCGCCACTGCGCAAGGTCGGTGCCGTCGACCAGCGTCACGTCGATCCCGAAGCGGGGGCAGAGCGTCTCGATGATGTAAAGACAGGAGCCGAAGAGGGCGCGCGCGGCCACCACATGATCGCCCGCGCGGAGCTGGCACATGAGGGCGGCGTGGACGGCGGCCATACCGGAGGCTGTGGCGAAGGCTGCCTCCGCCCCTTCGAGGGCGGCGATCCGATCCTCGAACATCGCGACGGTGGGGTTGCCGTACCGCGCATAGATAAAGCCTTCTGTCCCCTCCGGCAGCTCGCCCCTGAAGCGGGCCTCGGCGGCCGCGGCGTCCGGGTAAACGAAGCCTTGCGTGAGGAAGAGTGCCTCCGAGGTCTCGCCGTAGTGGCTGCGTCGGCTGCCGGCATGCACGAGCCGGGTGCGCGGGCGATGGGTGTCGCTCATCCTGTCTTCCGGGGTGCCCCGGCCTCCTCGCAAACGGGGACCGGGCTCGGGAGCGGCGTGCTCACGACCTCTTTAGCGGCATCTTTAACGTGGCCCGCAATCCGGTCCGACAAATCGCCACGCCTGGATTGCGTACTGGCAGCTATGCGAGCGGTCAAGCGCGGCCGTCGAGCGACGTCACAATTCTGTGACGGCAGCGGCGTAGGCTGTAACGCGAAACCGGAGGGTCGGATGGCCGTCGTCCGAGTGAACGTGTCCGCGGCGGGCCGGCTCTCCGCCCCCTGCGGCGGCGACTGGTGGGACGACCTACGCCGCGGTCTCGACCGTTGCGCACCGGGGGCCCCCGTGGCCGTTCTCGTGCACGGGTTCCGCTACACCTGGCGGCGGGACGTCGCCCCATGGGCCTGCCCCCACGAGCGGCTTTATGGCGTCGCGCCGGTGGCTCCGTGCCGACGGCGCCGGCCCTGCCGCGCCGCCTGGCCGTTGGAGCTCGGCCTCGCGCAGGAGGGGCTCGCAATTGCGCTGGCCTGGGAGGCGCGGGTGGGCCGGCACGGGCGGCTGGGCTTTGCCGAGGTGCACGCGCGCGCGGCTCGGGCTGGAGCGGCGCTCGCCGGGCTTCTCGAGGCTGCGGCGGCCCACCGGCCAGGCGTTCGGGTGGACGCGCTCACCCATTCGCTGGGCGCGCGGGTGGCGCTCTCGGCCGGCGGTTCGGGGCCGCCCTGGGGACGGCTCTTTCTCCTCGCGGCGGCGGACTGGGTGTCCTCGGCCGAGGCGTTCCTGGCCGCCACGCCGGGGGCCGAGGTGGTGCATGTCCTCAGCCGGGCCAACGATCCTTACGACGCGGCCTTCGCCCTCGCGGCCCCCGGCGAGCGGCGGGACCGGCCCCTCGGTGCTGCGGGCCTCGGACGCCAAACCGACCGGTGGCTCGATCTTCAGCTCGACCATCCGCGCGCCCGGCGTTGGCTGGCCGCCGTCGGGCATCCCCTCGGCCGGCCGCCAGAGGCGCTCTCGCACTGGCACATGTACGCGGACAAGGGCGCGATGGCCGCTTACGCGGCTTGGCTCCGACACCCGGCGCCGCGGCTTCTGCCTGCGCTGCGAGCCGAGGGCGTGCCCGAGACGCTGGAGCCCCGCTGGGCCCGTCTTGTCGGCCGCGTCGGCCCGCGACCCGCGCCCAATCTCGGCCCGCGCCACCCGGCCGGAGACCCGAGCCGCGCCTGACGCCCCTTGCGGCCGGGCGCCCTCAACCCACTTCTTCGGAAGCACCGGCTGAGAGGAGGCGCTTCCATGACCCGTCCGATCGAGCTTCACTACTGGCCGACGCCAAACGGCTGGAAGATCAGCATCGCGCTCGAAGAGATGGGGCTGCCCTACGAACTCCGCTACGTGAACATCGGCACGGGCGAGCAATTCGCGCCCGCCTTCCTGGCGATTGCGCCCAACAACCGAATGCCCGCGATCCTGGACCCCGAGGGGCCGGACGGTGCGCCTGTGTCGATCTTCGAGTCCGGGGCCATCCTGCACTATCTCGCGCGGAAGTCCGGCCGGTTCGGCGGCACGACGGAGCGGGAGCGGATCGAGATCGACCAGTGGCTGTTCTGGCAGATGGCCAATCTCGGGCCGATGGCGGGGCAGGCGCACCATTTCCTCAACTACGCGCCGGTGAGCGTCGACTACGCCAAGGAGCGCTACACCAACGAAGTGAACCGCCTCTACGGCGTGCTCGACAAGCGCCTGGCCGACCGCGAATTCGTCGCCGGGCCCTATTCCATCGCCGACATGGCGATCTGGCCCTGGGCCAGGGGCTGGGAGCGGCAGAACCAGGACATCGCCGAGTTTCCGAACATGGCCGCCTGGCTCGACCGGGTTTGGGAGCGGCCGGCGGTGAAGGCCGGCCGGGCCGTGGGAGATGACAAGCGGCTCGATCTCTCCACCGACAAGGCGGCCCAGGCCGTGCTGTTCGGCCAGCGAGCCCGCCGCGCCGGGTGAAACGGGGTGAAGCGGGGCGAGGCTGGGGGCTTGCGCCTGGCCGCGGGGTTTGGCATTCGCTGCTAAGGAATTGCCGCCCATTACATATCCCAGGAGGTTCAGCCGATGCGTGCCATGATCGCCGCCGTCATCGCGATCGCCGCGGCCCTCCCGGGGGCGGCGCAAACGGACGCGCAGGCCAACATCGGCGGCTGCATCCAGGACGCGGACGTCATCCTGCGGATCGAGGCCTGCACCCGGGTGATCAAGGCCGGGGACCTGGCGGGGCCGGACCTCGCCTGGGCGTTCAACAATCGCGGCCTCGCCTATCAGCAGCTGAAGCGCCCCGAGCGCGCGCTGGGCGACTACAACACCGCCCTTCTCCTCGATCCGAACTACGCCGTGGGCTACAACAACCGCGGGAACGTGCTCGCGGCGATGAACGACCTCCAAGGCGCGCTGTCGGACCACACCCGGGCCATCGAGCTCGACCCGACCTATGCGGACGCCTACTACAACCGCGGCGCGGATTTCGAGGAGCTCGGCGATGTGGAGGCCGCGCTCCGGGACTACGACCGCGCGCTGGAGGCCGATCCCAATTTCACCCTCGCCCGGATCAGCCGGGTGGCCGTTCACTGCGCGCTCGGCAACATCGAGGCCGCGGTGGAGGACCAGGTTCAGCTCATCGAGCTCGAGCATTTCACCGCCGAGCAGGTGCAGGAGTATCTGCGCGACCGGGGCTTCTATCAGGGCGCGATCGACGGGATCTTCGGCCGCGGCTCGCGGGGCGCCCTCCGCTCCTGGGTGGAGGCGGGCTGCCCCTGACCGTCCGGTGCGGGCTTGGCGCGCGCGCTCCCCGATCCACCTAGGGGAGTGATCGCGGCCGGAACGTCTTCGGCGGACTGACAGGGAGATCCATCATGCGCGCCCTCCTCCTCCTCCTCGGGATCCTCTCGGCCGGGATGGCCGCAGCCTCGCCCATGGGCCCGGCCCGGCAGCTCACCTTCGAGGGCCTGCGCGCGGGCGAGGGCTATTACTCCGCCGACGGCCGGCAGATGATCTTCCAGAGCGAGCGCGAGCCCGGGAACCCCTTCTACCAGATCTACCTCATGGATCTTGAGACGGGCGATGTGCGCCGCCTCTCGCCGGGCCATGGCAAGACCACCTGCGGCTGGATCCACCCCTCCGGCGACCGGGCGCTTTTCGCCTCCACGCAATTCGACCCCGAGGCGATGGCCAAGCAGGCAGAGGAGCTCGAATTCCGCGCCTCGGGCCAGACCCGTCGCTACGCCTGGGATTACGACCCCGCTTTCGACATGGTGGAGATCGACCTCGCGACGGGCGCCTACACCCGCCTTGCCCCGGCCGAGGGGTACGACGCGGAGGGCGCCTACTCGCCGGACGGCACGCGCATCGTCTTTGCGTCCAACCGCTGGGCCTACGAGCCCGGGGCGCAGGTCGACCCGGCGCGGCTCGCGCGCGATCCGTCCTACTACATGGACCTCTATGCCATGAACGCCGACGGCACCGGCGTCACTCGGCTCACCACCGCGCCGGGCTACGACGGCGGCCCTTTCTGGAGCGCGGACGGCACGCGCATCACCTGGCGCCGCTTCTCGGAGGACGGGGCGCGGGCCGAGATCTTCACCATGGCGGCCGATGGCACCGACGAGCGCCAGCTCACCGATCTCGGCGTGATGTCCTGGGCGCCCTTCTTCCATCCCTCGGGCGAGTACATCGTGTTCGCGACCAATCTTCAGGGCTTCGCGAATTTCGAGCTCTATCTCGTCGACGCCGAAGGTGCGCGCGAGCCCGTGCGGGTGAGCGAGCGCGAGGGGTTTGACGGGCTCGCCACCTTCGCGCCGGACGGGGCGACCATCAGCTGGACGTCGAACGCCACGGAGAAGCGCCGGAGCCAGATCTTCGTCGCGCCCTGGAACCATGCGGCCGCCCAGGCGCTCTTGGCCGACGCGCCGCGCCGCGCTGCCGCCGATCTCCTGCCCCGGATGGAGGAGACCGAGACTGCGATCACAAAGGCCGATCTGCGCCGTCACGTGGAGGCCCTGGCCTCTGAGGCGATGGGCGGGCGGCTGACGGGCACGCCCGGGGAGGCCGCGGCGGTCGCCTACCTCGCGGAGGCGTTCCGGGCGGTGGGGCTGGAGGGCGCGGGGCCGGACGGGATGGCGCAACCCTTTTCCTTCACGGCGGGGGTCGCCCTTGGGCCGGACAACGCGCTCGAGATCGGGACGGGCGAGGCCATCCACCGGCCGGCGCTCGACCGGGGCTGGCGACCGCTGGCCTACTCCTCGACCGGCGCGGTGGAGGCGGCGGGGGTCGTCTTCGCCGGCTACGGTCTGGTCGCGCCGGAGGGCGCGCGCCAGCCCGCGCTCGACAGCTACGGCGATCTCGACGTCGGCGGGAAGTGGGTCGTCCTCTGGCGGGGCATGCCAGGCAAGATCACGGCCGAGCGGCGGACCTATCTTTCCCGTTTCGCCGATCTTCGCTACCGGGCGGCCATTGCGAAATCACGGGGCGCGCTCGGGGTCGTCTACGCCCCGCCGCCCCGGCTGGGGCTCGCTTCGGCGCTCCCGCGGCTCGGTTACGAGGCCGGCTCCGGCATGGCGCAGCTCCCGGTGATCGCGCTCGACGAGGCAGCGGCGGCGCATCTCCTCGGCGATCTCGATCCCGAGCTCGTGGACGCCGCGGAGGCGGGCGCGGCGGCGGCGGCCGAGCTTCCGGGCGTCGAGATCGCCACGCGGATCGCCCTCGAACGGGAGCGGCGCACCGGGCGGAACGTGCTCGGCCGTCTCGATCTCGACGGCCTTCCAGCGGAGGAGGGGCGGCCGCCGCTCCTCATCGGCGCGCATCTCGACCATCTCGGCCTCGGCCAGACCTCCGGGTCGCTCGCGCGGGCCGACGAGGCGGGTGAGATCCATCTTGGCGCGGACGACAACGCCTCGGGCGTCGCCGCCCTCATCGAGGTGGCGCAGCATCTCGCAGCCCTCCCCGACGGAGGGCGGCTCGCGGAGCGCGACATCGTCTTTGCCGGGTGGTCGGGAGAGGAGCTCGGCCTCATCGGCGTCACGCACTTCGTCGAGGCTGCAAAGGAGGCCGCGGGGGCCGAGAGCCTGGCGGATGTCTATGCCGCCTACATCAACATGGACATGGTCGGGCGGCTTCGCGACCGGCTGGTGATTTCGGGCCTCGGTTCCTCGCCGATCTGGGCGCGGGAAATCGAGCGGCGGAACGCGGTGATCGGCCTGCCGATCGTCACCTCCGAGGACACCTATCTGCCCACGGACGCGACGGCGCTCTACCTCGCCGAGGTGCCCATCCTCTCGCTCTTCACCGGCACCCACCCCGAATACCACACGCCGCGGGACACCGCCGACCTCATCAACCACGCGGGGCTGGCCGACATCGCGCGCTTCGTGGCGCTCGTGGCGCGCGGGCTGGTGACCGAGGAGGAAGAACCGGCCTATGTGGCGGTCGCCCGACCAGAGGGACAAGGGGCGCGGCGCATGGGCAGCGTGTTCCTCGGCACGATCCCCGATTACGCGACCGACGGGGTCACGGGGGTGCCGATCTCGGGCGTGGTGAAGGGCGGGCCGGCGGAGGCCGCGGGCCTCGCGGGCGGCGACGTGATCGTGGGCCTTGCGGGCAACGACCTCGCCAACATTTACGATTACGTGGGCACCTTGAACGGTCTCGTCGCCGGCTCTGCGGTCGACATCACCGTGGAGCGCGACGGCCGGCGGATGACCCTGGAGATCGTGCCCGGCGTCCGGGAGTAGCGGGGCGCCCGGACTGCGGCGGCGGATGGCTCAGCCCGCAGCTCGGCGCATCGGACGGCCGTTGCGCTGGCGGCCCCTGGGGTCGGCCTCGAAGAGGGCGGCGAGCTGATCCGTGACCGCGCCGGCGAGCTGATCGGCGTCCGTGATCGTCACCGCCCGCCCGTAATAGCGGGTGACGTCGTGGCCGATGCCGATGGCCAGGAGCTCCACCGCGCGGCGCCGCTCGATCATCGCGATCACCTCGCGCAGATGATGCTCGAGATAGTTGGACGGGTTGACCGACAGCGTCGATTCGTCCACCGGCGCGCCATCCGAGATCACCATGAGGATACGCCGCTGCTCGGGCCGCCCGAGGAGCCGGCGGTGCGACCATTCGAGTGCCTCGCCGTCGATGTTCTCCTTCAGGAGCCCCTCGCGCATCATGAGGCCGAGATTGCGCCGGGCCCGGCGCCAGGGGGCGTCCGCTGCCTTGTAGATGATGTGGCGCAGATCGTTGAGCCGCCCGGGGCCCTGCGGCCGCCCCTCGGCCAGCCAGCTCTCCCGCGCCTCGCCGCCCTACC
>CAYXPI010000099.1:0-13302 GCA_964467005.1 uncultured Limibaculum sp. | reverse complement strand
CCCCCCCCCCCCCCCCCCCCCCCCCCCCCCCCCCCCCCCCCCCCCCCCCCCGAGGCACGCCGCGAGACCTGTGGCAATCTCCGCCAAGCCCGCCTCCATCCCGAAGGCCTGCACGAGCCGCGCCTCCGCGCGCAGCGCCATCGCTGCCCGGCCCTCCGGATCGGCGGCGAGCGCGCCGATGGCCTCGGCCAGCGCCGCGGGATCGCCCGGCGGCACGAGACGCCCGTGGTCCTCGGTCAGAAACTCCGGGATCGCCGCGTGCCGGGTGGCGAGGATCGGCAGGCGCTGGGAGGCGGCCTCCATCAGCACATTGGGCAGGCCGTCGCGGTCTCCGTCCTCCGCCGTCTTGGAGGGCAGAACGAAGAGATGGGCCTCCCGCATGGCGGCGATCACGTCGGTTTGGTCGCGCTTGCCGAGCCATGCGATGCGGCCGGCGAGGCCCAGCCGTTCCGCCTCCGCCGCGAGCCGGGCCGAGAGTTTGCCCCCGCCGATATGGGTGAACCGCCAGTCGAGCCCAGCGGGCAGGTGCGCGAGGGCGGCGAGGAGGTCGTCATACCCCTTTTTCTCCACGAGGCGGCCGACGGAGAGGAGGAGGAAGGGCGGCTCTGGCAGGCGGTTCTCCGGCGGGGCGGGAAAGCGGGCGAGATCGAGCCCGTGATAGGCAAGGCACACACGCCCGGGCTCCGGCGCGAGGGCCCGGAGATGCTCGGCGCCGGAGGCCGTGCAGGTGGTGGCGAAGCGGCAATCCGCCAGCTTCTCGGCCTTCTCCCAGTCCGGCGTCGTCCAGATGTCCTTGGCATGGGCCGAGACCGCCCAGGGGAGCCCGCGCATCGCCGCCGCATAGCGCGCGACCGAAGCGGGCGTGTGGAGGAAATGGGCGTAGAGGGCGCGCACCTCCTCCGGCAGCTCGGTTGCGAGGACGCAGGCCTGGCCGAAGCGTCGGATGCGGTTGCGCGTCGGCTCGCGGCGGAGGTCCCGCCACCAGAGCCCGAGCGCGCGCGCGAAGCCGGGCAGGCGCCGCGCCCGCCGGAGCCCGCGGAGGACCCGCAGAGGCGCGTCATGAAGATACTCTGGCAGATAGCGCGGCCGCGCCCGGATCTCGCGGTGGATCGGGTGCATCCGATCGTCGTAGGGCGCGCGGAGCGACCAGATCTCGAAGACAAAGCCCCGATCCTCGAGCGCCTTCAGCTCCTGCGCGATGAAGGTCTCCGAGAGCCGGGGATAGCCCTTGACGACGACGGCGAGCGGCGGAGCCGGCGGCCTCATGCGCGGGAGGCGGCGGCGGGCTGGTCGGCGGCCACAATGCGCGACGCGATCGCCTCGAGCCCGCCGAGAAGGCCGGGGATGCGCACCTCCGAGGGCTTGGGCTGGCGGGCGAGGTCGCGGATGGCGGCCGCCATTGCGGCGGGGCTGTGGCCGTCGCGCTCCTCGGTGAGCATCCGCACGAGGCCGAGACGCTCGGCCGAGGCCGCGCGGATGATCTGCTCGCGCCGGGGACGGACCCGGGGGACGATCACGGCCGGACGGTCGGTGGAGAGGATCTCGCAGAAGGTGTTGTAGCCGCCCATGGCCACGACGCCGACAGCACCGGCCAGAAGCGCCTCCAGCCGGCCGTGGAACCCGACCGCGCGGACCCGCTCGCCGAGGGCGGCCACCCGCGCGTCGAACCCGGCCCGCGCGGACGCGGCCATGAAGGGGCCGTAGACGATCATCGCCGGAGGCCACAGCGTGGGCTCGGCCTCGTAGGCCGCGAGCACCCAGTCCACCAGCCCCTCGCCGTCGCCACCCCCGCCGGTGGTCACCATCACATAGGGCGGCTCGGGCGTGTCGGGCTCGGGATAGGCCGGCGCCTCGGCCAACTCGCGGCGGAGATAGCCGGTGTAGATCACCCGCCGCTCCATCCGGGGTGAGAGGCCGAGGCCCGAGAGCGGCTCGCAGATCTCCGGCACGCCGTAGACCCAGATCTCGTCGTAGAAGCGCTCGATGGCCTCCACCGCCCCCTTGCGCTCCCACTCGCGCGCGAGAGCGTCCTCGTCGTCGAGCACGTCGCGAATGCCGAGAACGACGCGCGCGCCGCGGGCCTTGGCGGCGGCCAGGGTGGGCGCGAGCTCCTGGCGAAAGCCCCAGGGCTCTTTGTCGACGATCACGAGATCGGGGGCGAACTCCGCATGGCTCGCCGCGATGATCTGGCCGCGAAGGCGCACCATGGCGTCGAGGTCGAGCCTCAGATTGGAGGAGGTGTAGCTCCCATCGGCAAGCTTCACGACGCCCGGAAGGCGCACATGGTCCACCCCTTCTGGAAAGTCGAACCGCCCGGCGATCGGCGAGCCGGTGACGATGAGCGCGGAAAGCCCGGGATCGGCTTCGATCAGCGCGCCGGCGATCGTGCGCGACCGACGAAGATGGCCGAGACCGAAGGTGTCGTGGCTGTAGAGGAGGGCGCGCCGCTCGGGCGGCCCGCCAGTCCCGGAAATGTGCCGGCCCATAACCGTCCCTCTGACCGCACGTTTTGCCCCACACCTGCCGCATCTCCGAGGGGCGGGCAAGCCCCCAATCCGTGCGACCCGCCCGGTCTCACCCTGGGTTCACGGGGTCGCGCGCAGGGGTGACCTCCCGGTCCCGGCCCCTTAGACTAACTTGGCAAGAACCACGCGCCGCCCGTGCCGACCCAATGGAGACCGCCGCACCAGTGATCCGCTTCTGTCATCTGTTGGCCGTTGTCGCGCTCTTGACCGCACTCGCGGTTCCGGCCGCGGGCCAAAGCCCGTTCGACTATCAGCGCCTGTTGGGCGGCGGCACCGCCGCGCCGGAGGAGCCGGCCGAGCCGCAGCAGTCGCGCCCGGTCTTCGATCCCGGTGCGGTGCCCACCGGTGCGGCCTATGGCGCGCTCACGGGCGAGGACCTCGGGGGCGTGTTCGGCCAAACCCAGCGGGCGGTGACCGACTTCAAGTCGCGCCTCGAGCGGGTGGTGGAAAACTCGCCCGACACCCTCTCGGAGCTCTGGGTCACCCTCGCGGTGGCCAGCCGCACCGGAGAGCCCTCATATTTCCTGGCCGTGCTGCTCTTCTCCCTCGTCCTCTTGGCCGTGGGGCGGGCCGTCTCCAACCTCTTCGCCGCCTACATCGCGCGGCCGCTCTTCGTCGGCCTCCAGCAGCCGGACCCCCAGGGCTATCGCGAGAAGCTGCCGGTGCTGGCCTACCGGGTGCTCCTCACGCTGATCGGCACGCTCCTCGTGACGGCCACCGCCTCGGCCATCGGCGTCTTCTTCCACGACGGCGACGAAGCGACGCTCAACACGGTGATCATCATCTTTGCCTGCTACGCGGTCTTCCTGGTGGTCGACACGATCTGGCGGATGATCCTCTGCCCATTTCTGCCCAACTACCGGCTGCCGGCGATCAGCACCTCAGAGGCAAGGCGGCTCTATCGCTGGCTCTACGGGGTGAGCGGTTTCGGCGTCCTCTCCATCGGCTTCGGCTTCTGGATCCAGGCCCTTGGGCTCATGCGCGACGCGCTGGTGCTCGTCACCGTCGGTTTGAGCGGAGTGATGGTGGTGGGCATCATCATCATGCTGCGCACCAACGCGCGCACGATCTCCAAGATCATTCTCGACGGGCAGGAGCGGGAGAACCTCTCCTGGGTCACCCTCATCGCCCTCGCCCTCTGGGGGCCGCTCGCCGTTCTTTATCTCGTGATTTCCTGGGGCAAGTTCTCGGTCGACATGATCATGGGGCTGAAGGCCCAACCGCTCGGTCTCACGGTGCCCTATCTCGTGGTGCTCGGCGGCACGCTCATCTACGCCGTGGCGAATTACGGGATCGAGCGCGCCTTCGACCGTGGCCGGCTCCGGGCCCGCCGGGCCGCGGCCGAGCGGTCGCCCGAGGCGGAGGCCGAGGCCGAGGCCGCCCAACCGCCCCCTCTCGAGGTGGAGATGCGGCGGGAGGATTTCGGCTCGTCCGGCGACATCGACGGCGACGGCACCGAGGAAGGCAGCGCCATCCGCAGCCACCAGCGGATCGACACGGGCTCCTCGCGCTTCGTCTTCCCGCGGCGGGGAATGAAGAGCTTCGAGGACCTGGCGCGGCGGGTGGCCAGCCTCTTCGCCATCGGCGCCGGGGCCTACGGGCTGCTCTACTACTGGGGCGGGCAGGCGATCTTCGCGGAGACCATGGCGCTCGGCATCGCGGAGGACGTGATCGACCTCGTCTTCGTCGGCTACGTGCTCTTCCACGCCATCCGCATCTGGATCGACCGCAAGATCGCAGAGGAGACCGCGGACGAGCAGCCGGGCGAGATCGCCGAGGGCGAGGGCGGCACCGGGGCCTCGCGCCTGGCCACGCTCCTGCCGCTGGTGCGGAGCTTCGTGCTCGGCCTCATCGTCATCGCGATCCTTTTGGCCGTGGCCTCGGAGATCGGGCTCAATGTGGCGCCGCTCTTCGCGGGTGCGGGCATCCTCGGCCTCGCCATCGGCTTCGGCAGCCAGACGCTGGTGCGCGACATCCTCTCCGGTGCCTTCTTCCTGATGGACGACGCCTTCCGGCGCGGCGAGTACATCGATGTGGGCGAGGTGAAGGGCACGGTGGAGAAGATCTCGCTGCGCTCGTTCCAGCTCCGCCACCATCTCGGCATGCTGCACACCATCCCCTTTGGCGAGATCAAATTCCTCACCAACTACTCGCGCGACTGGGTGATGATGAAGCTGCCCTTGCGCCTCACCTACGACACGGATGTGGAGCGGGTGAGGAAGCTCGTGAAGAAGCTCGGCCAAGAGCTGATGCAAGACCCGGTGATCGGCGACAAATTCCTGCAGCCGCTGAAGAGCCAGGGCGTGATCGAGATGCAGGACAGCGCGATGATCATCCGGGTGAAGTTCATGACCAAGCCCGGCGAGCAGTGGGTGATCCGCAAGCGCGTGTTCCAGGAGATCCGGGAGCTCTTCGAGCGCGAAGGGATCACCTTCGCCCATCGCGAGGTGACCGTGCGCCTGCCCGATCTCGAGGGCGGCAAGCCCGTGGGCGAGGCTGAGCGCCACGCGGTGGGGGCGGCGACGCGCACGGCCCTCGACGTGATCGAGGGCGAGGCGGCGATGGCCACGGCCGGCGGGCGGGTCGACGACCGGTAGGGGGCGCCGCGTCGGGCGCCCCGCCGTTTGGGGGGCCTCGCACCCGCGGCGCGCGGCCCGCGCCCCGCCGCGTGGCGGGCTCCGCAGGCCCGGCTCAGGCGGCGGAGAGGAGGCCCTTGATCTCGTCGAGCATGGCGAGGCGGCGCTTCTTCATGTCCTCCAGCACGTGGTCGGCCACAGGCTCGAGATCGCACTCCGCCCGATGGATCGCTCGGTTGAGCGTGTGATACGCCGCCTCCAGCTTGGCGAAATGCGGGTTCTCGAGCTTGAGGCTGTGGAGCGCCTCTGTTTTGTCGGGGAAGACCTCGCTCAGCTCGTGGGGGGTGTGGGTCATCGGTCGGGGTCCTTTCTGCCGCGTCGGAGCCCCCATTTGCGGCCGGGCGCGCGCGCGCTGTCCTTGCGCTCGGTCAAGCCGCCCTGGTCCAGCTCGGCTCGGGCGCGGGAAGAAGCGCGGTCTGCGCGAAGAGCGCCGAGAGCCGGCCGAGCCGGGCGGTCTCCCACGCCTCGCGGGCGCGGGCCTCGGCCCGGAGATCGGCCTCCGCGGCGCGGGCCAGACGGTCCGCCAGGGCGGCCACGCGCCGATCCTGCGGCGAGGGATCGGCCGGCGCGAGGGCCGCGGCCTTCACGACCCGCATCTTGGCGATGGTCGCCTCGGGGTCCCCCCGGCTCGGCGAGACGTCGATCTGGACCTGGCCGGCGACGGCGTAGCGCTTGCCGTCCGGCCCCTGCACGTAATCATAGCGCGGCGGCCCGGCGTAGCGGCCCCCCGCCCGGGCGTGGGCCGCCTCATGCGCCCGCACCGCCCGGTCCCGCGCCGCGAGCTCGGCAAGGCGCGCCCGGGCTTCCGCGCCGAGATCCCCGCCGCCGGCCGAAGCGAGCTCCTCGAGTTCGCGCGCCCGGCGCTCGCCCCCTCGGCTCTGACGCTCGCTCTCCTGGGCCGCCTGTGGCTCCGCCCCGCCGGGCGGCCGCGCATGCAGCCGCGCATGGAAGAGCGGCGTTGAGGAAATCGAAAGCATCGTCGTCATATCACCGTCGCCGTATCAGCGTCGCACGGGCGCGTCCTCTCCTTGGCCTGCGCGCGGGGCGTCCCGACCTGGGCCGGTGCGGCGTGCGAGCGAGGCTCCGTTCGATCTCGAAGGCTTGCAGCCCCGGGTTAATCCTGGGTTAATCCGCCATCGAACGCCGGATGAGGCGTTGCGGATCGGCCACGCTCGGCCCCCGGCGCGCCCTGCGGCGCTTGGTTCCACGGCGCGCCGGGCCGTGGCGCTGGAAGTCGGGCCCGGGCGCCGGTATCAGCGGCTATTGGGGGTGTGTGCGGATGAACATCTACCTTCCCATTGCCGAAGTGTCGGTGAACGCCTTCCTCCTCCTCGGGCTCGGCGGAGGCGTCGGCCTGTTGTCCGGACTCTTCGGCGTGGGCGGCGGGTTCTTGATGACGCCGCTCCTCATCCTCATCGGCATCCCGCCCGCGGTCGCGGTGGCGACGGAGGCGAACCAGATCGTCGCCTCGTCCTTCTCGGGCGTCCTCTCCCATTGGCGGCGGCGGACGGTGGACTTCAAGATGGGGCTCGTGCTCCTCGCCGGCGGCCTCGTGGGCTCGGCCATCGGGGTGCAGCTTTTCGCCTGGCTGCGCACGGTGGGGCAGGTCGAGCTTCTGGTCTCCCTCTGCTACGTGGTGTTCCTCGGCATTGTCGGCGGGCTCATGCTGATCGAGAGCGTGCAGGCGCTCCGGCGGAGCCGGAAGGGCGTGGCGCGCCCGCCCCGGCGGCGGCATGGTTGGCTCCACGGCTTGCCTTTCAAGATGCGCTTCCGGGCCTCCAATCTCTATATCAGCGCGATCCCGCCTTTCCTGGTGGGGCTCCTCGTTGGCATCTTGGCCGCGATCATGGGCGTAGGCGGCGGCTTCATCATGGTGCCCGCCATGATCTACCTCCTCGGCATGGCGACCGTGGTGGTGGTCGGCACTTCGCTCTTCCAGATCATGTTCGTGACCGGGGCGACGACGCTCATGCACGCCATCGCCAACCAGACCGTGGACGCGGTGCTCGCTGTCCTCCTTCTCGTCGGCGGGGTCGTCGGCACCCAGATCGGCGTGCGCCTCGGGCCCAGGCTCAAAGCCGAGCAGCTCCGGATCCTCCTGGCGGTCCTCGTCCTCGCGGTGTGCGTGAAGCTCGGGATCGACCTCGTCTCGACGCCGGAGGAGCCCTTCAGCCTGTCGAGCCCGGTCGGATGAGGGGCGCGGTCGCACTCCTCCTCGCGCTCCTCGCGCTCGCCCCCGCCCGGGGCGAGGAGGTGCTGGCGGCCCTCAGCCAAACCCGGGTGGCGATCACCACCGGCTTCGACGGCTCGGAGATCTTCGTCTACGGCGCGATCAAGCGGATCGCGCCCGTGCCGGAGGGCCAACTCGACATCATCGTCTCCCTCACCGGCCCCTCGGCGCCGGTGATCGTGCGCCAGAAGACCCGACAGTTCGGCATCTGGGTGAACGATCAGGGGGTGCAGGTGGACGCGGCCCCCACCTTCTACGCCGTCGCCAGCACCCGGCCTCTCTCCGACGCGCTCAGCCACACCGACGATCTCCGCCACAGGATCGGGATCAACCACGCGGTGCGCCTGATCGGCGACGCCCAGGCCGAGCGCTACCCGGAGGAGTATCGCCGCGCCGTCATCCGGCTGCGTCGGGCCGCCGGGCTCTATGTGGAGCGTCCGGGCTCGGTCGAGGTGACGCGCGACACCCTCTTCAGCACCTCCATCACGCTGCCCACCACCCTCGTCGAGGGCGATTACAGCGCACGTGTGTTTCTGGTGAGGGACGGACAGGTCATCGACATCGCGGAGGAAACGGTCGCGGTCCGCAAGGAGGGGCTCGAGCGCTGGATCTACCGCATGGCGCAGGAGCAGAGCCTGGCCTACGGCCTCCTCTCCATCGCGGTCGCGCTCGCGGCGGGGTGGCTGGCCTCCGCCTTCTTCCGCATTTTCTTCCCCTGAGCCCGCGTCAGGCGCGGAGGGCGGCCGCGGGCCGGGCCGGCACCCGCCGGCGCGCCAGGGCCGCGACGACCGCGGCCACCAGCGCGTCGATCGCCACGGGTTTCACCACATAGCCCTCGACGCCGAGGCGCGCGAGCTCGGCGCGGCGGTCCTCCCGGGCATCCGCCGTCAAGGCCACCACCTCCACATCCGCGTTGGGCCCAGCCATCGCCCGAATGCGGTGGATGGTGCCGAGGCCGTCGAGCACCGGCATGTGGAGATCGAGGAGCACGAGGTCGATCGGCTCCCGCTCGAGAAGGGCGAGCGCCGCCTGTCCGTCCGCCGCCTCGAGGAGCCGCGCGCCGGTGGGCGCCAGCATCATCCGGGCGACGAACCGGTTGGTCTCCACATCGTCGACCACGAGAACGCTCGTGCCCGTGAGATCCGGCGTCGCACTTTCGGCCGCAGCGGCCGACCCGGCTTGAGGACGGGACCCCGCCGCCGCGGCCTCGGCCGCCTCGAACGACACCTCGAAGACCGAGCCCACGCCCTCCTCGCTCTCGAAGCGGAGCGCGCCGCCCATCATTTCCGCATAGCGCCGCGTGATCGCGAGGCCGAGCCCCGTGCCGCCGAAGCGGCGGAGGCTCGAGGCGTCCACCTGGGTGAAGGGCTCGCCCAGCTTGTCGCGCGCCTCGGGCGGGATGCCGATGCCGGTGTCGCGCACCGAGACCGAGACCCGCCAGCGCCCGGGCTGGATCGGCTCGGCCCGAAGCGCCAGATGCACCTCGCCCTCATCCGTGAACTTCACCGCGTTGGAGACGAGGTTGGAGACGCATTGGCGGAGCTTCACGGCATCGAAGATCAAGCGCTCGGGCCGCGGCCCCTCCATCGACAGGGTCACGAGGAGGCCCTTGGCCGTGCCGAGGGGCCGCCAGAGCGCGTGGAGATCGCGCACCAGCGCGTCGAGATCGGTCTCGGCCTCATTGAGCTCCATGCGGCCCGCATCGATCTTGGAGAAATCCAGGATGTCGCTCAGAAGGTCCATGAGGCTCCGGCCGCAGGAGAGGATGGTGTCGATCTTGAAGGATTGCGCGTCGTCCCGCGCCTCCTCCGAAAGCATCTGCGCCATGCCGAGGATCGCGTTCATCGGCGTGCGGATCTCGTGCGACATCGCGGCCAGGAAATCGGCCTTCGCCCGGTTGGCGGCCTCCGCCTCGTCGCGGGCCCGGCGGAGCGCGGCGGTGCGCTCGTCCACATGCCGCTCGAGATCCCGCTTCACCGCCTCGAGCTCCGCCTCGCGGGCCTCGCGGAGCTCCTGCAGATCGTGGAACGCGGCGGCGAGACGGCCGATCTCGTCCGACGACATGTCGGACGGCCGCGGCACCGCCTCTCCCAGGCGCCAGCGCGTGATCGCCGCCTGGAGCCGGTGCAAGGGCTGGGACACGAACTGACGGAAGGCCAGATACCCGCCGAAGAGGAGGGTGAGCATCGCCAGGCCCGAGATGGTGACCGAGCGCCAGAGCCCGGCCTCGAGCGCGGCATCCGCATGGGCGTAGGTCACCCCGATGGTGAGGCTGCCGGAGGAGGGCGCCGCATTCTCCCCGAACCGACGGATCGCCCGGGCCCGCACCGCGTCCGCCGCCTCCGGCTCGCCAATGCGCACCAGCGTAGTCCCGTCCGCCCCGGAGATCTCGACATAGACGACGTCGGTGTCCGAGAGGAGGCCGGCCGCCGTCAGCGTCAGCACCTCGGGGTCCGGGGTCATCATCGCCCGGGAGAGGACAAGCGCTTGGCTGAGCGCGAGATGGGAGAGCTTGCGGTCGATCCGGTGGATCGCTTCGCCATGGGTGCGCAGATGCCCCGCCACCGTCACGCCGAGCAGAACGGCGACGACCAGGGGCACCACCGCCGCGAAGAGCTTGGACTTCACAGTCCAGTTGATCACCCGCACGCCTGTGCCCACACTCGCCCCTCTCGCGCCTCGGGGCCGCTGCGCTCCTCAGAACCCGGAGCCGCCCCTGTCCGCCTCACGCCACAGCCGATCCGCCAGCGCCTTGTTCCCCGGCTCCTCGAGCACCCACATGCTGCGGATGCCGTGGTCGAAGAACACGTGCAGCCGGCCGTTCACCATTCGCCACACCAGGGGGTCGCTGTCGATGCGCTCCCCTTGCGTCACACCATAGGCGCAATGGCCATCGTAAGCCGGCATGAAGAGATCGGGTGCGACAATGAACTTCGCGCGATTCGCTTCGGAGGCGAAGAGCACCACCACGCCGTCGACCGTCTCGTGAATGGTCTCCTTGCCGGGCTCAGGGCCGTCGCCGAGCTGGTAGGTGACGGGGTCGTACCCGTCGAGAAGCGCGGCGTCCCGGTCGATCGCAGGGCCAGACGGGTCTCCGAGGCTGGACACGCCAGCCACGAGCCCCGCCACCGCCAAAACCTGCAACACCTTCGACATCGCGCACCCGCCACCCGACCCTTCGCTCGACCTTGAGCGCAATCTGAGCGTGTGACACGGAGGGAATGAGGCGAATTCTGGAAGAAATGTGGCAGAACCCGGCCGGCGCGTGCCTCTGGCGTGTCAGGCGGGCGCGGGCGCCGGCTGGTCCGAAAAGGCGGCCAGAAGGCGGGCAAAGCGCTCGAGATCGGCGTCCGTCACCTCGCGGACGGTGGCGCGGCGCATCGGCGCATGCTCGTCGGCGCGCATCTCGGCGGCGAGTGCGGAGGCCGAAATCGTGACGCCCGGGAGCCGCCGCGGAATCCGCGCCCGATCGACGAGATCCGACACGAAGGCGGGAAGCTCCGCGCACTCGGTCAGTCCCAGGGCCGCCGCGGCCGCGGCGAGGTCGGGCGTGCGTGCCTCCACCAGCCAGGGCAGGGTCGCCTCGAAGGCAAGCGCGGTCGCGTGGCCGTGGCCCACGGGCACGAGCCCCGCGAGCGCGTGGCTGACCGTGTGGGCGATGGCCGTGCCGGCCGCGTCGATGGCGACCCCCGCATAGCAGGCGCCGAGGAGGAGATCCGCCCGCGCCGCGAGATCGTCCGGCGCCGCCACCGCCCGCGGCAGCGCCGGCGCGATGAGGCGAAGGGCCGCGTGAGCGTAGACCTGCGCGCCCGGATGCGTGTGTCTATTGGTCGCGGCCTCGAACGCGTGAACGAAGGCGTCCATCCCGCAGACGGCGGTGAGCAAGGCGGGCTTGGTGAGCGTGAGCTCGGGATCGAGCAGGATGCGGTCGGCCTTGAGCGCCTGCCCCCAGATCCAGAGCTTGCGGCCCGCCGGCCCGGTGAAAATGGCGGTGGACGAGCTTTCGGCGCCCGTGCCCGCGGTGCTGGGCACGAGAAGGCGCGGGACGCCCGCGCGGGGCAGCGGCCGGGCGCCGCAGGCAAAGGCCACGGGGTCGCCCGGGTCCGGAGCCAGCGCGGCCGCCGCCTTTGCCATGTCGAGCGCCGATCCGCCGCCGAGGCCCACCACGAGATCCGCGCCCCGGACCGCATCCACCGCGGCGCGCAAGGTGTCGGCCCCGGGCTCCCCACCCCTCACCTCGAAGACCGTGAGCGCAAACCCGGCCCCGGCCAGAGCCGCACGCGCCGCCGCACCGGCGGATTGGCCGGCCAGAAACCCGTCGATCACCAGCGCGATCCGCCCCGGCGGGGCCATCTCGGCGGCCAGGGCGCCGAGGACGCCGAGCCCCCCAGGCTGGCAGAGGATCGGCGGCACGGCGGGCATGGCGAACGCGCTCATGGGCACTCCGAAGATTGCTCTTTCGCTGCGGCATATCGGGCCCTGGGCGAGGCTCGCAATCCCGCCCCGCGCGGCCCGTCATCACATATCGTGACAGCCCGGTCAGCGCGCGCGCCTTGCCCCAAATGAGGCACGCCGCGCCGCGCGGGCGGCGTCATCTCGCCACGGGACGCGGCGATCCTCGACCCTTGAGAAAAATCGTCGACCGCACGCGCTTGCCGCACTTTGGGTGAGTGATTAGGACTCAGGCAAAGGCCGCGGATGCGGCGAAGCTCAGACATGAGGCAGGCCCAGCGCATGCGCGATCCCATCGACACCTACATGAACACGCTCGTGCCCATTGTGGTCGAACAGACCTCGCGCGGCGAGCGGTCCTACGACATCTTCTCGCGGCTCCTCAAAGAGCGGATCATCTTCGTCTCGGGCCCGATCCATGACGGGATGTCGACGCTCATCGTGGCGCAGCTCCTCTTCCTCGAGGCCGACAACCCCAAGAAAGAGGTCGCGATGTACATCAACAGCCCGGGCGGCGTGGTGACCTCTGGGCTCTCGATCTACGACACGATGCAGTACATCCGCCCCAAGGTGTCGACCCTCTGCGTCGGCCAGGCCGCGTCCGCGGCCTCGCTTCTGCTGATCGCCGGCGAGAAGGGCATGCGCCTCTCGCTCCCCAACAGCCAGATCATGGTGCACCAGCCCTCGGGCGGCTATCAGGGCCAGGCGACGGACATCATGATCCACGCCGAGCAGACGCTGAAGATCAAGCGCCGGCTCAACCAGATTTACGTGCATCACTCCGGCCAGACGATGGAGGCGGTGGAATCCGCGCTGGAGCGCGACCGCTTCATGACCCCGGAGGAGGCCAAGGAGTGGGGGCACATCGACGACATCGTCACCCAGCGCGACCCCCTCCCGGAGGCTTGACGATGCGCGGCGACGGCGCTTAGTGACAAGGTTTCGTCCAGGGGCTAGCCTCGATGGACGCGAGATTCGACGGCTACCAAAGCTTTACGATGCCCGGGTAACAACGGCGGGCGACCCCGCCGGGAGACTGGAATGACGAAAAACAGCGGTTCCGACAACAAGAGCACGCTCTACTGCTCCTTCTGCGGCAAGAGCCAGCACGAGGTGCGGAAGCTGATTGCGGGACCCACGGTGTTCATCTGCGACGAATGCGTCGAGCTCTGCATGGACATCATCCGGGAGGAGACGAAGAACAATCTCGTCAAATCGTCGGACGGAGTTCCGACCCCCCGGGACATCTGCAAGATCCTCGACGATTACGTGATCGGCCAGGACACGGCCAAGCGTGTGCTGTCGGTGGCGGTGCACAACCACTACAAGCGGCTCAATCACGCGGGCAAATCGACGGATGTGGAGCTGTCGAAATCCAACATCCTGCTGATCGGTCCCACCGGCTGCGGGAAAACCCTGCTCGCGCAGACACTCGCGCGGATCCTCGACGTGCCCTTCA
>CAYXPI010000098.1:0-13379 GCA_964467005.1 uncultured Limibaculum sp. | reverse complement strand
GCCGCGGTGGCGCCCTGGCGCCAGGCGGCCGTGGCCGGCAGAGACTTCCTGCGCAATCCTGCGAATCCGTTCGCGACGACGCTGAGCGCGAGGGCGACGGCGGCGGCGTTCGAGATGTTCGCCAACGCCACCAAACGGTACGCCAAGCCGGAGTTCGGCCTGGACAAGACCATCGTCGACGGGATCGAGACCCCGGTGGTCGAGCGGGTGGTTTGGAAAAAACCGTTTTGCGAAATCCTCTGGTTCAAGCGCGACGCGCCGCATGTCGCCGCGCGCAACGACCCGAAGGTTCTGATCATCGCGCCGATGTCCGGCCATTTCGCGACTCTGCTGCGCGGCACCGTGGCCGCGATGCTGCCGAACCATGAGGTGTTCATCACCGACTGGATCGACGCGCGCGACGTGCCGCTGACCGAGGGGCGCTTCGACCTCGCGGACTACACGGATTACGTGACCGAGTTCTGCCAGTTCCTCGCCGAGCGGGGGGAGCGCCCGGCGGTGATGGCGGTCTGCCAACCCGGGGTGCCCTGCCTCGCCTCCGCGTCCCTCATGGCCGAGGACCGCGATCCGGCGCGTCCCTCCTCGCTCATCCTGATGGGCAGCCCGATCGACACCCGCGTGAGCCCCACAGAGCCCAATGTGCTCGCCACCACGCGCTCGCTCTCCTGGTTCGAGAAGAACGTGATCGCCATCGTGCCCTTCCCGAATCGCGGCTTCCTCAGGCGGGTCTATCCCGGCTTCCTCCAGCTGTCGGGCTTCATGCAGATGAATCTCGACCGGCATGTGGACGCTCATCTCGACCAGTTCCGCAATCTCGTGCGCGGCGATGGCGACTCGGCGTCCGCCCACCGCACCTTCTACGACGAGTACCTTGCGGTGATGGATCTGACGGCGGAGTTCTACATCGACACGGTCAAGAAGGTGTTCCAGGACCACGCTCTGCCGCGCGGGCTCTTCCGCCACCGGGATCGGCTGGTGAACCCGCATGCGGTCGAGGACATCGCGCTCATGACCGTCGAGGGTGAGAAGGACGACATCACCGGGCGCGGGCAAACCGAGGCGGCGCTGGGCCTCACGCCCAAGCTGCCGGACAGCAAGAAGTTCCACTACACGCAGCCCAAGGTGGGCCATTACGGCGTGTTCAACGGCTCCCGCTTCCGCGCGCATATCCGCCCCAAGATCCGGGACTTCATCCGCGCCAACCGCGCCATGGTCGACGGCCGCGCCGTGGCCGCCCGTGCGGCGGAGTAAGCCCGCCCCTCTGCCCGAGCGGGTGTCTCTCGCGGATCCCGCGCTCACCGTCGCACTCCGCCCCCATCTTCGGGCGAAGCGGCTGACCCTGAGGATGGGCACGGACGGGCAGGCGGTGCTCACCCTGCCCCCGGGGCTCGCGGAGGCGGAGGTGCGGGACTTTCTCGCCCGGCATCGGGAGTGGCTGCGCCGGGCGCAAACCCGGATGCCCGAGCCCATGGCGGTGCGCGCGGGGCTCGCTCTGCCCGTGGACGGCGTGCCGGTGGCCCTCGACGTCCATGCCGGGCGCACCCGTCTCGAGGGCGACCGGCTTCTCCTCCAGGCCGGCCAGCCCGAGGGGCGCCGCGCGGCCGCGTGGTTGAAGGCCCGCGCCCGGCGCCGGCTCGCGCCTCTGGCGGAGGCCGCCGCCGCGCGGCTCGGCCGGCAGGTGACCGCCATCGCCCTCAAGGACACGCGCTCGCGCTGGGGCTCGTGCAGCACCCTGGGTCGGCTCAACTTCTCCTGGCGCATCGCCATGGCCCCGCCGGAGGTCCAGGCCTATCTCGCCGCCCATGAGGCCGCCCATCTCGTGGAGATGAACCACTCGCCGCGCTATTGGGCCGTGCTGGCGCAGCTCATGCCGGATTTCGAACGGCCTCGCGCCTGGCTGAAGCGCGAGGGACGGACGCTGCACCGCTACCGGTTCGAGTGAGGCTCAGCGATCGTTCCCCGCCCGGTCGGCCAGGCCCCCGGGCACCGGATCCGGATCTGGCTCCGGCCGCGCGCCCAGCCCCTCCAGGATGTCCTCGAAGACCCGCTCCACAAGCGTGTCCTCGCGCGGAGAGACGGCCGGTTCGGGATCGGGGCTCCGCGGCGCGGGCAGCGGCCTCGGCGTCCGCCCGTCATGGAGCCGCGCCGCCGTCTCGCGCCAGATCTCCGCGGGGAGCCCCCCGCCGGTGACGCCGGTGAGCGGCGCGTTGTCGTCCCGCCCCATCCAGACGCCAATGACATAGTCGGCCGTGAAGCCCAGAAACCACGCGTCCCGCGCCGCCTGGGTGGTGCCGGTCTTCCCCGCCACCTCCCAGCCCGGCAGGCGGGCGCGCCGGCCCGTGCCGCGCTCCACCACCGCGCGCATCATGGCAATGAGGCGCCGGGCGTTCTCGGCCCCAAGGGCTTGGGCCGCGGGCGGCGGGGTGTGGGAGAGGAGGGGCGCCGCCTCGCCCTTCAGCCGCAGGCGGCGAAGGCCGTAGGGCGTGACGCGCGCGCCCTCGGCGCGGAGGGTGCCGTAGATGCCCGCCATCTCGATGAGCGTTGCCTCTGAGGTGCCGAGCGACACCGCCGGCCCCGGCGCGAGGTCGGAGACCATCCCCATCTCCCGGGCCATCGCGCGCACGCGCGCCCCACCGGCCTTGGCGAAGACCCGCACCGCCACCGTGTTGATCGAGCGGGCGAGGGCGTCCTCGAGCGTGACGGGCCCGGCGAAGCGGCCCGAATAGTTCCGCGGCGACCACCCCGAGAGCGTGACCGGCGCGTCCTCGAGGACGCTTCGCGGCGTGAGCCCGGCCTCGAGCCCCGCGGCGTAGACCACGGGCTTGAACGCGCTGCCGGTTTGCCGCAGCGCTTGGGTCGCCCGGTTGAACCGCCCTGAGCCCGGGTTGCGCCCGCCCACCATGGCGCGCACGGCCCCGTCTGGTGCCATCACGATCACCGCCGCCTCGGCGCGGCTCCCCTCCTTCACCTTCTCGGCGAAGACCTGAGCGACCGCGGCCTCCGCCGCGGCTTGGGCAGCGGCGTCGAAGGTCGTCTCGATCACCACATCCTCGGTGGTGCGCCGGCCGAGATAGGCGGGGGCGGTTTCCAACACCCAGTCGGCGAAGGCATCGCCGAGTTCGGCCTCCGCCGCGCGGCTGAGATCGGCGGGATCCGCCAGGGCCTCGAACACCTGAGCGTCGTTGAGATAGCCCTCCTCGTGCATCAGGCGGACGATGACCGAAGCCCGGCCCTGGGCGCGCTCGATATCGTTGGTCGGCGCGTAGCGCGACGGCGCGCGGAGGAGGCCGGCCAGCATCGCCGCCTCGGCCGGGGTGACCGCCCGCGCGGACTTGCCGAAATAGCGCTGCGCCGCCGCTTCGAAGCCGTAGGTGCCGGCGCCGAGATACACCCGGTTGAGATAGACCGAGAGGATCTCCGCCTTCGAGTATTTGAGCTCGAGCGCGAGCGCCATCGGCAGCTCCTTGAGCTTCCGGTCGAGGGAGCGCTCGGCGTCGAGAAAGACGTTCTTCGCCACCTGCTGGGTGAGGGTGGAGCCGCCCTGCACCACCCGCCCGGCGCGGAGATTGGCCCAGACCGCTCGGGCAATGCCCCGGGGGTCGAGGCCGAAATGCTCCCAAAAGCGCCGGTCCTCCGCCGCCGTGACGGCGTGGACGAGATGGGGCGAGACGTCCCGCGCGAGGAGCGCGCCGCCATACTGCTCGCCCCGCCAGGCAAACACGCTGCCATGCCGGTCGAGGAGGGTGACGGAGCCGGTGGCCCGTCCGTCGAGCAGCGCCGCGGCCTCCGGGAGGCGGGCGTAGAAATGCGCGGTGGCCAGAGTGAGCACGAGCACCGCCACGATCCCCATGCGCCAGACGAGGGCGAAGGCCAGCCCCGCCGCCCCCAGAACCACCCGGCGCACGGCGCGGCCGATGGGCCCGGGCGCGGGCGCGGGGGTGGCGGTGCGCGGCGGTCGGGGCGTGCTGCGGCCTTTGGCCTGCCGCCTCCGGGTTCGTGCCATGCGGGGTCTCCAACTGCTCGGCTTCGGTTCTAGCCCATGGGTGTGGCGAAAAACAGCCGCCGGTGCGGGCGCGCAACTGCCCAATCTCTGCGCTCTGATGAAAATTTCGGCAAAGGTGGGGCGGGCGCGATGGGCGCTCACCTGTCAACTTTTCGAAATCTCCATGCATTTCAAGAGGTTGGGCGCGCCGTTCGCCACTGGCACCGATCTTGAAATGCCTGGTCAGGGCTGGACCGGTCCAGTCAAGTCAGATCGGGGAGAGAGATGAAACTGATCGTAGCCATCATCAAGCCCTTCAAGCTGGAGGAGGTCCGCCAGGCCCTCACTCAGATCGGCGTCCAGGGGCTGATGGTCTCCGAGGTCAAGGGCTATGGCCGCCAAAGCGGTCACACCGAGATCTATCGGGGCGCCGAATACGTCGTGAACTTCGTGCCCAAGATCAAAATCGAGATGGTCGTGGCCGACGACCGGGTCGATCAGATCATCGAAACCGTCAGTTCCAGCGCGCGCACCGGCAAGATCGGCGACGGCAAGATCTTTGTCGCCGGGATCGAGCAGGCGGTGCGGGTGCGCACCGACGAGCGCGACGAAGACGCGCTGTGACCCCCTTGCGAAACTGGAAGGATACTCCCGTGATGAAGACCACTTCGCTTGGCGCGCTGCTCGCGGCGGCCGTTCTGTTCGTCGATCCGGCGCTCGCGCAGGAGACCGCCGCGGCGGCCGAGCCCGCCGCCCCGACCGCGGTGCCGGAGCACTCGGTGTTCATTCTGAACTCGCTTCTCTTTCTCATGGGCGGGTTCCTCGTGATGTTCATGGCCTGCGGCTTCTGCATGCTCGAGGCCGGTCTCGTGCGCTCGAAAAACGTCGCGATGCAGTGCACCAAAAACATCACGCTCTTTTCCGTCGCCGCGATCGGCTACTACCTCATCGGCTACAACCTCATGTATCCCTTGGGGAACTGGACCGTGGGCACCGATGAGGACGGCGGCTATATCGGCGCGTTCGGCGTGGCCATCCTCGAGGCCGTGGGCGTGGCGCCTGAGGACGCGGACGATCTCTCCTACGCCTCAACCGGCTCCGACTACTTCTTCCAGCTGATGTTCTGCGCGGCGACGGCGTCGATCGTGTCGGGCGCGCTGGCCGAGCGCATCCGGCTCTGGCCGTTCCTCATCTTCACCTTTGTGCTGACCGCGATCATCTACCCGATCCAGGCGTCCTGGAAATGGGGCGGCGGCTTCCTCGACAGCCAGTACGGCTTCCTCGACTTCGCGGGCTCGACGGTCGTGCACTCGGTCGGCGGCTGGGCCGCGCTCGCAGGGGCCCTCATCCTCGGCCCGCGGCTCGGCAAATACTCAGAGGACGGCAAGATCAACCCGATGCCGGGCTCCAACCTGCCGCTCGCGACACTCGGCACCTTCATCCTCTGGCTCGGCTGGTTCGGGTTCAACGGCGGTTCGCAGCTCGCCATGGGTTCGGTGGGCGACGTGGCCGACGTGTCGCGGATCTTCGCCAACACCAACGCGGCCGCGGCCGGCGGCGTGGTGACGGCGCTGCTGCTCACCCAGCTTCTCTACGGCAAGGTCGACCTCACGATGTGTTTGAACGGCTGCCTCGCGGGCCTCGTCTCGATCACCGCCGAGCCGCTCACGCCCAATCTCGGCATGGCCACCCTCATCGGCGCGGTGGGCGGCCTCATCGTGGTGTTCACCGTTCCGATGCTCGACAAGCTGCGCATCGACGACGTGGTGGGCGCGATCCCCGTCCACCTTTTCGCCGGCATCTGGGGCACGCTCGCGGTGCTCATCACCAATCCGGACGCCACCGTGACGGGCCAGCTCATCTCGATCGGCATCGTCGGCGCCTTCGTCTTCGTCGTCTCGCTCGTGCTCTGGACCTTCCTCTCCATCACCATCGGCATCCGGGTGGACGAGGACGAGGAGATGCAGGGGCTCGACGCCGGCGAGATCGGCATGGAGGCTTACCCCGAGTTCGGCAAGGGCTCCCAGTTCGTCTGAGGCCCGCCAACCTGATCCCCGGAGGCCGTCGCGGCGGCGGCCTCCCACTCGCCCCGGCGGCGCGACTTCAAGCGCGCTCCGGGGCTTTTTTTGTCGGCTGGGGTGACGACGGCTGCGGCCGGGCCCATCTCGGCCTGATCGACTGCCGCTGCGGAGACCCGGCCCGATGAAGAGCTTTCCCATATTCCTGCGCCTCGAGGGGGAGCGTGTCGTCGTCGTGGGCGGCGGAGAAGCGGCGGCCCAGAAGGCGCGGCTTCTTGCGCGGACGGAGGCGGAGATCGTTCTGATGGCGCCGCGGCTCGAGCCAGAGCTCGCCCAGCTCGTCCTCAGGGGCCGGGCGCGGCACCTGCCCGAGGTTTTGGCGCCGGCGGCGCTCGCGGGCGCCCGGCTCGTGCTGGTGGCCACGGGCTGCGCGGGGGCGGACGGCGCGGTCCAGGCGGTGGCCAAGGCCCAGGGCGCGCTGGTGAACGTGGTCGACCGCCCGGCGCTCTGCGACGCGACCTTTCCAGCCCTGGTCGACCGGGACCCGCTGGTCGTCGCGATCGGGACCGAGGGGGCCTCGCCCGTCCTTGCGCGCTGGGTGAAGACGCGGATCGAGGCGATGCTCGAGCCCAACCTCGGCGGGTTTGCGGCGATGGCCGGCCGGCTTCGGGAGCGGGTGGCCCGGCAGGTGGCGCCGGAGCGGCGCCGCGCCTTCTGGGAGTGGGCGGTGGAGGTGCCACGACGGCTCTACACAACGGGGGAGGGACGGCGGGCCGAGGCCGCGCTGGACGCCGCCCTCGCGGCGGGGGGCGCCCCCGCCGGCGCCGCGGCGCGCGTGAGCGTGATCGAGCCGGGATCGGGGCCCGCGGATCTCCTCACGCTCCGCGCGGTGCAACGGCTTCAGTCGGCCGATCTCATCCTTCTCGCGGGCCCGGCGGAGGCGATCCTGGAGCTTGCCCGTCGCGACGCCGAGCGCCAGGATCTCGGCCCTCGCGCCGAGCCCGCGGCCCTCGCGGCCGCGGCGGCGGCCGCAGCGGCCGGGGGGCAGGCAGCGGTGGTTCTCACATCGGCTCCGGGGCCGGTTGCGCGACGGCTGAGTGCGCTCGGGGTCAGCGTCGAGATCGTGCCGGCGGCGGAGGCCGCCCGACCCGACGACACCCGCGCCTCGGCCTGACTCAGCGCTCCGGCCGCGCGCCGAAGATCGCGGAGCCCACGCGCACCACGGTGGCCCCGAGCGCGATGGCCCGCTCGAAATCCCCGCTCATGCCCATCGACAGGCCCGAGAGGCCGTTTCGCTCCGCGATCTTGGCCAACAGCGCGAAATGCAGCGCGGGCTCCTCCTCGGCCGGCGGGATGCACATGAGCCCCGCCACGGGAAGCCCGAGGGCCCGGCACTCCGCCACGAAGGCGTCCGCCTCCGCGGGCATCACCCCGGCCTTCTGCGGCTCCTCGCCCGTGTTGATCTGGAGGTAGCAGGGCAGCGCGCGGCCGGTCTCGGCGAAGAGATCCGCGAGCTTCTGGGCGAGCTTCGGGCGATCCACGCTTTCGATCACGTCGAAGAGCTCCACCGCCTGGCGCGCCTTGTTGGTCTGAAGCGGCCCGATGAGGTGGAGCTCCACCCCGGGGTAGCGCGCGCGAAGGTCTGGCCATTTTCCCGCCGCCTCCTGCACCCGGTTTTCGCCGAAGACCCGGTGGCCCGCCTCGAGCACCGCCTCGACACGCTCGAGCGGCTGAACCTTTGAGACGGCGACGAGCGCGATCTCCGCCGGATCTCGCCCCGCGCCCTCGGCCGCCGCGGCGATGCGGGCCTGGATCTCGGCCAGCCCGCTCATGCCCTGGCCGCGACCTCGGCGGTCTCCGCCACGAGCTCGGGGTACCAGCGCTCGATCGCGGGCAGGAAGGCCGCGCGGAGGCGCGCCACCTGGGCCGGCGTCAGGTCCTCGCGCCAGGCGCCGGCCTGGCCCTTGGTGAAGAAGGGCGTCGCCATGTTGGGCGGGCGCTCCACAAAGCCTTTCTCCGCCTCCTGGCGCTTCAGCGCATCGAAGGAGGTGGCGCGGATCGCCCGGCGGAGGCGGCCATCCGTGACCGGCGCGCGGAGAAAGCCGAGGAGCCCGCGGAACGCCCCCTCGGTGTCGGCGATCATGTCTTCGTAGCGCATCACATGGATGGGCAGGCCGCGCGCGCCCGTCCAGCTCGCGACATGCTCGTCCCACCGCCCGACGAACTCGAAGATCTTGCTCTCGGAGGCGTTCAGCATCTTGGGCGCCTGCATCATCTCGACGGCGCGGTCGATCTCGACGCCCAGATGCCGGGCGTAGGAGGGCGCGATGTCGAAGGGGTTGCGCAGGATGTAGACGGCGGCGGCGGTCACCTGGGGCTCGATGATGTTGATCTGGCCCACCCGGCGGATCTGGCAGTGGGTCTTCACGAAATGATGCCCGGGCTTCGACCCCGCGATGAGGCGCACAGCCTTCACCCGGGTGAGCAGCCAATCGTCGAAATCCGCCGCCACGTAAGGGCGCCCCGCGGCCTTGTCGAAGAAGTCCTGGCGGATGTCCGAGGTGGTGAAGCGGCGGAGATTGTTGATGTCCGGCGCCTCGCCCGGCGGCATGAGGGCGTGGGCGAGGAAGCTCCGGGTCCAGGTGTTGCCGGATTTCGGGAACGAGGCGAGCCAGATGATGCGCTGGAGCGAGGACATCAGAGATATCCGTGGCGGCGCATCATGTGGGCATGGCGGGTTTCGATCTCGGCCACGGCCTCAGGGGAGAGCGCGCTCTGCCACTGGCCCGTGGTGCCGGAGACGAAAAAGCGCTCCGCCGTTTCGGACTTCTCGATGAAGCCGGTCTCGCTCTCCTGGCGCGCCACCTCGTCGAAGGCGGAGAAGCGGACGGCGCGGGCCAGGCGCTCGGCCTCCACCGGAAAGCCGATGTGCTCGAGGAGCCTGGCGAAGGCGCGCTCCGGATCCGCCGACATGTCCTCGTAGCGCAGCGCGAGGACGGGGAAGGGCGCACGCTTGGTCCAGGTCTCCACATGGCGCGACCAGCTGCCGAGATACTGGGGCACGCCTTGCGCGCCGCCGACCACGATGTTGTCGTCCCGCCCGATGGCATGAGCCGCCGCGTCGGGCGAGAGATTGTAGTGGCGCGCGTAGGATACGGCGACGTCCCGCGGATCGCGCAGGATGTAGATCGCGGCACGGGAGATGGGCGTCGGGATGAGCTCGACCCCAAGGGCGAAGTCCCTGAGATTGTGGGTTTTCACGAAGTTGAGATCCGCGCCGTTGGCGGTGATCCCGCGCAAGACCTTGGGACGAAGCGCCAACATGGCCGGCCCGTCCGCGAGGTCGATACCCGGGCCGCCCACCATGCGGTAGGCCTTGGCCACGCTGTCCCCGATGCCGATGCGGTGCACCTTGTTGATCGGGATCGGCGCGTCGGTGTTGAACAGGTAATTGGCCAGGAAGATCCGGGTCCAGGTGTTGCCGGACTTGGGGTAGGAGGCCAGCCAGACGATGTTTTTCTGCTGGGCGGCGGTGCGCTGGGTGGCGCGGCCCATCAGAGATACCCGAAACGGCGCATCAGCGGGCCGTGGTCCCGCTCCAGCCGGGCGCGCAGGTCCTCCGGCAGCGCGTCGCGCCACTGCCCCGCGGCGCCCGTGTGGAAGAAGCGCTCGGAATTGGCGGAGGCCTCGTTGAACCCGTGCGCGGCCTCCTGGCGCTGGAGCTCGCCAAAGGAGGAGTGGCGCACCGCGCGGGCGAGGCGCCCGGGCTCCGCGGGGATGCCGATGAAGTCGAGCATCTGGGCGAACGTCTCCTCCGGCGCCGACAGCATGTCCTCGTAGCGCTGGAGGTGCACGGGAAAGGGCGCCTCGTCAACCCAGCTCGCCACATGCTCCGACCAGCCGCCGAGGAACTGCTTCACGTTCTTGCCCCCGCCCGCGGTCGTGTGGCTCTCTTTGGCGAAGTTGGCCACGGTTTTGGCAAGCGTGAGGCCGAAATGCCGGGCGTAGGAGAGGGCGACGTCGCGCGGGTCGCGCAGGATGTAGACGGCGCCGCGGGTCAGCGCGTCCGGCACCAGCGGCACGCCGTTGATGGAGGTCTTGAGGTTGTGGGTCTTGACGAAATTGAGATCCGCTCCGTTGCCCGCGATGCCGGACAGGAGCTTCGGACGGAGCTCGAGCACGCGCTGGTGCTGGGAGGCGGAGAAGCCCGGCCCGGCGAGGCGGGCGTAGAGGTCGGCGCCGGCATCGCTCGCGCCGATCCGGTAGATCTCGCTGATCGGCACGGGCTCGGGCCGATCGAGGAGGTAGTTCGCGAGGAAGATCCGTGTCCAGGTGTTGCCGGACTTGGGATAGGAGGCGAGCCAGAGAAGGGTGGGCGCGCGCATCGCTCGGTCTCACGAAAAAGCAGGGGCGGCGGCGCCACCCCTGCTCGTCAGGTCCCGGCCGGATCGGATCAGAAGCGGATCCGGATGCCGGTGCCGATCACGAAGCCGTCGACATCGTCGCCACCGCGGGTGCCGTCGTCCGAGGTGTCCTCGTCGAAGTCGACATAGGCGCCGAAGGCGCTGAGGTCGACGCCCTTCGCGAGCTTGTAGTTCACGCCGAGGAGGAACTGGTCGAGGGTCTCGTCGTTGCCGAGCGGGTTGGCCGAGTTCTCGTCGTCGACGTTCTCACCGCGGAAGTAGGTGAAGGACACGCCCCAGGGGCCCGTCTCGTAGCTCACACCCACATCCCAGGCCTGACCGTCCTCGGTGTCGGAGCCGATGAACTCCTTGCCGTCCGAGTTGTTCTGCTCGGCGAAGGAGCCACCGATGGTCACGCCGAAGAAGCCAACGTTGAGGCCGGCGTTCCAGACCTGCGGGTTCTTGTTGGCGTCGCCGAAGGCGATGCCGTAGCCGCCGGCCACCGCGATGTCGACCGGCCCGAAGGACTGCACGTAGTTGACGCCGAAGTCGACGATATTCGCCAACGCCTCGCCGTTGATGTCCTGCTGAACGTTCGAGTCCTGGTCAGGATCGCGGGCATAGGACACGCCGAGCTGCACGCCGGCGAAGCGCGGGGTGAAGTACTGGAACCGCTCGGCGTCGTTGTTGCCGTCGTTCTCGATGAAGGTGGCGCCCAGGGTGCGGCGGAACACGTCGTCGCCCACATTCACCGGGCCACCGATCGAGTTCGCACCCGCGGTGCCGGAGAAGGGCACGAAGGCCGTGAGCGAGCCCGAGTTGACGTTGACGAAGGTCACGTCCGGCGCAGCGTAGTGCATGCTGTAGCGGGCGGAGTTCTCGGAGCCGATGAGCACCTCGCCGAACGAGCCGCGCACGAAGAGGAACGCCTCGTCGATCACGTCGCCGGTGCCGGTGTCGGTGTTGGCCGCGGCCTCGAGCTGAATGTCGGCGCCGATCCGGATGCCGTTGTCGAGGGTGATCGAGGGCTGGAAGCGGATCTCGGCGTCGCGCTTGGCGTCGAAGCCGTCGTGATCCTCACCCTGCACGTTGCTGACATCGGAGGAGGCATAGGCCGCGTAGGCCTCGAAGTAGCCGCCCACCTTGACTTCGAACTCGGCCGCGTTCGCAGGACCGGTGTACGCACCGACGAGCGCGAGGGCGCTGGTGCCCAGGAGAACTTTCTTCATCGTGTCCCTCTTCATTGCCACACGTGTGTCTCGTTTCTTTCAAGGGGTGGTGACGCTGCCGGTCCACACTCCCCCCTTGCAAGGCTCTCGTCTGCCCCGCCAGGATCGTTCATACCCGCCGCCAAAATTCCGTCAACGATCCGTGAGTGCGGGATTCGCCGGCGTGAAAGGCTCGGTGCATTTTCGCAACAGCGCCCGGCCGTCGCGCGGCCCGGGGGTTGGCGCTCAGCCCGCTAGGAAAACCGGCGGAAGCTGTGATAATGGGCGCAGCCGGGCGGACGGGCCGCTCGGCACCGGTGCGGAGGACGGGACGGATGCAGGCAATGCGCAGAGCGCGACGGGTGGCGGCAGCGGCGGCGGTGGCGCTCCTGGCCGCCTGCTCGGGCAATTTCGCCGCCGACGAGAGCTACACCACCCCGGCGCCGGCCACCGGGCGGGGGGCCACCGTCGACGGGCCGGACACCATCTTCGGAGACGACGGGGTATCGCTGAGCGGACTGCTCGACGGCAGCTTGCTCGGCTCGGACGACGAGCTCGACGGCGGGCGGCTTCCGGTGAACCGATTCCTCTGGCAGGGGGCGCTCGAGACGCTGGACTTCCTGCCGCTCGACGATGCGGACCCCTTCACCGGCATCATCGCGACGGAGTGGGCCACCACGCCGGAGACGCCCGGGCAGCGCTTCAAGGTGACCGCCTATGTCACGAGCGCGGAGCTCGAGGCGTCGTCGCTGCGCGTCGCCGTGTTCCGGGAGGACCTGGCCGAGGACGGGCTCTGGGTCGCGACGCCCGTGAGCGCCGAGACGGTGCGGCGCCTGGAAGATGCGATCCTCACGCGCTCGCGCCAGATCCGCATCGCCGAGATCGAGGCCGAGCAGGCGAGCTGACGCCGCCGATCGCCAGGGTCCCGGGGGAGGACAGGACGTGACGACGACACGCTACAACGCCCGCGAGGTCGAGCCGCGTTGGCAGGCGCGCTGGGAGGAGGCGCGGGTGTTCGAGGTGTCGGCCGATCCCGCGCGCCCGAAATACTATGTGCTGGAGATGTTTCCGTATCCCTCGGGGCGGATCCATGTGGGCCACACCCGCAACTACGTGATGGGCGACGTTGTGGCCCGCTACAAGCGCGCACGCGGCTACAATGTGCTCCACCCGATGGGCTTCGACGCCTTCGGCTTGCCGGCCGAGAACGCGGCGATGGAGCGGGGGCTGCATCCCGGCGCCTGGACCTACGCCAACATCGACACGATGGTGGGCCAGATGAAGCCGCTCGGCCTGTCGCTCGACTGGTCGCGGATGTTCGCGACCTGCGATCCCGAGTATTACGGTCACCAGCAGGCGCTCTTTCTCGACATGCTGGCGGCGGGCTTCGTCGCCCGGCGTGCCTCGGTGGTGAACTGGGACCCGGTGGAGAACACCGTGCTCGCCAACGAGCAGGTGGAGAACGGCCGCGGCTGGCGCTCGGGCGCGCTTGTCGAGCGGCGCGAGCTCACCCAGTGGGTCTTCCGCATCTCCGACATGGCGGAGGAGCTTCTCGCCGCCATCGACACGCTCGAGGCCTGGCCCGAGAAGGTTCGCACCATGCAGCGGAACTGGATCGGCAAGTCCCGCGGCCTCCAATTCGCCTTCGAGACGCGCGGGGCGCCGCCGGGGCACGAGGCGCTGGAGGTTTACACCACACGGACGGACACGCTGATGGGCGCAAGCATCGCCGCCGTCGCGGCGGACAATCCGCTGCCCAAGGCGCTGG
>CAYXPI010000097.1:0-13745 GCA_964467005.1 uncultured Limibaculum sp. | reverse complement strand
GTTTGAGCGGCCCGGGCGACTCCACATTCAAGATCACCGACACCCGCGGCCTCGCGCTCTTCGACGTGACCGGGCCCGGTCGCTTCCAGATCCAGGCCTTCAAGGACGCGCGCCAGTCCGACGAGGTGGACATCGACGAGCCCGAACCCGAGGAATATGCCGTGCGCGCGGTGGAGCTCACCCTGGCGGGCGGCGGCGGCGAGGCGGTCACCTGGGGCATCAACGCCACCGTCACCGATGCGGAGGGCGCGCCGGTCGCCGAGGCGGAGGTGGGCTTGAGCGGGCCCGGCGACACGACCTTCGAGATCAGCGACGCGCGCGGGCAGGCGCGCTTCACCTGCACCGGCCCCGGGCGCTTCACCATTCAGGCCTTCCACGGCGAGCGGCGGTCGAACACCGAGGTCTTCGACGAAGCGGACCCGGCGGAGGGCGTGATCCTGGAGGCCGATCTCGTGCTCGAGGGCGGCGGCGAGGACCCCTTCGTCGCGCCCACGGAAACGGGCCAGCCCACCCTGCGGCTCGGCGACGAGGACGCGGACGGCTGGGTCGAGTACATGCAAAAGCTCGTCGGCCAGCATTTGGGCGTGATGGACGAGACCCTCACGGTGCCGCGCAATGGCGTCTTCGACCGGGCAACGGACACGGCGGTGCGCCGCTTTCAGGAGCGTCGGGAGCTTCTCGTGGACGGGATCGTCGGCAATCAGACCTGGTCGGCGCTTCGCAACCAGCCTCAGATCGCGCCGGTGGGCACGGATGGGCGCGAGCCCGGCACCCACAGCGAGCAGGGGCCGGAGGGCCGCTGGGTGCTCGAGGACTCGGTCAACATGCGCTATGTCGAGGGCCGGGACACGCTCTTCCTCGCCGTGCAATCGGTCGGCACGGAGAGCATCGAAGGCAAGACGGCCGATGTGTTCGTCGACGGCGCGCGCCGGCGCATCCCGATCGGCACCGGCGGGTCGATGGGGCCCGACCCCAACACCCACCCGGTGGGGATCACCGAGTTCGTGGCGACCTACGGCGCCGGGCCCCACGAGATCGACGCCTATCTCCCGCAGGATCTTGGCGGCGACCGCTTTACGGCCACCTTCCGCGGCGCCTCTGGCGGGCCCGAGGATCCCTCCGGCGGCGGGGGTGGTGGTGGCGACAATGGCGGGAGCGGCGGCGGCAGCGGCGGCGGCGGGAACGGCGGCGGGGGGGGGGGGGGCGGGGGGCGAGGCCGACTTCACCTGGACCATCGACGCCACCACGGGCGACGGCGCCGGCAACCCGGTCCCGGACGCCCATATCAGCGTCGACGGCCCAGCCGGCCACACGACGCGCGCCGACGCAAGCGGGCGCGCCAGCATCGAGATCACCGGCCCCGGGCGGTACCGGCTCCAGGCGTTTCACGGCGGCAACGAGTCGAACATCCTCACCTTCGAGGAGACCGCGCCCAGCGAAGGCACGAGCTACGGCGCCGAGCTCGTGATCGACCGAGCGGCGGAGCACTCGGTCGAGATCACGGTGGTGCGCGAGGCGGATGGCACGCCGATCCAACACGCCCTCGTCAAGCTCGAGCCCGCCCCCGATGGGATGAACCCGGAGAGCCTGTCGAATTCGGACGGCATGACCTACTACCACCCCCTCGTCGACGGCCACTACATGGCCACAGCGAGTTTCGAGGGCGAGCGCGGCACCGCCTCGTTCGAGATCCAGGGCGACGACGTCGAGGGGGTCACAATCCGGCTGAGCGGCGAGCCGAAGACCGGTCGAAGATCGTGGCGCCCGGTCCCCCGATAATGCTCTGCGGGCATGTCGGTTCCCGACACCCAGGACGCGGTGGACGGCACGCCGCTCCCGACCATGCGGGCCGAGATCCCGGCGGAGCTCCGAAAGGTGGTGGGCCAGGTCTGCGTGCTGACCGAGGTGAAGGACGGCCCCCGCTACCGGGTGGTGACCACCGCTTTCCTCGACCGGACGATCGCGCGGGAGCTGGGATTGAGCGCCTGGGATCTCGTGCCCTTCCGGCTCTGGTTTTCCCTCCTGCGGAGCATGCTCTCGACAAGCCCGATCGGCGTGGAGAAGTTCTACGACGCGACGACGGAGGACGGGCATCCGGTGCAGGTCGTGCTCCTCTACTCGGATCAGGGGATGCCGGCCGCGCCGCCCTCCTGAGCGGGTCCGGCCGGCCGGGCGGCGAGATAGGCGCTGGGCGCGGTCCCGGTCGTGCGCTTGAACATGGCCGTGAAGCTGCTCGTGGAGGCGAAGCCGAGATCGAGGGCGACGCGGGTCACCGGCTCTCCGCTCGCGAGCTTCCCGATCGCGTGGAGGACGAGCAGCTGCTGGCGCCAGGCGGCGAAGCTCAGGCCCGTCTCGCCCCGAAAGCGCCGGGTGAAAGTGCGCTGGCTCATGCCGGCGCGCGCCGCCCAGGCCTCGAGGCGTCGCAAGTCGGTGGGCGCGGCGCGGAGGGCGGCGGTGACGCGGCGCAAGCGCGTGTCGCGGGCGTCCGGCAGGCTGAGCGGCGCATCCGGCAGCGCGCGGATCCGGTCGAGGAGCACGGCGGCGAGCCGCACGTCCGGTGTGTCGGGCGCATGATCCCAGGGGAGCCGGGTCACGGCCTCGATGAGCTCGCGTGAGAGGGGATCGACGGGAACGAACGAGACCGTGCCCGGCAGGTCGGCGCAAAGCTCGGGCGCAACGAAGACCCCGCGAAACGCCACCACGCGCGGATAGGTGGCGCTGTGCGTCACCTCGGGCGGCACCCAGAGGGCGCGATGCGCGGGCACCGCGGAGAGCGCGCCCGACACGCCGACGGTGACGCAGCCGCGGGCGGTGTAGATGAGCTGACCCCGCCAGTGGGCATGCGCGGCCACCTCCCGCGGGCCGGAGGCGTTCCAACTCTGCCCCACCACCGGGGCGCGCGCCCAGTCCGCCGGGTGGTCGTTGAGGTTCATCATGGCCCGATCTCAAAACTCTTTGGCCGATTTGCGACAGATAGCCAAGGCCGCCCGCGCTATCCTTGCAAAGAAAGCGCAGGAGACCGCGCGAATGTCGACAGCACGGGAGGCACGGCATGGTGGCATTGACAGTGAACGGCAGACCGGTGCGGGCGGATGGGCGGGAGGAGACCCGGCTCCTCTTCTTCCTCCGCGACGAGCTTGGGCTGACCGGGACCAAATACGGCTGCGGCGTGGCGTCCTGCGGGGCGTGCACGGTGCATATCGACGGCGCGGCGGCCTATGCCTGCCAAACCTTGATGGGCGATCTCGACGGCGCCGAGGTGACGACGATCGAGGGCCTCTCTCCCGACGGAACCCATCCTCTCCAGCGCGCCTGGGTGGCCGAGCAGGTGCCGCAATGCGGCTATTGCCAGTCCGGACAGATCATGCGTGCGGCGGATCTGCTGGCGCACACCCCGTCGCCCACGGCCGCCGAGATCCGCGAGCATATGAGCGCGAATCTCTGCCGCTGCGGGACCTATGCGCGGATCACCCGCGCCGTCGAACGCGCCGCGGCGGAGGGCTGAGCATGACCGAGATCGACCTCATCCGGGCCGGAGGGCCCACCCGCCGCGGCGTCTTGGCCTTGGGCGGCGCCCTGGTGTTCGCGATCGGCTCCGGCGGCCTCGCGCCCCTGGCCCGGTCCGAAACCGAGGAGACCGCAGGCGAGATTGCCCCCAACGGCTGGCTTCGCATCGCGCGCGACGGCACGATCACCATCGTGTATCCGCTGACCGAGATGGGCCAGGGGAGCTCCACCGCCCTGCCGCTTATGCTGGCCGAGGAGCTCGACGCGGCCTGGGACGACGTGGTCGTCGAACAGCTGGACCGCGACGACCGGGCCTATGGCAACCCGATTTTCGGCAATGTCCTCTATACCGCTGGCAGCACGGGCGTGCGGGCCTATCACACCCCGCTGCGGATGGCCGGGGCCCAGGCGCGCCGGATGCTGATCGCGACCGCGGCGCGGCATTGGGGGGTCGCTGAGGGCGAGCTCGTCACCGAGCCGAGCCTGGTGCGCCATCCCGCCACGGGCCGGGCGCTCGGCTATGGCGAGCTCGTGGAGCTCTGGGACGACGCCCTCGACATCCCGGAGCTGAGCGAGGCCGACCTCAAACCTGCCGCGGAGTTTCGCTACATCGGCAGCGATCTGCCGCGGCGCGACAGCCTCGCCGCCTCGACCGGGGAGCTGCGCTACGCCATCGACGTCGCGGTCCCGAACATGCTCCACGCCGCGGTGTTGCGGGCACCGGTGGAGGGCGAGACGGCGGCGGTCGTCTCGGACGAGGCCGCGCGCGCAGCGCCCGGCGTGGTGGATGTCGTCGCGCTGCCGGACGGCCTCGCCGTCGTCGCCGACAGCTACGAGCGCGCGCTTGCGGCCCGGGATCTTTTGGAGGTCACCTGGTCTGACGACGCGCCCGCCCGGGCCTTCGACAGCGCCGCCAATCTCGCGGCCTATGCCGAGGCGGCGAAGGATCTGACGATCTCAGGCGCGGTGTGGGCCGAGACCGGCGACGCCCGCGCGGCCATCGCCGGGGCGCCGCGCCAGATCGCGCGCATCTACCTGTCGGACTACGCCTACCACGCGCAGATCGAGCCCATGGCCGCGGTCGCCGCCGTGGATGCCGACGGCAAGGGCGCCGAGGTGTGGGCCGGCACCCAGAGCCAAACGCTGACCACCCTCACGGTCACCCAGGTGCTCGACACCGCACCGGAGCGCGTGCGCCTCCACATGATGCCGATGGGTGGCGGCTTCGGGCGGCGGACCGCGCTTATGCAAGAGTATGTGCGCGACGCGCTCCTCGCGTCGCGGGCGACGGGACGACCGGTGAAGGTGGTGTGGACGCGGGAGGACGACGTGAAGACCGGCGCCCTCCGCCCGGCCGCGGCCCAGCATCTGAGCGCGGGGCTGAGCGCGGAGGGCGCGATCGAGGGCTGGCGCCACCGGGTGGCCGCCCCGTCGGTGATCGCCTTCTTCAACCCGCTCCGCTGGGAGCAGGTGAAGCCCAAGGACATCATCACCATGAAGGGCTCCGACAATCCCTTCTACCGGCTGCCCGATCTTCTGGCCGAGCATGTGATGACCCGTCGGGGCGCGCGCCTCAGCCCGTGGCGTGGCATCGGCGCCTCCTACACGACCTTCGCGGCGGAGGCGTTCCTCGACGAGGTGGCCGAGGCCGCGGGCCACGACCCGGTGGAGTTTCGCCGCACCCTCCTGGCGGACAACGCGCGCGGCCAGGCGGTGCTCGCGCGCGCGCTCGAGATGGCCGACTGGACCCGCCCCCGGGAGGAGACGGCGCTCGGCCTCGCCATGGGCCACTACGGGCCGAGCCAAGGCGCCCTTGTGGTGGAGGTGGGGGTCGACCGCGACAGCGGCGCGATCCGCGTGCCGCGGGCTTGGGGCGCCTTCGATGCGGGCCTGATCGTCGCCCCGGACAACGCGCTCAACCAGCTCGAAGGCGGGATCGTCTACGGGGTGAGCAGCGCGCTCAAAGAGCGGGTGACGATC
The DNA here is from genome assembly GCA_964467005.1 of uncultured Limibaculum sp. Classification (GTDB taxonomy): domain Bacteria; phylum Pseudomonadota; class Alphaproteobacteria; order Rhodobacterales; family Rhodobacteraceae; genus Thermohalobaculum. The sequence continues at coordinate 8,258 of CAYXPI010000097.1, read as the reverse complement.
TCGGGCGGCATGATCGAGCAGTCGAACTTCTACGACTACGAGATCCTGCGAGCTCATGAGGTGCCGGAAATGACGGTGGAGCTGATGGAGGTCGACGCGCCACCCACGGGCATCGGCGAGCTCTCGACGCCGATGGTCGCGCCAGCCATCGCGAACGGGGTGTTCGCGCTCACCGGGCGGCGCCTCCGGCACATGCCATTCACGCCCCACCGGGTTTTGGAGGCCCTCGGAGCCCCCGCCTGAGATTGCGCGGGCCGGCCCGACGCTCCGGGCCGGCCTTCGCGGCATCGGCCACCTGGCCGTTCAGCACCCGCGTTGTGCCGGCCCCCGCCGGGGCCAACGCCTCCCCTGCCATCTGGCCAAATTCCGATCTCCTTCCGATCGACCGGGTGAAGCGCGCCTGGCCTGCGTGGACGGAGGCGGCAGCTCCGCGCCCGAGGTGATGGGGCGGCATCGGAACTGAGAAGCGAGGCCCGGGCTGTCAGCGCTGCACGTCCTCCAGCGCCAGAGCGGCCGGCACCGCGAGGGCGCAGAGAAGTGCCAGACCGGCCAGCGCGGCCGAGGCGCCCGCGAGGTCGGCGACGAGGCCCAACCCACCGCCGACCAACAAGACGAGCCCGATGATGCTGTTGGACACGGCGGTGTAGCGGGCGCGCGTGTCGTCGGGCGCCATATCGGTGAGGTGGATCTTGCGGCCGGAGCGCACGCCCTCATAGGCGATCTGGACGAAGAAGACCGCCGCGACGGTGCCGGCCAGTCCGCCGAGGCCCCCGGTCGTAGCCCCCAACGCAGCGGCCGCGCCGAGGGAGACCGCCCCGAGGCCCCCCGCGGCGGCGAGTGTCAGCCGGCTCGACCGATCCGAGAGCCGTCCCCAGATATAGGCGGAGAGAATCGAGGCCGTGGCGGAGGCCAGCACCATCGGACCGAGCTCGCCGATGCCGCCGGCCGCCGCGCGCTCGGCGCCCAGCATCACGAGAAAGGGCGTCGCCAAAGCGGTGGCCGTGAGCAGCGCCCGCGTGAGAATGAACAGGCGGAGCTGCCGATCGCTGCGGAGCGGCGAGAGAAGAGCGGCGAGCCCCTCGGCGGGCCGCGACACCGGCTCCCGGTCGGCCTCGTCGAGCCGCAGGAAAAGCCCCGCCGCGACGATCCAGAACAGGCCCGCCAGGGCGACGGCCGCCGCCATGGCCGGAACCGTCAACGGGATGACGCCGAGCGCCAGAAGAACCCCGAACCCGAGAACGGCCGTGGACGCAACGCTCGCGGCAAGCCCGGTGACGGCGCCGCGGCGTGTCGTCTCCACACTGTCGGCGAGGGCATCCTTGTAGGTCACCGAACAGACGGCGCGGGCGAACGACAGGAGAGCGAGCGCGGCCAGGATCGCGAGCCCCGCCGACGCTCCCTCCAGCGTCACCGCCGCGAGGGCGATGGCGACCGCGCTCACCCCCTGGATGGCCGACCCGGCGGACCAGAAAAGCTTCCGCGTCCGCCGCGCCTCCACCATGCGGGCCAGGCCGAGCTGGGGCAAGAGCGCGCCGGCCTCCCGCACGGGGACGAGCGCGCCGATCAGGCTGCCGGGCGCCCCGACAGCGGTCATCACCCAGGCGAGCACCAGCTTGGGGTCGATCAAGCCGTCGGCGATCTTGGTGAGGCAGAGCGCGCCGATGTGGACGGTGCCCTCGCGCGCCTCCTCACGTGCGACGCGCGCCTCAGCGCCGACGATGCGGCCGAAGACCGATTGGGTGTTCATGGCGCAGGCTCCCTCCCCTTCAGCCCCGCCCCGATGCGGGGCTCCGCAGGTGGACAGCCAACGCGGAGACCCCCGGGATCGGTTCCATGGGCCGACCTCGATGCCAGAGACCGGCCGCGCGCCGATGGCCGCGAGCGCGCGGCCAACACCCGAGAGCCTCGCGCCCAGCGGGCGCCGGACCCGGGCCGCCTAGGGGGCCCAGAGCGCCGTCTTCGGGTGGAACTGCGACCAGGCGAACCAGAACGCCTCGTGGCTGCCGAGATCGGAGCCGTCCGCGCCCACCGCTCGGATGCCGCCCGCGTCGAGCTCGAGGCGCACGTCTTCGTAGGCGATCTCAACGCCCTCGCGCAGCGCCACAAGCGCCGTCCGCCGCGGAAACGCGACCGGCGTGCCGGACGCGGTGACCACGCCGATCACATCCTCATGGACCGGCAAACGCGGATCCACGTCTCCCACGGGAAAGATCGGCCCGTTCGCGTCCCGTCCGTTCCGGAAGTCGAAGTCTCGCCCGAGGGCGAGCGCCTCGACCAACACCGTCGTCTCCGGGTGCTCCCGCTTCCAGGTGCCCCAGTCGGTCGTGACGACGGTCGCCTGCTCGAGCTGCAGGTTCTTGTCGGCCAGCGGCCCGGTCACCGCCTTGCCCAGAAACGTGTCGAAAACCGAGTGGGTCCGGATGTCGTACATCACCTTGTTCGACCGGATGAGGAGCCCCGAGGTCCGGAGGATCGGACGCTCGATCCCATCGGGCAGGTCATCGGTGAAGTAGGCCTGGGCGGCCCCGCAGAGCGTGCAGTACGGGATGCCGAGATCGCGCCCGCCGAGCGTGTCGTTGACCATCTCGCGCACCTCCATGATCCGCCGCGGATAGGCCCGGTAGGCGCCGTTGACCTCGATCCCGAACACGATGTCGTCGTCCTCGAGCCAGGTGGCCTCCTCGGCTCGGCTCACCTCCGGGTTGTCCGCCGCGGGAATGCAGTTGCAGGGCCGATCGGTCGTGTCGTAGGCGCGGCTGTCGATCAGCACGCCGCCCCACGACACCAAGCGCCAATCTATGTCGCCCTCGACGAAGATCTTCTCCCACCCCGGCACGAAGTTCGTGAAGATCTCCCGCTTGATCTCGAGGTAGCCGGGGAAGGCCGGGACGTCCCACGCGATCAAATGGTCCGTGATCTCGCCCCAACGCCGGTGGGTGCGGAACTCGATACCCAGCAAGCTGGCGCCGGCCTCCGCCAGCGCGTCGTCGTATTGCCGATTCCAGGTAAAGCGCATCATGTCGCTGATGGGCCAGGCCAGCCGGGGATCCTGTGATCGGACGATCACCTCGAGGGCGTCGGCCTGATCCTGGCCCCAGACCCGTTGCCTGACGCTCTCGACGAAGAGAACGCGCATGGCCGCGTCCAGATCCTTGGAGACCGGGCCCGCGGGACTGGCGGGCGGATGCCCGAAGCGCTCGATCACATGGTCGGGCAGCGTCGCGGTCTCCTCCGCCTGCAGGCTCAGGGGGCGGACGATCGCCAACGCGACCAGAGGAACCAAGACAATCCGAAGCAATCCTAGACCTGTGAGCGATCTCATAAGGGCGCCTTTCCTGGCCTGACGTAATGTTGCACGCGCGACGCCGCCTGCCCTCCACGAACACGCAGCAGGAGTGCGGATGTGAGGTTGCGAGACGGCGATAGATCGCCTGCATCAACGGGGCCGCATGGTCGGCCGAAGTCGGCCCGGGTGCGAATCACAATGCATCAGTAGCCGGTGAGGCCGCGTGTCCAGCCTGCACCGGAGGCCGTGCCGTGGCTCTGCGCACCGTGCAGGATGCGGGGGATGCCGCCATGGCTCCAACCGCGTCTCGACCCGCGTCGGCTCGGCGCCAGACCCTCGCATAACCTGGACGGCGCGAGCCAACGGATTGCGGACCGCCCGACCCGCCATGCGCCGCGGGCGCTCACACGGCCCGGAAAGACTTGGCGGTTCCCCGGGCCCCGGCCTCATCGTCGCGACGGCGGCGCCGCGCGAAGCTGCGTTCCTGGCCTCCGGCTGCCGCGGTCAGCGCCTGTCGGCCCTCGCCACAGGCGCCATCCGTTCGGGTCGATGCCATGCGAAGCGCCGGACAGCCGCGACGAAGGCGCGGACCGCTTCGGTGTCTACGCGACCCACGGGCACGGCGAGCGAGACCTCGCGTCGAAAACGGCCCTCGGCAAAAGGACGGGTGACGAGATCGCCGCGGTCCACAAGGCTTGCGGGCAGGACCGCGATGCCCGCCCCTTCGGTCAGGAGCCCCAGTATCCAGTCCTCGCGCGCGACGGACGCCGCCACCTCGAGCCTCAGATCCGCGTCCTTCACGCTCGTCAGCACGGTGTCGCGCAGTTCGCAGGCGAGGCGGTCGATATAGGGCGCACGCTCCAGATCGCGGATCTCGAAGGCCGGGTGGGTCGCGAGCGGATGATCGGCGGCGAGGCCCACCACCATCTCCTCCGAAAACAGCGGGCTCTGACGAAGCTGAGGGCTCGCCCCGACGGGATCCGCGATCAGGGCCAGATCGACCATGCCGGACAGCACGAGGTCGCGGATCGTGCTCGCGGCCGCATCGTGCAGCACGAGCGTGATGTCGGGGCGGGCGGCGCGAAACGCGGCGAGAAACGCGCCAAGAGGCTGGGGGCCGATCGTGCACATCACCGCAACCTCGAGCGACGGACCCCGGCCGCTGGTGAGGCGCCGCGCCTCCGCTTCCAGCCGACGGCCGGCGGTCTCGAACGCGCGCAGATCGGCGATCACGCTTCGCCCGAGGGGCGTGAGATGACTCCGCTTCCCCTCGCGGCGGAGCAGCGCACCCCCAAGTTCCTCCTCGAGCCGCTGCACGGATTTCGACAAGGCCGGCTGCGAGATGCCGAGCGACGCCGCCGCGGTCGTGAAGTTCAACGTCTCGGCAAGGGCCAGGAAGTGACGGACGCGCTTGAGGTCCATAAGACACACAGATCGGTTATTGAATTCATTCCAGATCGCAGAAGAAGAAGGCGCTAGCGTGCAGACGGGCAGCAGGAAGCTGACACGATCAGGAGAGTGATACAATGCTGAAGCACGCACTTGCCATTGTCGCGACAGTTGCCGGCGGCGTGGCCGCCGCGCAAGACGTTGGCCGCGCCACCTTCAACGACGATGGCAGCGTCAACCGGCCGGAGAACTGGCGGTCCTGGGTCTTCGTCGGCGCGCCGCTGACGCCCAACGCGCTCAACGGCGGCGAAGCGCCGTTCCCGGAGTACCACAACGTCTATATCGAGCCCTCCGCCTTCGCGCATTGGCAGCGCACCGGCGAGTGGGCCGACGGCACCCAATTCGTCAAGGAACTCGTGCTGTTGCGCGCGGCCGACGACTGCGACCCCGATCCCGACAACGGCTCCTGCGCGCAGACCTCGGGCCAGGGCTTCTTCCAGGGCGAGTTCGCCGGCCTCGAGCTCAAGGTGAAGGACGCAACCCGCTACGCCGACGAGCCGGGCAACTGGGCCTATTTCTCCTTCGGCCACCAGCCCGAGCCCTATGCGGAGACCGCGACGGCCTTCGCGACCGAGTCGTGCAACGCCTGCCACGAGGCCAACGCGGCGGACGATTTCGTGTTCACCCAGTACTACCCGGTCCTTCGGGCGGCGAAGCCGTGATCCGGCTTGCAGCCCTCCCGGTTCTGGCCGCCCTCGCGGCCGGAAGCGCCGCCGCCGAGGGCTTCGCCCTCGACCCGCACGGCGCCGTGGGCCCGGGCGGAGAGATCCGCGTGCCGGACGTGGATTACCGGCGCGACTGGGCTCTGCTCGGCAACTGGATCACGAATGGCGAGGAGGTCGCCAACGAGATCCACACGGTCTACGCCCAGCCCGAGGCGGTGGCGGCCTATCGCGCCACCGGGGCCTTTCCGGACGGCACGGTCGTGGTGAAAGAGCTGCTCTCGGCGGAGGCCCGGGACATGACCACCGGCCTCATCTCGCATGCGACGACGCTCAACGGGTGGTTCGTCATGGTCAAGGACACGCAGGGCCGCTTCCCGGACAACGCGCTCTGGGGCGAGGGCTGGGGCTGGGCCCAATTCACCGCCGACGCCCCGCGGCAGACCTTCACCGAGGACTACCGGGCCGAGTGCCGGGCCTGCCATGTCCCGGCGCAGGACACCGACTGGCTCTACACCTGGGGCTACCCCGCGCTTCAGTAAGCGGGTCTCTCAGACCGCACCCGGTCGAAAGGGTCGAGACGGGGCGAAACGGGTGGACCGGGCGTCTTCCGTGTGTCGCCGTCGTCGTATAGGTCTGCTGGGCGAACGGGGAGAGCCGCCATGGACAGATTCGACGTCGACGTTGCGATCATCGGAGCCGGGACAGCCGGAATGCGGGCCTACCGCGAGGTGTCGCAGATCACCGACCGCGTGCTTCTGATCGAGGGCGCGCAGTATGGGACGACCTGCGCGCGGGTGGGCTGCATGCCATCGAAGCTTTTGATCGCGGCGGCCGAAGCGGCCCATCACGGGCGCCACACCGCGGGGTTCGGTGTGACTTACGCGCCGCCGCGGGTCGACGGCCGGGCCGTGATGCAGCGGGTGCGAGACGAGCGCGACCGCTTTGTGGGCTTCGTGGTCGAGGCCGTGGAGGACTGGCCGGAGCGCCACCGCGTGATGGCCACGGCGCGGTTCCGCTCCGACCACGAGCTGGAGCTCGACGACGGTCGGGTGGTGAGGGCCGATCGCATCGTGATCGCGACCGGGTCGCGGACGAACGTGCCGCCGATCTTTGAGGAGTTCGGCGACCGCCTGATCGTCAACGACGACGTGTTCGACTGGACGGACCTGCCGGCATCCGTCGTCGTGTTCGGTGCCGGCGTGATCGGCCTCGAACTGGGGCAGGCGCTGCACCGCCTGGGCGTGCGCGTGGCGCTCTTCGGCCGCGACAATCTCGTGGGGCCGATCAGCGACCCGAAGGTGAGGAGCGGCGCGCTGGAGATCTTCACCTCGGAGTTCGAGTTCCACCCCCATGGCGAGGTCACCCGCCGCGCCCGAACCGAAACGGGCGTGGAGATCGAGTATCTCGACGGCGGGGAGACGAAGACCGCGCAGTTCGACTGCGCGCTTGTCGCCACGGGTCGGCGGCCCAACACGGACAATCTGGGGCTGGAGAACACCACATTGGAGCGCGATGCGCGGGGGGTGCCCGTCTACGACGTGCACACGGGCCGCTGCGGCGACAGCCACATCTTCATCGCCGGCGACGCCAACAACCGCTTCCCGCTCCTCCACGAGGCCGCCGACGAAGGCTTTGCGGCCGGCTACAACGCCGCCCGCTATCCCGAGATCCGACGCTTTCGCAAGAGCACGCCGATCTCGGTCGTGTTCACCGATCCCCAGATCATGATGATCGGCGAGACCCATGCGGAGCTCGTGGCCCGAGGCGCCGACATCGCGATCGGCGAGGTCGATTGGTCCGACCAGGGGCGTGCCCGCGTGATGGGTGTCAATCGCGGCCTCATGCGCGTCTATGGCGAACGCAACACGGGCCGGTTTCTCGGCGCCGAGATGATCGGCCCGCGCGCCGAGAACATTGCCCATCTTCTCGCATGGGCGCATCAGTCGACCCTCACCGTCGACGCGATGCTGGAGCGCCCCTTCTATCACCCGGTGCTGGAGGAGGGCGTGCGCACAGCCCTGCGGACCCTAAACCGCGCCCTCGAGATGGGACCGGAGTTTCCGCCAAGATGCCTCGACTGCGGCCCCGGAGCCTAATCGCGCTTGAGCGGATGGCAGTCGAGGACCGAGGACGCGATCCTCGCCGCCGCTCACGGCATCTCTCAGAGCGGCGGATCCCTTAGGGGCCCGTGCGGGCCGCGGCCGGGAGGACAGCCGAAGGCTGGTCCTCTGCGGCGATCGACCGGAGGGTGGGGTGACCGCAGACCGGGTGTCTCGGATGCGTCAAGCCGTGTTCGGGTTCGCTTGCTGCTCGCGCGCGATGAGGGCGAGGCCCAAGGACACGCCATCCTGAACGGCCGGGCGCGTCGGCGGGGCTGGCGCTGACCGGAGGGCACGCTCCCCCCGGCTTGACCCGAATGACGCACGAGGGCCTCGGCGGGTCCTCCAAAGCGATGTCGGAGGGCGGACGCGAGCGGCTGCGGGCGACGAAGCCCTTCTGGACGCCACGGCGCGACGGCATGGCCGCAAGGCTTGCGGGCCCGGATCGGCGCAAGCGGGGGACGCTCAGATGAGCCGGACGGACCCGCTCGAGCCGCTCTCGGCGCCAGGGAGCCACGCCGCAGTGGAGATGTCGCTCGAGCGCTGTGGCGCGGATGCCGGGGAGCCGGCGGCGGTCTGCCAGCCGGTGGCCGAGCGAAGTCCAGGGATCGCGGTCGAGCCGTCGAGTGGGACCGACGCCGAGGTGAAGGCGGCTCTGCGCGATCTCGATCCGCCGGAGCGGGTCGGCCTGCCGGCCGCGCGGCTGTATCGACCCACTGAAAATCTGCTCGTGCTACATGGAGGAAGGTAGCAGTGAGC
>CAYXPI010000096.1:0-13803 GCA_964467005.1 uncultured Limibaculum sp. | reverse complement strand
CGTCATGGCGGCGGCGATGTGCATCGCGGTGGGGAAGGTGTCGTTCGAGGACTGGGAGCGGTTCACATGGTCGTTCGGGTGCACGGGCGATTTCGAGCCCAGCTCGCCGCCCAGGATCTCGATGGCGCGGTTGGCGATCACCTCGTTGGCGTTCATGTTCGACTGGGTGCCGGAGCCGGTCTGCCAGACGACGAGCGGGAAGTGGTCGTCGAGCTTGCCCTCCGCCACTTCGGAGGCCGCCTGGACGATCGCCGTCCCGATCTCGGGCTCGAGATTGCCCTGGGCGATGTTCACCTCGGCCGCGGCCTGCTTGACGACCCCGAGCGCGCGGACGAGGGCGACCGGCTGCTTCTCCCAGCCGATCGGAAAGTTGCCGATCGAGCGCTGGGTCTGCGCGCCCCAATAGCGGTCGGCCGGGACCTCGAGCGGTCCGAAGCTGTCGGTCTCGGTACGGGTGGCGGTCATGGCGCTCTCCTGTGTCCCTCGGTCGCCCCGCTTGATAGCTCGCCCGGCGCGCGGCATGAAGTCCCCTCGCCGCCAAGGAGCCCCCAGATGGACGAGCCCGCCCGCCTCCGCGCCCTCTATCTCGATCTGATCGAGGAGGTGATCGTGAACCGGATCTACCGCGACCCGCCGCAGCAGACCAAGCGTTGGCGGCGGCTCCTCTTCCGCGAGGACCGGCGCGAGATCGGGCGGGACCTGCCCTCGCAGGCGCATTCGATGATCGGGTCGCAGCGGATGCGCAACCTGCGCACGCTCCTCGAGCGGGCGCTCGCCGAAAGGGTGCCGGGCGACGTGATCGAGACCGGCGTGTGGCGGGGCGGCGCCTGCGTCTATCTGCGTGCGATCCTCAAGGCCCATGGCGTGACGGACCGGGCCGTGTGGGTGGCGGACAGCTTCGCCGGCCTGCCTCCGCCCGACGCCGTTACCTACCCTCAAGACCGGGGCGACCGCCACCACCAGAACCGCGCCCTCGCCATTCCCCGGGCGGAGGTGGAGGAGACCTTCCGCCGCTACGGTCTTCTCGACGACCAAGTCCGCTTCCTCGAAGGATGGTTCAAGGACACGCTGCCGACGGCGCCCATCGAGCGGCTGGCGCTCCTCCGGCTCGACGGGGACATGTACGGCTCGACCTGGGAGGCGCTCCACGCGCTCTACGATCGGGTCTCGCCCGGGGGGTTCGTGATCGTGGACGACTACGGCGCCGTTCCCGCCTGTGCGGAGGCGGTGCGCGACTTTCTCGCCGAGCGCGGAGCCGAGCCCGAGCTCCACGAAATCGACTGGACCGGGGTGTGGTGGCGGGCGGGCTGAGCCCGCCTCAGGGCCGGCGAAACTTGTCGAGCCGCACCACGTCGGCCGACGAGCCGCCGCCGCCCGGGTCGTCGTCGCCGTTCTCCGGGCCGCTCTCGGTCGTGCGGTCGGTCTCGGGGCCGATTTCCTCCGCCGCGTGCTCGAGCGAGGGGATCGCTGTGCCGTCGCCGCCTTCGTCCTCGTCGAATTTGAGGCCGAACTTCACCGAGGGGTCGATGAAGGTCTGCACCGCCGCGAAGGGGATCACCAGGGTCTCGAGCTGATTGGAGAAGTTGAGGGTCACCTGGAAGCGGTCGCCCAGCACCGCGAGATCCTCGAACCAGCCCTGGAGAACGATGGTCATCTCGCGCGGATAGCGGCCTTTCAGCCAATCCGCCATGTCCACGCCGGGATGGGTCGTGTCGATCCCGATGTAGAAGTGGTGCTCACCGGGCAGGCCGTGCTCGGCAACCTGGCCGAGCACCTCCGCCATCAGCCCGCGGAGCGCCTTTTGCATCAGTTGCCCGTAATTCAGGCGGTCGGTGTCCGGCATTCTCAAACCCTTATCCTGCCGCGACCATATCCGATTCGCCACGGCAGGGAAGGGGCCGGAACGCCTGCGTCGCCCGTGGCCGAGGGCTCGCGGGCCCTGACCGGATCGGCTCAGAGGTTCTCGCCGACCTGCTTCTCGAGATCGTCGACCATCTCGTTCACGCCATACTCCTCAGACAGGCCCTCGACGGTCTTCATGAGGCCCGCGAGGGGGCCGTCCTCCGGCACGAAGGCCGAGGCGGGCAGCTGGCGGAGCTTCGTCAGGATGTCCTCGAAATCGCCGCGGGCCCACTCGTCGGCCAGCCGCGACGGATCGCCCGCGAAAAGAAGCGCCTTCGAGCACATGGCGGCCACCGTCTTGGTGGTCCCGAAGCCCAGCCAGGAGAGCTCGTAGGGCGCGCGGCGGTTGAGGTAGTAGGCGGGGTCGGACTGGGCGACGGTGGGGGCGAGGATGCCCATGATGGTCATGTCCTCCCCAGCCGCCTCGTTGATGATTCCCTCGGTGGGGTTGGGGTAGGAGTAGAAGACCCCGACGGCGCCACGGGTCGAGCCCACCTTGGCGATCTGGTTCTCCATTCCCGAGCTGTAGTCGAATTTCGGCGTGAGGCCCTGGAGCTCGGGCTCGAGCTCGAACATGGTCTTCACGAAGGCCTCGGAGCCCGACCCCTCCGACACGACGAAGGTCACGCGGGCGGCGTTCTCGAGCACCGACTTCCAGTTCGGCAGCCGGGGCTCCGAGGTGAAGGCCATGGCGCACTCGCCGGGGAGGTCGTTGCGCACGATTTGGGTGCGCCCGCTCTCCACCGCGTCGTAGGTGAGGCCGCCCTGGCCGATGCCGAAGCAGATGTGCTCGCTCTCCTCGGCGCAGGCGTTGGCGTTGGCCACGGCCCCGCCCGAGGGGATGCGCCGAACGGTGTAGCCGTACTGCTCCGACAGCTCCTCGAGCACCTCTTTGAGGCCCTGGCCCATGCCGTTGTGATAGGTCGAGCCCTCGCCGGTGGGGGCGCCGCCGGTGTAGATCACGATGTCGGTGGCCGAGGCCGGGGCGGCGATGGCGGCGAGCGCAAGCGCGAGCGCGGCCGAGCGGAGGAGTTCGGTCATTGCGGCGTCCTTTCCGAGAGTTGCAAGCGGCGGAGTGCGGCGCTTGTTCCGCACCGTCACGGCGGCGTGAGCATACCCGATCCGCCACCGGTCCTTCAACGCGTCGACGGTGTGCTTCCGCCGCACCCCTCAGAGAGAGCCCGCACGCGCGTCCTCGAAGAAGCCTCGGGGGGGGGGCGCGGGTGAGCCGGGCGCGTGCGTGGCCATCACACCCTGCGCGGTCCCCGCTCCGTGGATGCGATGGAGGAGCTCGATCTGCCGCGCGGGGCGAGAGCGCGCTTTCCGGCTCGTCCAGGAGACAGAGCCATTGGGGGGCGACGCTCCTCGAAGACGCACAGAGCGCCCGCGCTTTGGGAGGGGTGCAGGTGGTCGCTCTCGTCGTCTGCGGCCTCCAGAACGCGGGCGACATCGACCATCGTCTCGGCCCGGGAAGGCCGCCGGGAAGCCCAAGCTGGGATCGGCCCCCTCGGTTTCAGCCGGAGCGACCTGAGAGAGGGCTCCGGCAGTCGCGTTGGCCGAGATCTCATCGCAATGCCGCCCCCAAGGCTGCGAAAGTGCAGGCTTCTGTTGCCAGGTGCCTGCGAACCCCGCCTTCGGCGGCTAAGCCGGAGGACTTCAGGTTTCGGTTGCTAGGACCGCATTACGCGGCCATCGCCACCGGAGCATTGTTGTCGTTGGCAACTATGCTTAGCGGACCGATCACGGTGGTACCTCACCGAGTGAAAGCTAACCCCTTTAGACGTCCGTCGATCCTATTTCGGCCCCATGGCCCCCGAGGGGGTGTGTGGTGGAGCCGCCGGGTACCGCCCCCGGGTCCGATCCGTGTATTACGAGCGCGTTTATCACCATAGCCTCCGGAGAGGCACATCGAGATATAGCCCTCGGAGCCGCGCGAATGAAGCCCCCCCTGTGCCGGGCGCCATTGCCGATGCAGCGACGTCACAAAAGATCGTTACCATGGAGCTCGCCGGAGGCCGTCGGGCGCGACGTGCCAGAACGGCCAAGAGACAGGAGATCCGCATGCCCCGCTTCGTGCCCACTGCCCTCGTCGCCGTCCTCGCCGCCGCCCTCGGCCTCGCCGCGCCTGCCGGCGCGCAAGACCGTGTGGCTCTCGTCCTCGGCACCAGCGCCTACGACCACGCGCCGCGCGCCGTGTCCGCAAGGCAGGACGCCGAGGCGGTGGCGGAGATGCTCGAGCGCTCGGACTACGCCGTGACGCTCGGGATCGACCTCGACCGGGCGGGGATGCAGGCGGCCATCGAGGCCTTCGCCCAGTCCCTCGCCCAGGCCGAGAAGGCGGTGGTCTACGTCTCGGGCCACGCGGTGCGCACGGGCGGGGAGAGCTTCGTCGCGCCGGCGGATATGCGGGCGACCACCCTCAGCGCGGTCCTGCTCGAGGGGATCCCGCTCGACCTTCTCATCCGGCTCGCCCGCCGGGCCGAGGCCGGGGCGGTGGTCTTCGTCGACGCGGCGCAGCTCCGCGGTTTTGCGCCTCTGCCCTTCGTCGAGCCCGGGATTGCCGACATCGCCGCGCCGGAGGGCGTGCTCGTCGTCTCCGCCGCGCCGCCGGGCGAGGCCGTGCGCCGCATCCGCGGGCAAGACAGCCGCTTCGCCCGCCTGGTGATCGACCGCTTTTTCGAGCCAGACGCACCGGCGGACGGGGTCGCCGCCACCGTGGGCGGCACCCTCTGGTCGATCGGCGGGGTGGGTCCGGACTTCGCCATCGTCGATGCCCCGGGAATGGACGACCCCGCGCTCCCGCGGGAGATCGAGCTGGCCTTCTGGCAGGCGGCCGAACGCTCTGGACGGGCGGAGGACTACGAGGCCTATCTCGCGCGCTACCCGGATGGCGAGTTTGCGCCCATCGCCGCGAATCGCCTCCGCCAGATCGCCGAGGCGGCGCGCGATCCGTCCGAACGGGCGGAGGCGGCCCTGGGCCTGTCGCGGGAGGAGCGGCGGCAGATCCAGCGTGCGCTCCGCACCTTGGGCCACGACCCGCGCGGGATCGACGGCGTGTTCGGCCCGGCCACCCGGCGCGCGATCCGCGACTGGCAGGCGAGTGTGGGGCTCCGCACCACCGGGTATCTCGAGTCGCCCCAGCCCCGCCGGATCCTCGCGGAGGCCGAGCGGCTGCGCGCAGAGCGGCGGGAGGCGGAGGTGCGCCGCCGTGCCGAGGCCGCCGCGCGCGACGACGCCTATTGGCGCGAGACCGGGGCGCGCGGCTCGATCCGAGGGCTCAAGGCGTATCTTTCGCGCTACCCGCAGGGCCGCCACGCGGCAGAGGCGGAGGCCCGTCTCGCTCGCCTGGCCGACGAGCGACGCGACGCCGCCCTCGCCCGCGAGCGCCGGCTCTGGCAGAGGGCCGTGACCGAGGGCTCGGCCGAGGCGTATCGCCGCTATCTTGCGCGCTTCCCGTCCGGCCTCTACGCCACCCAGGCCCGACGGCGCCTCGCCGTGATCGAGGACGGGGAGCGCGCCACGGCTCTGCGCCGTCGCCACAGCCGCATCGAGGAGAAGCTCGGCCTGCGCCGGGGCGATCGGCTGTCGGTCGAGGTGCGCCTCCAGAGGCTCGGCTACCGGCCAGGCCGCCGCGACGGGGTGCTGAACGACCGGGCGCGCCGGGCGGTTTCCGCCTTTCAGGAGCATCGGGGCCTGCCGCCCACGGGCTTTCTCACCAAGCGCACGCTCGTCGTCCTCGTGCGCGAGACGCCGGGCACGGCGATCGACCCGCAGTATCCCGCCCCGGTGATCGCCGGGCTCGCGCGCCGGGTGGAGGGCGGGCCCCGGCGGAATTAGCGCCGCCCTGGCCCCGCGACGAGCGCGCCCGCAACAAGGACGGCGGCGGCCACGAGCCCCGGCAGCGCGTAGCCGCCCGTCGCTTCCCTGGCCCAGCCCGCGAAGGCGGGACCGAGGATCTGGCCCAGGCCGAAGCTCGCGGTCATGATCCCGAGGGCGCGGCCGCTCGCCGGCCCCGCGCGCCGTGCCGCCTCCAGAAGTCCGAGGGCGGTGAGCCCCATAAACGTCCCGCCGAGGGCGATGGCGGCCACGACGAGCGCCACCGCACCGCCGAGGAGCGCGCCGAGGGCGACGCCCGCGGCCTCGATCAGCATCGCGAGGCGGAAGGCCGTCACCGCGCCGAGCCGCCGGCCCGCCCAGCTCCAGAGCGCGATGGAGGGCAGGGCCGCGAGGCCCACCGCGGCCCAGGCCAGCGTCTCGGCCGTGCGGCCGCTCTCCCCCTCCCGCAGCATGGCGACGAGGAAGGTCGCGAGCACCACATAGCCGAAGCCCACACAGCCATAGGCGAATGCGAGCCGCGAGAGGGGCTCGCCAGGGGCAAGGGGCGCGGCGCCGGGGGCGGGGCCGGGCGCCTCCCGCGGCAAGAGACGCGCGGCGACCGCCAGGAGAGCGAGGCTCGCCGCCCCGCCCATGGCCCAGAGCGGGGCCCAGCCGTCATCGGCCACGAGCGCCGGTGCCGCCAGCCCGGCCGAGAGCGCGATGCCCGCCCCCACCCCACCGAAATGGACCGCGCCCAGCCCGGGACGCCCGGCCCGCCCGAGCGCCCCCATCACGAGCGCCGAGCCCCCGACCAGCACCGCCGCGCTCGCGGCCCCACCGAGAGCGCGCAGAAGCGCCCAGGCGAGAGGATCCGACACCGCGGCCATGAGCGCCGTGGTGAGCGCGCTGAGCGCGAGCGCGGCCAGCACCAGCCGCCGAGGCCGCGGGAGCGTAACAAACCCGAGCGCGAGGGCCCCCGCGAGATAGCCGGCGAAATTGGCGCTCGCCACGAGCCCCGCCGCGGCCGGAGAGAGCCCGGTGCCCTCGGCCATCATCGGCAGCGCCGGGGTGAGGAGAAACCGGCCGATCCCCATGGCGCCGGCCAGCGCCGCCATCCCCCCGAGCGCCGCGGCCAGCGCCCCAGGGGCTGGGTCACTTGCAGCGGTCATCCGCCCTCCCATATCACAGAGGGGGCGCTGCGGAATGCGGGCCCCCCCGGCCCGTCGCTTTTCGCAAGGACAGTCGCACCATGTCACGGATCTCCCTCGCGTCGCATCCCTACCTCCTGGGCTTCGACCAGCTGGACGAGCTCGTGGAACGGGCCGCGCGCCACACCGCCGACGGGTACCCACCCTACAACATCGCTCAGCACGGTCCCGACGCCTACCGCATCACCCTGGCGGTCGCGGGCTTCGGGCCGGAGGAGCTCTCGATCGTGGTGGAGGAGGGGACGCTCGTCGTCCGCGGCCGCCGCGCGCCCGAGACGTCTGAGCGCGTGTTTTTGCACCAGGGCATTGGCCGCCGCCCCTTCCAGCGGAGCTTCGTGCTGGCCGAGCGCATGGAGGTCACGGCCGCGCATTACGAACACGGGCTCTTGCAGATCGATCTTCGCCGCAGGGCGGCGGAGCCCGGGGTCACCCGGGTCAAGATCGAGACCGAGAGCGGAACCTGAGAGGAGATCGAGACCGATGAGCACCCCGACCCGCGAGACCCGTCCGCAGAGCCAGATCTTCTATGTGCGCGAGGCGGATCCCGCTATCTTGCCACCCGAGCTCAAGGATCATCCCGGCCCGTTCTACGCGCTCCATAGCGAGGACGGCACACCGATCGCCCTTGCGCCGAACCGGCGCGACGCGGTGGCGCTGGCTCTGAAAAATGACCTGATCCTACAGAGCGTGCACTGACACCTGTGCCCGGCCTCAGGCGGCGCGGGAGGCCGGCGGCTCGGTGATGAGGGCATAGAGCGCGTCGCTCTTCGCCGTGTCGCGCAGCTTCTCGCAGATCTCGCCCGAGCGCAGGAGGCGCGACACCCGAGCGAGTGCCCGGAGATGGTCCGCGCCCGAATCCTCGGGCGCCAGCAGCACGAAGACGAGGTCGACCCCCCGGCCGTCGACCGCGTCGAAATCCACGGGTTTCTCAAGCCGCGCGAACAGCCCCACGATCTGACCGAGCCCCGGAATGCGGGCGTGCGGGATCGCCACCCCGTCGGACATCGCGGTCGACCCCAACTGCTCCCGCTGCGTGAGGCCCGCCATCACCGCACGCGAGGAGAGGCCGTAGGCGTCCGCCGCGCGGGTCGCGATCTCCTGGAAGAGCTGCTTCTTGCTGCCGGCTTTCAGCGCCGGAAACACCGCGCTCTTGGCGACCAGATCTGCCAAATGCATGAGAACCGTCCTGTTGGCTTGCGACCTTGGGCTCAGCTGTCGGAGACAATGGCGGGGTCCACCCACCCGATGTTTCCGTCGTCTCGTTGAAACACGATGTTGATGCGCCCGTTCGCATCGTTCTTGAACATGAGAAAGGGGGCGTGCGCAAGCTCCATCTGCATGACCGCCTCGCCCACGCTCAGCGTTTTGATGTCGTGCTTCATCTCCGCGACGATGACCGGTTGGAAGCCGTTTTCCCCTTCGATCGCCGGCGCGTCGGGCGCCGCCGCGTCGTCCTGGTCATCCTCCTGAGGGGCGATCACATAGGCCTGGGCGGGGATCGCCTCCACCGGCATCTCGCGGCGCTGGTGATGGTCCTTCAGCCGGCGCTTGTGACGTCTGAGCTGTTTCTCGATGCGCTCGGCCGACTGTTCGAAGGCGCCGTAGATGTCGCCATGCGTTGCGTGGGCCTTGGCGGTGAGGCCGGTGGGCAGGTGCACGGAGCTGTCGCACTTGAAGCTGTGGCCATCGCGCGAGAACACGACCGCCGCGTCGACCGGGCGGTCGAAATACTTGGTCACCGATTCGGTGAGCCGGCTCTCCACATGGGTGCGCAGAGCCTCTCCGATGTCGATGTGCTTGCCGGAAACTTTCGTGTGCATCCACCCTTCCTTGCGCTGTGGGATGTTCTGGCCCGCCAATGCGGCCCCAATGGGGCAGGCGGCGGAAGCGCTCTAGCCGGGTAAGTTAGCAGACCATGCGCCGCCCTGGGAAGCGCGGGCGCCTCGATTTCAGGTGAGCTCGCGAAGCGCGTAGGCCCGGCGCCGCGCCGACGAGGAGGGGATGCCGAGGCTGTTCCGATACTTCGCCACGGTGCGGCGGGCGATCTCGATCCCCTCGCCCTGCAGGATCTCGACGATCCGGTCGTCCGAGAGCACGCTGTCCGCCCGCTCCCCCGCCACCAGAGCCTTGAGCCGCGTGCGCACGGCCTCGGCCGAGAGCGCCCCTCCGTCGCCCCCGCCGCTAACCGAGTTGGTGAAGAAGTATTTGAGCTCGAAGATGCCCCGCTCGGTGGCCATGTACTTGTTGGAGGTGACGCGGCTCACGGTCGATTCGTGCATCCCGATCTCGTCCGCCACCATCTTGAGCGACATCGGGCGGAGGCCGCTCGGCCCTTGGGTAAAGAACGCCTCTTGCTGGCGCACGATCTCGGTGGAGACTTTGAGGATGGTGCGCGCCCTCTGATCGAGGCTCTTTAGGAGCCAGCTCGCCTGATCGCGGCAGGTGTTCACGAACTCCCGCGTCTTGGCCCCTCCCCGCGCGAGCTGCGCGGCGTAGCGCTGGTCGATCAGCACCTTGGGCAAGGCGTCGGCGTTGAGCTCCACATGCCAGCCGCCCCAGTTCGTGGGGCGGAGGAGCACATCGGCCACCACCGTCTCCGGGTCTTCGGCCGCAAAGCCGGCGCCCGGGCGCGGGTCGAGCCGGCGGAGATCGGCCAACATGTCGGCTAGGTCCTCCGCTTCGATCCGGCATTTCTTGCGGAGCTGGTCGACCTGGCCTGTGGCCAGCAGATCCAGATGAGCGAGAAGGGCCTCGATCGCGGGGTCGAGCCGGTTCCGCTCGGCGAGTTGGAGGGCGAAGCACTCGGCGACGTCCCGCGCGCCGACCCCCGTCGGCTCGCAGCGCTGAAGGAGGGCGAGCGCGCTCTCCACCGCGGGGAGGGGCGCGCCGAGCCGCTCGGCGATCTCTGGCAGCGGCGTGCGGAGATAGCCGGCCTCGTCGAGCTCCTCGACGAGGAGCGTGGCAAGCGCCGCGGTCTCTGCCTCGGCGCGCATGAGCCCGATCTGGGCGAGGAGATGCTCGCGCAGGGTTTCGGGCCGCGTCAGACGGGTCTCGAACCCCTCCTCGGTCTCGAGGCCCTGGCCGGACCTGGCGCGGAGGCCGAGCCCGTCGCCCGCCTGCGGGCCTGGCGCCTCTCCGGGGCCCGTGTCGAAGAGGTTGTCGGTCCCGGTGTCGAAGGTCTCTGAGACGAGGCTGAGATCGCCGCTCTCGGTCACGCGGTCGTCGGTCCGCTCCGCCCGCTCGGGCGCGGCGGGGCCGGCGCGCATCTCCTCCTCCCCCGCCTCGGTCGCCAGGAGGGGGTTGCGCTCCACCTCCTCGGCCACGAAGGCGGTGAGCTCGACCGTCGACATCTGAAGGAGCTTGATCGCCTGTTGCAGCTGGGGGGTCATCACCAGCTGCTGGCTTTGGCGCAGCTCGAGTCTCAGCCCT
This sequence comes from uncultured Limibaculum sp., assembly GCA_964467005.1. Lineage (GTDB taxonomy): Bacteria > Pseudomonadota > Alphaproteobacteria > Rhodobacterales > Rhodobacteraceae > Thermohalobaculum. The sequence goes on along the minus strand of CAYXPI010000096.1, from coordinate 3,448 downwards.
GAACCCATACCACTCCCGTCCCCTCCCCGCGCCGTTGGTCGCGCAGCGAGACGACGGTGCCAGCGCGGGATTACTAAATGCGAAATCCTTCCCCGAGATAGACGCGCCGCACATTGGCGTCGCGCACCACCTGATCGGGGGTTCCGCTCATTAAGACGCTACCATCATGCAAGATGTATGCCCGGTCAATGATCTCGAGCGTTTCACGCACGTTGTGGTCGGTGATCAGCACGCCGATGTCCCGATCCTTGAGATGGCCGACCAGATCGCGGATGTCGCCCACCGCGATGGGGTCGATCCCGGCAAAGGGCTCGTCGAGCAACACGTAGGAGGGGTTTGTGGCCAGGCACCGGGCGATTTCCACGCGCCGCCGCTCCCCGCCCGAGAGGGAGGAGGCCGGCGCCCGCCGGAGATGGCTGATGGAGAACTCGCTCAAGAGCTCGTCCACCCGACGCGCGCGGATCCGCCGGTCCGGCTCGTCGATCTCGAGAACGGCGCGGAGATTGTCCTCCACCGTGAGGCCGCGGAAGATCGACGCCTCCTGCGGCAGGTAGCCGAGCCCGAGCCGCGCCCGGCGATACATCGGCAGCGTCGAGACCTCGATGCCGTCGAGATGGATCGTGCCGGTGTCGCAGGCGACGAGGCCGATGATCATATAAAAACATGTGGTCTTGCCCGCCCCGTTGGGCCCCAGAAGGCCGACCGCCTCGCCGCGGGTGAGCTCGATCGTGACGTTGCGCACGACGGGACGCCGCTTGTACGCCTTGCCGAGCCCCTGAACCACGAGCCCCGCCTGCACCGGCCGCAGGCTGTGGAGGAGGGAGCGCCTCAATTGCTGCCGGTCTCGCGCGAGGCGGGGACGAGCCGCATGCGGATCCGGTCCTGCGGCGCGGTGCCGGCGCCGGGGCGCTCGCCCACCATCTTTGCCACGCCGGTGGTCAGGTTGATCTCCAGCGTCTCCCCCGCGATCACGTTTTGGCCTTGGGTGAGCACGACGTCGCCCCGGAGGAACATCATGCCGGAGGCGACGTCGTATTCGCCCGTGTTGCCCTCCGCGGTCTCGGCGCCGTTGGAGAGGAAGACGTTGCCCTCGGCCAGCATGTTGCGGATGGCGCCGCTCTCGCGGTCGGCCGCGTCGCGGTCGAAGCGCACGGTCACCCGATCGGCGTTGAGCCGGAGCGTGCCCTGTCCGGCGATCACGCCGCCAGAGAAGATGGCGATGCTCTCGGCCTCGCGCACCTCCAGACGGTCCGACGTCACCTCGATCGGCTCGGAATTGTCGTGCCGGAACCCGCCGAAGGGCCGCGCCTCCTGAGCCCATGGGGGCGCGGGCGCGGCGAGTGCGAGGGCCACAATGAGGAGACGGGTCGTCGGACTCGGCCACGCGATCACGGTGTCACCTTTCCTTCCGGCGCTGTCGGCGCATCGGCAGCGCCGGGCTCGGGCGGCCGCGCCTGCGGCGGAATGAATAGCACGCGCACGCCCCCTTGAAAGACGATTCGGCTCTCGGCCGGCCCCCCCGCGGCGGGCGCCGTTTGGGTGATTTGCATCGTGTCGGCGGCGATGGAGCCCGACGGCCCCTCGGCGAAGACGGGGCCCGGGCTCTCGGCCTCGCGCCGCGAGAACAGGAGCCGCAGCCGTTCGGTCTCGAAGCGGTAGCCGTCGGAGGTCGCGAGCTCCACTCCGCCGTCGAACCAGATCTGCCCCTCGGCGCGCTGGAGCCGCCCCTCGGCGGCTTTGCCCTCCAGCCGGCGCCCGTCGGCCAGCGTGAGCTCGCCGCTTGGCCGCTCGAGGCGCACCTTGTCGGCCGCCACCCCGTCGGGCTCGGCCCAGTCGGCGCGGAGGATGAAGGGGCTGCCGTCGTCCGTCCGCCCCGCGATCCGAGGCGTGTCGACCCGGAGGCCCGCGCCCAGGGCCGCGATTTCGGCCGCCGAGAGAAGCGCCTGCCCCGTCTCCGCCGTGCGTCCGGCCACAAAGATCGCCGCCACGAGGCCGAGGGCCGCCACGGGCAAGAGCACCTTCATCCAGCGCACCCGCCGGGAGTAGCGGCTCACCGCCGCGCGCTCGGCGCCGCCGAGGGTGGACCCGAAGCCGCCGCGCCGGGCCCTCACAGCTCCTCCGTCCCGGCGCCGGCGTCGACACCGGCCCTCAGGCAATCATGCACATGGACGAGCCCCACCGGCCGCTCCGGCGCCGTCGCGCCCGCGGGCAGCACGAAGAGGCAGAGCGTGCGCCGGGGGGCGTTCATGAGCGCCAGCGCTTCCGAGGCGAGCGCGTCCTCGCCGATCACTTTGGGGCCGCGGGTCGCGACCTCGCCGGCCCGCCGCTCGAGGAGCCCCGCCATGTTGCGCCGCAGATCGCCGTCCGTCACCACGCCCACCAGCCGGCCCTCCCCGTCGAGCACGCCCGCGATGCCGAACCCCTTTGCTGACATCTCCACCAGCGCGTCCGGCATCGGCGTGTCCTCGGCGACGAGCGGCAGCCGCGCGCCGCGGTGCATCACGTCGCCCACGGTGAGGAGCCTTGCACCGAGGGACCCGCCCGGATGGAGCCGCGCGTAATGCTCCCGGGTGAACGCCGTCTCCTCCATCAGCGCAACCGCCAGCGCGTCGCCAAGCGCGAGGGTCATGGTGGTCGACGTCGTGGGCGCGAGGCCGTTGGGGCACGCCTCGGGCACCGCTGGCAGCACCAGGGCCACATCCGCCGCCTTGGCGAGGCTCGAGCCCGCCCGCCCGACGATCGCCACGAGCGGGATCGAGAAGCGCCGGGTGTGGGCCACGAGGTCGAAGAGCTCCCGCGTCTCGCCCGAATTGGAGAGGGCGAGCACGGCGTCGTCGCCCGTGATCATCCCGAGATCGCCGTGGCTCGCCTCGCCGGGATGGACGAACTGCGCCGGCGTTCCGGTGGATGCGAAGGTGGCCGCGATCTTGCGCGCGATGTGGCCCGACTTGCCCATGCCCGAGACGACCACGCGGCCGCGGGCGCCGCCGAGGGCTGCCACCGCGCGCGCGAAACCGGGCCCCAGCGCCTCGGCCTGGCGGGCGAGCGCCTCCGCCTCCGCACGGAGCACCCGCCGTCCGGTCTCGACCACAAGCGCCGGCGCGCGTCCGCCGGGGGTGGGCTCGGTCTCTTCGGCGCGCATCGTCCCCCTCAATGATCGAAGATGTCCTGGTCTGGCCAGCCCGCGAGATCGAGACGCGCCCGGTCCGGAAGGAATCGGAAGCAGGCCTCCGCGAGGTCGGTCCGCCCCTCGCGGGCGAGCCTCCGGTCGAGCTCGGCCCGGATGCGGTGCAGATAAAGAACGTCCGACGCCGCATAGTCGAGCTGCGCCTGGCTGAGCGTGAGCCCCACCGCATGGCGGACTCCGTGGGAGGTGACGAGGCGTTCGAGCAGCGAGCCCCAGCCGCACCCGACGTCGAGCACCCGGTCGGCACCGGCCGCCCCTGCC
>CAYXPI010000095.1:0-14044 GCA_964467005.1 uncultured Limibaculum sp. | reverse complement strand
GCGCGGGTCGGCTAGTACGGACTGTCCGGACTTGCCGGGGCTCCCGCGGCGTGGGCGCGGCGTGGGGCCGCGCCCGGCCGGATCAGCAGGCGGTGGTGATGCCGGCGGTGGTGACCGCCTCGCCGGTCGCGCGGCAGCTCTCGAGCACCTCCTGGGTGAGATCGTAGAGCTCCTGGCCCGGCAGGCCCTGGGCCTCCATATCGGCGATCCACTGCTCACGGATCGGCACCGCCGCCTTCTCGCGGAAGGCCGCGATCTGCGCCTCGTCGATCTCGGCCTTCACCACGCCCTTCTCGGCCAGGATCGCCTCCCAATCCGCGAGGAGTTTGGCGTAGTTTTCGAGGTAATGGCCGATCGCCTCTTCGATCGAGCTGTCGAGGGCCGCCCGGTGCGCGTCCGAGAGCCCTTCATAGGCGTCGATGTTGACCACCACGGGGCAGTTCACGGTCCCGGGATTGAGGTTCGCGGTCCACCATCTCGCGATGTTGATGGTGCCGAAGGAGAGATGGGCGTGCTGGGCGAAGGCCACGGCGTCGACGACGCCGGACTCGAGCGCGCCATAGGCCTCCGTCGCGGTCACCGAGGTGGGGGTTGCACCGACGGTGCGGAAGGCGTCGCCGAGCCCGCCGGTCGCGCGCACGCGCATGCCGTCGAAGTCCTCCAGCGTCACCGGCGCCTCGCCCACACCCGCGAGGTTGTATTGTGGCATCGGCGAGGTCATGAGGAGCCTGGCGTTCCACCGCGCGAGATCCGCCTGCGTCGCGGGATGCTCGTACACCGCGCGCGCCACCGCGACCTCCTTGGCGAGGTCCGAGACCCCGAGGAAGGGCAGCTCGAGCACCGTGATCGTCGGGTTCTTGTCGCGGTGATAGCCCGCGCAGAACTGCGCCATCTCGAAGGCGCCGATCTCGATCCCGTCGAGGTTCTCCCGGTTCTTCGAGAGGCCGCCATAGGAGATGTTGAGCGTGAACTCTCCGTTCGTCTTCTCGGCGAGGAGGTCGCCCAGCTTGTGGATGTGCTCGGTGAAAGCACGGCGCTTGCCCCAGACGGAGACGTTCCATTCGAGGGCTGCGGCCTCGGCGCCGAAGCTCGCGACGACGGCGGCGACGATGGCGGTGCGAAGGGTCGGGGTCATATCGGTCACTCCCTGTGTCACATGCGCTCTTGGATGGCGCAGGATGCCGCACCCTAGCGAATGACACCCGAAGGGCAACGGATTTCCGCGGCCCCGACCCGTGAGCCCTGCCCTCCGAACTGGAGCTCGAGAATGAACGACCGCACCGCGTCCGGCGTGTCCTCGGTGATGCCGAAAAGAACGGCCAACCGCGGCTCCGGGATGCGCCCCCGGCCGAGATCCACCTCGGTGAAAAGCGCGGGCACAAGGGCGTGCTCGTCCTCGCGCTCGGACTTGAAGACGGTCTCCACCACATCCGGGTGGATCACCTCAATGACCTGCGCCTGCAGATCATCATGCGCTAAGTTGTCAATTAAGACGACAGGAAACCGTTCCTGTGCAGCGGCGCGTGTTCGCTTCCGTCTCGGCCCGCCCGGCCCCAAAAGCCGAACGCCGGCGAAGCCGCGGCGCCCGGCGACGTGCTCGCCGAGCGCCGCAAGCGACGGCACGCCGGGGGACGGGGCCGCCGGTTCCGTGAGTGCGCGGCGGGGCTGCGATCTGCGAGCCCGAGGTCACCGACGACGGGCTGACCGCCGAAGGGAAAGTGCGCGCGGAGGCGGCCCGGTCAAAGAGCGCCGCGCCGATCTCTCCGGCTGCGGCCGCCTCCGGCTCTGGCCATGGGCCGGTCAGGCGACCCGGTTGGGCGGCTCCCGGCCCTCGAAAAACGCGGTGACGTTCTCGACCACGGTCATGCCCATCGCCTCGCGCGTCTCGGTGGTGGCCGAGCCCAGATGCGGCAGGAGCGCGACATTGGGCATGGCCAGAAGCGCCTCGGTCACCGCGGGCTCCCGCTCGAACACGTCGAGCCCGGCCCCCGCGATCTGTCCCGCCTTCAACGCCTCCACAAGCGCCGCCTCGTCGATGATGTCGCCGCGGGCCGAGTTCACCAGGAACGCGGTCGGCTTCATCTTGGTCAGCCGCTCGGCGTTGATGAGGTGGATGTTGTCTCCGCCGCCGGGGCAGTGGAGCGACACGACGTCCGCCCGGGCGAGCACATCGTCCACGCTCGTCAGCTGCTCCGCCGGCACGCCGGGGTCGTTCACAGGGAAGGCGTCGTAGAACACCACGGACATATCGAGCGCGTGGTGGCAGCGCTTGGCCATCGCCTTGCCGATCCGGCCCATGCCGACGATGCCGAGCGTCTTGCCCTGGGGGCTCGTGCCCATGAGCTGCGTGGGCCGCCAGCCCGTCCACTCCCCGGCGCGGAGCATCCGCTCGCCCTCATAGCTCCGGCGCATGACGTTGAGCATGAGAGTGAGGGCGATGTCCGCCGTCGCGTCCGTCAGCACCCCGGGCGTGTTGGTCACGACAAGGCCCGCGGATTTGGCCGCTTCGAGGTCGATGTGGTTGAAGCCCACCCCGAAATTGCCCAGGATCTTCGTACGTGCCGGGTGCTCCAGCACATCCGCGCCCATCTTGTCCGTCACCGTCGGCAGCACCGCGTCGTAGAGGTTGAGGGCCGCGCGCAGCTCTCCGGGGCTCATGGCCTTGTCGGCGGTGTTGAGCTGGGTCTCGAACCGCTCCGCGAGCACCGCCTCCACGGCGGCCGGCCATTTGCGGGTGAGGATGACTTTGGGCTTCGCGGTCATAGGGTGGGCCCTCCCTCAGGGCGTTTCGGATCGGTCGGCGTGGCGCCGCTCTTGGTGTGCTCCGCCCGTCGGGTGGCCGAAGGCCGCTGACCGAACGCGCGCGCATAGGCCATAGCGAAGTGGGAGCTCGAGGAAAACCCCGTGAGCACGCTGATTTCGAGGGCGGAGAGATTGGTGTGCATCAGGAGCTCGCGCGCCCGCTCCAGCCGGACGCGGCGGTAATACTGCGCGGGCGCGGTGTCGAGATGGGTTTGGAAGAGCCGCTCGAGCCGCCGGAGATTGACCCCCACCATCCGGGCCACCGCGCTCATCTTGAGCGGGCTCTCGATGTTGGCGAGCATGATCGTCACCGCCTCCTGCAGCGGCGCCGGCAGCGTCTCCAGCCGCTCGAGCGCGCCCGGGCGCTGGTGGACGGCCGCGTTGCGGATCCGGTCGATCTGGAACTGGTTGCCGACGGAGCGGGACATCTCCGCCCCATGGTCGCGCGTGATGAGCTGCAGCATCATGTCGAGGCCCGTGATCCCGCCCGACCCGGTCCAGCGGTCCCGGTCGATCACATAGAGGCCGGGCGAGCAGTCGAGCTCGGGAAACTCCTCCTCGAAGGCGGGCTGAAACTCCCAATGCACCGTGGAGCGGTAGCCCTCGAGAAGCCCGGCCCGGGCAAGCACGAAGGTGCCCGAAGAGAGGGAGCCGAGGATGACCCCGTTTCGGGCAGCCTGGGCGAGCACGGTGTGGAGACGCGCGCGGTTGGGCGGGTCGTGGTCGAGGCCCGCGCAGACGAAGAGGAAGTTGGTCGTCGCGAGATCCGCCGCGAGCTCCGAGAGGCTCCCGTCCGAGGCGATGGTCATGCCGTTGGATGCGGTGACCGGCCCGCCCTCTTCGCTCACCAGCCGCCATTCGTAATGCCGCCGGCCGAGAAGACGATTGGCCGCGCGCAAGGGCTCCAACGCCGAGACGACCGAGATCATCGAAAATTCCCGCACCAGGAGGAACGCGATCGAGGTCAGTCGGCGGTCGGCAGCGCGGAGCGGCATGTCGGACTTCGGTTGCGGCGGCGCGGATGTCACGCCCGCGTCATCGTGACGTCAAAAACCAACGGGTGTCCACAACTGTCGCATACTTGGCGCCCGGCGCGGCGCTTTTTCGGGAGGCTTTCTCAAGACGGCGCGGCGATGCGACCGCGCCCGCGAAGTGAGGACCGCCGCCATGTCGATCGAAGGGCCGAGCCTGCCCACACCCACCGCCCGCCGAGGCCGCCGCCGCGCCAAGGCGACCTTCGCTCAACCGCCCTGGCGCCGGGTGGCGAGCCCCCTGGCCCCGGTCGCGCTCTTCTCGGACGACGAAATCGAGGCGATCCACGAGACGGCGATGCGCGTCCTCGAGGAGCTCGGCATCGAGCTCATGAGCCCCCGGGCCCGCGCCCTCTTTCGCGCGGCCGGCGCCAAAGTGGACGACGCCACGGGCCTCGTGACGATCGACCGGGCGCTTCTTCTCGAGCTCGTGGCAAAGGCCCCGGGGCGCGTCACGCTCACCCCATGGGGCCGCGCGCGGCAGGTAGAGATCGGGGGGCGAACCGTCGTCTCCACCCTCGTCGCGGGCCCTCCGGCGGTGCATGATTGCGTGCGGGGCCGCCGCGCCTCGAACCTCGACGACTACCGGGATTTCACCCGCCTCGCCCACGCGCTCAACGCCGTGCATATGCTGGGCAACCAGGTATCGGCGCCCATTGAGCTCCCGGCCGAGACCCGGCATCTCGACTGCTACCTCGCCAATCTCACGCTAACGGACAAGGCGTTCCACGTCACCGCGATCGGGGCCGGGCGCGCCCGCGACGGCATCGCGATGACGGCGCTGGCCAAGGGCGTGGCGCTCGAGGACATGGCGGCCGAGCCCGCCCTCTCGACCATCATCTCCGTGAACTCGCCCCGGCGGTTCGACGACGCGATGGCCGAAGGCCTGATGGAGATGGCCGCCCACGGCCAGGCGGTCGCGGTCACGCCCTTCACCCTCATGGGCGCGATGACACCCGTCACCCTGCCCGCGGCCCTCGCGCAGCAGACCGCGGAGGCGCTCTTCGGGATCGCGCTTGCCCAGCTCGTCCGCCCGGGCACGCCGTGCCTCTACGGCGCCTTCACCTCGAATGTGGACATGAAAACCGGGGCCCCCGCCTTCGGCACGCCCGAAAACGCCAAGGCAAACATCGCCTCGGGCCAGCTCGCACGGCGCTACGGGTTGCCCTATCGCGCCACGCCCTCCAACGCCTCCAACGCGGCGGACGCTCAGGCGGTCTGGGAGACCATGATGTCGCTCTGGGGCTGCGTGATGGGGGGCGCCAACCTCCTCTATCATGGGGCCGGCTGGCTCGAGGGCGGGCTCTGTGCCTCCTTCGAGAAGGTGGTGCTGGATGCGGAGATGCTCTCTCACCTCTACGCCTTCCTGGAGCCCGAGCCCGTGGACGCGGACACCCTGGGCTTCGAGGCGCTCGCACGGGTGCCGACGGGGGGCCATTTCTTCGGAGACCCCCACACCCTTGCGCGGTACAAGGCCGCGTTCTACGCTCCCATGGTGTCGGACTGGCGGAACCACGAGGCCTGGGCGGCCGACGGCGCCAAATCGGCGACCGAACGGGCGACGGCCATCTGGCAGCGTCTTCTAGAGGAGTACGAGCCGCCCAAGATGGATCCCGGGCGGCGCGAGGCGCTGGAGGCTTATGTGGCCACCCGCAAAGAGGCCATCGCGCGGGAGGGGGTCTGACCGCTCAGTTCCCCGCCGCCTCCATCTTGCGGCTGGCCAGCGCCCGCTCGAGCCAGCCGATCTCCATCTCCGGCACGGATTTGAGGAGGAGATCGGTGTAATCGTCGAAGGGCGGGGAGAGCACCTCAGATTTCGGCCCGAAGCGCACGACCTCGCCCTTGAACATCACGGCGATGGAGTCCGCGATGGCCCGGACGGTCGCGATGTCGTGGGTGATGAAGAGGTAGCTCACCTGGGTCTCGGCCTGCAGCTCCTGGAGGAGCTTGAGGATGCCCTCCGCCACCAGTGGGTCGAGGGCCGAGGTCGGCTCGTCGCAGAGGATGAGCTCCGGCTGGGCCGCAAGCGCCCGGGCGATGCACACGCGCTGCTTCTGCCCGCCCGAAAGCTCGGCCGGGTAGCGTTGGGCAAAGCCCTCGCCCATCTCGATCTGCTCGAGAAGCTCGCCCACCCGCCGGTCCCGCTCCCGCCCGCGGAGCCCGAAATAGAAGGTGAGGGGCCGGCCGATGATCTCCGCCACCGTCTGGCGCGGGTTCATCGCCGTCTCGGCCATCTGATTGATCATCAGGATCTGGCGGAGCTGGTCCTTCGATCGCTCCCTGAGGGCCCGGGGCAGCGCCTCGCCCTTGAAAAGCACCTGGCCCGCGATGGGCGGCAACAGCCCCGTGATCACCCGCGCCGTGGTGGATTTGCCCGAGCCCGACTCGCCCACCACCGCCAGCGTCTGGCCCTTCGGCAGATGCATCGAGACCCCATGGAGCACCTTCACCTCGCCATAGGCCGCGTCGATCCCCTCGAGCTTCAGAAGCGCATCGGACTGGTCCTCCGCCTCGGGCTTGATGTCGGAGCGCACGGCCAGCAGCTCCCGGGTGTAGGTCTCGCGGGGCGCCTCGATCATCTGCTTCACATCGCCGTACTCGATGGTGTTGCCGTGCCGGAGCACCATGATGTCGTCGGAGATCTGGGCCACCACCGCGAGATCGTGGGTGATGTAGATCGCCGCCACATCCGTCTCCTCGATCGCGTGCTTGATGGCGGCCAACACGTCGATCTGGGTGGTCACGTCGAGGGCGGTGGTCGGCTCGTCGAAGACGATGAGATCGGGCGCGGGGCAGAGGGCCATGGCCGTCATCGCCCGCTGGAGCTGCCCGCCCGAGACCTGATGGGGGAACCGCTCGCCGAAGCTGTCCGGATCCGGCAGGCCCAAGGTCTCGAAGAGCCAGCGCGCCCGCTGACGCGCCTCGCGCCGGGACATGAGCCCGTGGCGGATCGTGGCCTCGATCACCTGATCCCCCAGGCGGTGCGCGGGATTGAACGCCGCCGCGGCGGACTGCGCCACATAGGTCACCCGCCGCCCACGGAGGCCCCGGATCTGCGACGGCGAGCATTGGAGGATGTCCTCTCCGTCGAGCATCACCTGGCCGCCGGTGATCCGCACACCTCCGCGCCCATAGGCGAGGGAGGCGAGGCCGATGGTGGACTTGCCCGCCCCCGACTCGCCGATGAGGCCGAGGACCTTGCCCTTCTCGATGTCGAAGCTCACCCCGTGGACGATCTCGATGTCCTTGGGCGGCTCGTCCGGCGGATAGACGGTGGCGCCGATCTTGAGGTCGCGCACCTGGAGGACCGTGCGGGCGGGCGCGCTCATCCGCGGCCTCCTTTCAGGCTGGCCGTGCGGTTCAGCATCCAGTCGACCACCATGTTGACGCAAACGGCGAGGATCGCGATCGCCGCCCCGGGGTAGAGCGCCGCGGGAACGAGGAAGATGATCCCGTCCTTGTTGTCCTTCACCATGCCGCCCCAATCGGCCTCCGGCGGCTGGATGCCAAGCCCGAGGAAGGAGAGCGTGGAGAGGAAAAGGACGGCGAAGGCGAAGCGAAGGCCGAACTCTGCGATGAGCGGCGTCCACACATTGGGCAGGATCTCCCGGAAGATGATCCAGCGCCACCCCTCGCCCCGGAGCCGGGCGGCCTCAACGAAGTCCTGGACCACGACATCCACCGCCACGGCGCGCCCGAGCCGGAACACCCGCGTCTGGTCGATGAGCGCCATGACGGCCACGAGGATGAAGATGTTTTGCGGCAAGGCCGCCAGCACCACCAGTGCGAAGATGAGCGTGGGGATGGCCAACAGCATGTCGTTGATCCGCGAGAGCACCTGATCCGTCCATCCGCCCACCACGGCCGCGGTGAAGGAGAGGAGCATCCCCACCGAGAAGGAGATGAGCGAGGCGGCGAGCGCCACGGCAATGGTGGTCTGCGCTCCGAAAATCAGGCGCGAGAGCATGTCGCGGCCCAGATTGTCGGTGCCGAGCCAGTGCGCGGCGGAGATCGGCTCCCACACATCCCCCACGATCTGCCGCTCGCCATAGGGTGCGATGGCCTCGGCGTAGACCGCGACGAAGACGAAGAGGAGACAGCCCACCATCGAGATGCGCGCGGACCAGGGCAGCTTGCCCCAGGCGCGGGCCACGAGGACGAGCCCGAGGATCGGCACGAGGTCGATGAGCGCGAGGGCGAGGCGCGCGACCACCGCGGCGAGCCCGCTCTCCCCCAGCGCGCCCAGAAGGTCAAGAAGCCCGCTCATTTCGGGTGCCTCAGCCGCGGATTGGCGAGGATCGAGCCCACATCGGCCAACATGTTGAGGATGATGTAGACGGCCGCGAACACGATCCCGCAGGCCTGCACCACCGGCATGTCGCGCACCGTCACCGCATCGACGAAGTACTGCCCCATGCCGGGATAGGCGAAGATGACCTCGACCACCACCACGCCCACCACGAGATAGGCGAGGTTGAGCGCCACCACGTTGATGATCGGCGCCACGGCGTTGGGCGCCGCGTGCTTCGAGATGATCCGGATCATCGAGAGCCCTTTGAGCTCGGCGGTCTCGACATAGGCGGATTCCATGATGTTGAGGATCGCGGCCCGGGTCATGCGCATCATATGCGCGATCACAACCACCACGAGGGTCATGGCCGGCAGGAAGACGAGCTCGACATTGGCCCAGATCCCGTCGGACCAGTCGGGGATGATGGGCGGCCCGTCGCCGATGCTGAACTGGAGCGCGAAGAAGAAAATGAAGAGATAGCCGACGAAGAACTCCGGCATCGAAATCGCGATGAGCGAGACGATGTTGATCAGCCGGTCCGGCACTTGGTTGCGGAAGAGGACCGCGACCATGCCAAGGAAGATCGAGAGCGGCACGGCGACCACGGCGGCCACGGCGGCGAGAAAGAGCGTGTTGCCGAGGCGCTTGAAGAGCTGTTCGTTGACCGAGCTCTGGTTGGCCCAGCTCTCCCCGAAATCGCCCGTGAGCACACCGCCCAGCCATTCCAGATACCGCAGGATCACCGGCTCATCGAGGCCGAGCTCGCGCCGGATGTTGGCGACCGCCTCGGGCGTCGCGGCCTGGCCGAGGAAGTTCTGCGCGAAATCGCCCGGCAGCGCCTCGACCCCCATGAAGAGGAGGGCCGAGATGGCGAGGATCAGGAGAAACCCGATCCCCATCCGCTTGAGAATGAGTGCGACGACCGGGCTCATGCCGCCCAACCCTTCGCGCTCGCCCGGGCGCGCGGCCCGGGGCGCACACCCCTCACGCCGCGAACCAGGCGCGGCAGGCGATCAGCCCGTTCGACATGGGCTGCGAGGGATCAGTGAGCTGGCCCTGAAGCCGATCGGTGCTGGCGTCGACAAAGTCGTTGAACATCGGGCAGATGAGCCCGCCCTCGTCGCGCAGCATCACCGCCATGTCGGTGTAGATCTCCTTGCGCTTCGCCGGATCGAGCTCCGCCCGCGCGGCGATCAGCATGGCGTCGAACTCCGGGCGCTTCCAGCGCGTGTCGTTCCAATCCGCCTTGGAGAAATAGGCCGTGGTGTACATCTGGTCCTGGGTCGGCCGTCCGCCCCAATAGGACACGCAGAAGGGCTTCACGTTCCAGACATTCGACCAGTAGCCGTCCGCCGGCTCGCGCTTGATCTCGAGCGGGATGCCCGCCTTTTGGCAGGACTGCTGGTAGAGCACGGCCGCATCCTCCGCGCCGGAGAAGGCCGCGTTGGAGACGCGCATCACCACCGGCCCGTCATGGCCCGACTTCTTGTAGTGGAAGGCCGCCTTGTCGAGGTCCTGCACCCGCTGCTCGATCGCGTCGGGGAAGAGGGGGTAGGCTGCGTTGATCGGGAAGTCGTTGCCCACGGTCCCGTAGCCCCGAAGGATCTTCTCCACCAGCTCGTCGCGGTCGACCGCGTATTTGAGCGCGAGGCGAAGGTCGTTGTTGTCGAAGGGCGCGGTGTCCACATGGTTGATGAACACATAGTGCCCGCGGCCAGAGACGTTGTTGATTTGGAGCCCGGGCGCCCGCGTCAGAAGATTGATGGTCTTGGGGTCCACGCGGTTGATCGCTTGGGTCTTGCCCGAGGTGAGCGAGGCCACCCGCGCCGTCAGGTCGTTGATGACGAGCATCTCGACCGTGTCGAAGTACCCCCAGTCCGACATCCAGTGGTCGGGGTTCTTGCGGCCCACGAAGCGCACGCCCGCCTCATACTCCTCCACCAAATAGGCGCCCGTGCCGATGCCGGCCGTGGGCTCATCGACCCCGCCGCCGGGCTGAATGAGGAGGTGATAGTCCGACAGGAGATAGGGCAGGTCGGCGTTCGCCGCCTCGAGCTCGATCAGGAGATTGTCCCCGTCGGCGCGGAAGTTCTGGCCCACCGCCTTCATGATGCCGAGCGCGCCCGACTTGGCGTTCTCGTCGGAATGGCGGCGAAGCGTGGCGACGACGTCGTCCACCGTCATCTCCTTGCCGTTGTGAAAGGAGATGCCCTTTCGGATCTTGAAGACCCATCTGGTGGCGTCGGCCGAGGCCTCCCAGCTCTCGGCGAGCCAGGGCTGGATCGTTCCGTCCACCGGGTCGGTGATCGTCAGCGCCTCTCCCCAGGAGAAGTTGACGTTGTGCGCGTGGGTCGCGGCGGCGGCGGCGGGGTCGAGGCTGTCCGAGGTCGCGCCCCCGTTGAGGCCGAGAATGAGATGGCCGCCGGATTGCGGTGTGGCCCGCGCGGTCTGGGCGAGGAGGCCTGTTGCCGCGCTCGCGGTGAGGCCGAGGGCCGTCGCCCGGCCCATGAACTCACGCCGGGAGAGGTCGCCGCGGGCCGCGCGGCGGGCGAGGTCGTCGAGCTGATCGGTCATGATGTTGCGTCCCTGTTGTCAGACTTCACGGTCTTATTTCGCTCGAAGTTTGCAACGGGCACCGCGTGCTGACAACCCTGGAGGGGCGACGTGGTCAGCCCCCGTCGTGGTCCGGCGCCTTGCCGGATGGGGCGATCCAAGGCCGGCTCACATCCTCGAGCGTGAGGTCGAGCGCTCCGACCTCGGCGGCGAGGTCCCCGTCGCCGGCGAAGCGCAGGAGCAGCCGACCCGCGGGATCCTCCGGATCGTCCGAGGTCTCGAAGGCGAGCGCGAGAAGCGCCACCACCATCTCAGGGTCACTGGGGTTTATTCCCCGGGCGCGCACGGCGCTCACATCTTCGACGAGCAGAAGGCTCCGTACCCGCTCCGGCGGGCGGCCCGCCGCCGCGGCCGCCCCCCGGTCCTCCCAGCGGAAGCGGTTGAGGAGGACGACGAGCCGGCGCCGCCCCTTGGCCCAGCTCACATCGCCGAGCTTGGCCACCGCGTCCTGCACGAGGCTCGAGATCACCGCGAGATCCTCGGCCGTCTCGGCCTTCAGCTTGAGCGGCCGGTCGCTGCCGGCCGCCTCCTCGAACCGTGCGTCCCGCGCGCTCATCCCTCGACCCTTTCGATGGCCGCGCCGCAGCGGCCGAGCTTCTCTTCAAGGCGCTCGTAACCCCGGTCGAGATGGTAGACCCGGTTGACCACCGTCTCTCCCTCAGCGGCCAGCCCCGCGAGCACGAGGCTGACGGAGGCGCGGAGATCGGTGGCCATCACCGGGGCTCCGCGGAGCCGCTCCACCCCCTCGATGCGGGCCGAGCCGCCATGGACCTCGATCTTCGCCCCCATCCGGCCGAGCTCGGGCACATGCATGAAACGGTTCTCGAAGATGCGTTCGTCGATCCGGCTCGTCCCCGCGCCGAGGGTGAGAAGCGCCATCATCTGCGCCTGCAGGTCGGTGGGAAAGCCAGGAAATGGTGCGGTCTCCACCTCCACGGGCCGGATCATGCCGTTGCGCCGTGCGACGCGGAGCCCGCCGCCCTCGGCCTCCGGCACGTCCTCCACCGCGATGTCCGCGGCCTCCAGCCGCTCGACGAGGGCGCCCACGAGGTTCCGGCTGCCGCCGCGCAGCGTGACCGCGCCCCCCGCGATGGCAGGTGCGATCATATAGGTGCCGAGCTCCACCCGGTCCGGCAGCACCCGGTGGGTGGCCGCGCCGAGCCGGTCCACCCCCTCGATCTCGATCACGTCGCGCCCCGCCCCCGCGATCCGCGCGCCCATCTTGATGAGGCAGGCGGCGAGGTCGACGATCTCGGGCTCCCGCGCCGCGTTGCGCAGCACCGTGGTGCCGCGGGCGAGGCTCGCGGCCATCAGGAGATTCTCCGTCGCGCCCACCGAGACGACGGAAAAGGCGATCTCCGCGCCCTTGAGGCCCCCGGGGGCCGTGGCGATCACATACCCATCCTCGAGCTCGAGCGCGGCACCCATGGCCGCGAGCCCCTCGAGATGGAGATCCACCGGCCGGGCGCCGATGGCACACCCCCCCGGCAGCGAAACCCGGGCCCGCCCCAGCCGCGCGAGAAGGGGCCCCAGCACCAGGATCGAGGCCCGCATCTTGCGCACGATGTCGTAATGCGCCGTCTCGCTCGTGAGATCGGCGGCCGAGAGGGCCAGCACGCGCCCCCCTTCGAGCGCCGCGACCTCCGCGCCGAGGGAGGTGAGGAGATCCGTCATCGTCCGGATGTCGGCCAGCCGCGGCGCGTTGGTGAGGGTGAGGGGCTCCTCGCTCAACAGCGCGGCGGGCATGAGGGCGAGGCAGGCGTTCTTGGCGCCGGAGATGGCGATCTCGCCCGAGAGAGGGCGTCCGCCCAGGATGCGGATCTTGTCCATGGCGGTCTCCTCAGCGCGCGCGGGGATCGGCGGGGGGCGGATCGGCGGGGCGCTCGGAGGGGGCCTCGGCCTCGGCCGCCCGGGCGCGGGCCTGCGCCTTCCGGCGGCGCAGATTGGCACGCAGCGCCTCGGCCAGGCGCTCGGCCCGGCGGGCGCTTGAGGGGGTGGCTCCGCTCCGCGTCTCGCTCATGGCGCCTTGTTAGTGCGCCCGGGCCGCGCGGTCCAGTTTGCCCTTGCATTGAGAGGGCCGTAAGGGCATCACCCAGGCCGAGCCGGTGTAGCACAGCGGTAGTTGCACTCCCTTGGTAAGGGAGAGGTCGTGAGTTCGATTCTCACCACCGGCACCACCGAAATCCCTAAAACTTTGAGAAAAACTTTTGGAGAGTGGTTTTTTGGCCCACCTCTTGGCCCACCCGCACGACACGCCATCGAGGCCCGTTTATCCCGCAGCGCGATCCTGTTCCGAGACCACTCTTCAGGCGTCATGCGATGCCGAAACTGATCTTGCCGACGTGCCCGCGCTCCGCTCAGCCGGCAATCGCTGGCTTGACTTATCTCAGCGAGACTTGCGCTTCGTCGAGAACCGACTTCGGTCCCTGGGCATCGATCTCACCGTCCACCCACCGATGCGACATGGGCCGCAGCAGATGCCCTTTCCCGAACAAAGACGAACACACCCGCGGATTTTCAAACTCTGCTCTGGCAGCATCAGATTCGTAGACTGGCAGGCTGATCGGGCCGGCAACGAACGCCGCGTCCAAGATCCCTGAGCCTTTAGCGAGCCCAGGAAAACACCGTTCCCCGCGAGTCATTGCTTTGGCTGGCTCCGGCGGTAGGAGCCATTGTAGCGTCGCCAATTGACGCAATCCATCGCACACCCACTCATACACTACTGTTATACGTGAGATTTTCCGCCTGACGTCTCGCGAGCTGTTGCATCCTGTCGCAAGCCATCGCATGATCTTCGTCAGATCGAAAGGTGGATCTCAGCTTCGAATACCCGTGCCGCGACAACTCCGAAACGCCCTGAGCGCGCTCCAGGTGAGCCAGACGAAGAAGCCGGGGCGGTACGCTGACGGGCTCGGCCTCTACTTCAACGTCTCCGACACCGGCGCGAAGTGGTGGGTCTGGCGCGGGACCGTTCGCGGCCGGCGAGTCGAGCGGGGGTTGGGATCGGCTCAGCTCGTCTCCCTCGCGGAGGCTCGAGACGTCGCATACGAGTTCTCGCGCCTCGCCCGCCAGGGCGTAGACCCGAAGGTCGACCGCGATCGCCAGACGCGGGAGGCGCTGACCTTCGAGGAGGCGGCGCGACGGGTGCACGCGGAGCAGGTGCTGCCGCACGCGAAGAGCGCGAAGGCGGCTCGCCTCTGGATGTCGATGCTGGAGAACCACGCCTTTAACAGGCTGCTGAAGAACTCACCGCGGCTCGCAGACGAAGCCGGAGTCGTCGCCCATGTGGAAGTAGAGGTGGCCGACG
>CAYXPI010000094.1:0-14108 GCA_964467005.1 uncultured Limibaculum sp. | reverse complement strand
CCCCTCCCGGGCCGGCCGCGCGCCCGGAGGCGGGGGTAGCGCCCCCCATCGGCCCCCGGACCGCCCCGCCTGTGGCCGTCAGTTGCGCGCGAGCCCCTCGAACACCACCGAGACCGTGGCCGTCCCGTCGGCGGTGCCGGGCAGCCCCGCATAGCTGACGGTCACCGCGCCGGCCGATTTCCCCACGGGGAACAGCGGCCCGATCGAGCCCACGGAGACGAGATCGCCGGCCTCGAAGGTCACGCCGTCCTCAAGGAGCCAGAGCACGGCGCGGGCCGGGTGGCCGAGCACCACATCGCCGGTGGCGGTGACGAGTTCCATCCCGTCGCCGGCGGTGACGGTGACGATCATCTCGGTCAGGGCGGCGACGAAGGCGGCGGGGTCTTCCACCGGAATCTCGGCGCCGAGGACGCCCAGCCGGGCGCCCACATTGCCCGCGGTGAGCGTGGCGGGCGTGATCGGCTCGCCTTTGGCCACGGCGAGGTCCGGCAGCTCCAGGAAGGGGCGGATGGCCGAGACGGCGGACATCACCTCGGCCTCGGTGGTGGCGGCGTTGATCGCGGCGTCGCCGACCACGAGGACGAGGTCCGCCTCGAAGAGCCCGCGGGGGCCGAAATCGGCGGGCACGGTCGCGCCGCTCTCCAGCAGCATCTCCGCGAGGAGGACGCCACGGACCGGGGCGGTCGCGCCGAAGCGGGCCTGCACCGCCTCCGAGGTGAGCCCGGCCTTGTGCCCGACCGGGGGCCCGAGCGTTTCGGACAGCTTGGCGACCAGCGCCTCCTGGATGCAGAGGGCGTCGGCGAGGCTCGCGCCCTCGCCGAGGGCCTTGGCGGGGGTCCGCTCGGTCCAGGCCGCGACATAGGCGTCGAGCTCGGGCTCGGCGACGCAGGCGGCGGCGGGAAGGGCCGCGAGCGCGGGCATGAGGGCGAAGGCGGCGGTGCGGAGAGGTGGCATCGGCGAGGTCCTTTCCTGTCAGTCAGATCGCGCGGATAGCATCGGATTGTGACGCTGGGTTCACACCCATCACCCGTCGGACTGGGCAAGTCGGCGCTGGAGCCAGGCGGCGAAGATCGGCAGGGCGACCAGGATGAACCCGATCCGCACCACATGGTGAAGCGCGACGAAGCCGGGATCCGCGTCGATGGCGAGCGCGATGAGCGACATCTCCGCCACACCGCCGGGCGCGTAGGCGAGGAGGGTCGCGAGGTAGTCCACGCCCGTGATCCAGGACACGGGCAGCGCCATCGCGGCGGTCACGGCCATGAGGACCAGCGTGCCGCCCAAGGTGGCGCTGGCGACGCCCGCCCAGGCCCGGAGCCCGATCCCGTGGAACCGGCAGCCGATGGCCGCACCCGTGACGACCAGCGCCACCTCGATCAGCCAATGGGGGAGCGCGCCCTCCACCACCCCGCCCACGCGGAGGACGGCGCTGGCCAGAATGGGGCCGAGGAGAAAGGGGATCGGGAGGCCGAGCCGCCCGAGCGCCCACATGGCGGCGAGGGCCGCGGGGAGGAGCACCGCGAGGTCTGCGAGCGCGATCGCCGCGCGGGCCGAGAGCAGATCGTCCGGCGGCGGGGCGAAGCCGAGGAGCCCGAAGGCCACGACCGGGGCTGCGAAGATCACGATGGCGATGCGCAGGGATTGCGACAGCGCCACGGCTCGGTCGTCGCCCCCGAAGGCCTCCGCCAGGAGCACCACGGCCGTGAGCCCGCCCGGGATCGCGGAGCAGACGGCCGTCATCGTGTCCTGGCGCACGGCCCACCGGTAGTAGATATAGGCCGCCCCACCGGCGACCGGCACGTAGAGGATGGCGCCGAGGATCGAGACCGGCCAGCGCGCGATCTCGGCCAGAGTGATCCCGTCGAAGCTCTCGCCAAGGAAGAGGCCGATGAGGATCAGGAAGTTGGCCCGGAGCCAGAGCGGCACGCCCACCGGCGCGCCGGCGAGCGAGGCCACCATGCAGGCGAAGAGCGCGCCCAGCATCCAGGCGAGGGGGACCTCAGCCCAATGGGCGAGCGCGCCCCCGGCGGCGCCGACCAGAAGGCCGAGGGCGAGGCGGGCGAGGGCGTCGCGGCCGAGACGCTCCCGCCACGGCGGCATGGGGCTCACGAAGGCTCCGGCGCCAGGATCTCCACCTCCTCGCCGTCGCGGAGGGCGGTGTAGAAGCAGGATCGGCGGAAGGTGTGGCAGGCGGGCCCTGTCTGATCGACAAGCACGAGGAGGCAGTCCCGGTCGCAGTCGATCCGCATCTCCACCAGCTTTTGGATGTGGCCCGAGCTGTCGCCCTTCCGCCAGAGCTGGGCGCGGGAGCGCGACCAGTAGGTGACCCGCCCGCTCTCGAGCGTGGCCGCCACCGCCTCGGCGTTCATCCAGGCGAGCATCAGCACCTCGCCGGTCGCATGGTCCTGCGCGATGACGGGGAGCAGGCCCCGGGCGTCGTAGGTGAGGGTCGCGGGATCGAAGGGCTGCGGCATGTGGGGCGCTCCGTGTCTGGCACGCGGTCTTTTACCCCGCGCCCGTCCAAGCTATCTAGAGGTCGAACTGCGGAGGGATGTGTGATGGCGGTTGCCGACCAGGATCTCATGAAGCTCTATTCGAAGCGCATTCTGGCGCTTGCGGCCGAGGTGCCCCATGCGGGGCGGCTGGACGCGCCGGATGGGAGCGCCATGAAGCGCTCGCCCCTCTGCGGCTCGACGGTGACGGTCGACCTCGCGATGGAGGGAGCCCGGGTCGCCCGGTTCGCGCAGGACGTGAAGGCCTGCGCCCTCGGTCAAGCCTCCGCCGCGGTGCTGGGCCAAGCGGTGATCGGCCGCACGCGGGAGGAGATCGCAGACGCTCGCGAGGCGCTCCGCGCGCTCATCAAGGAGGACGGGCCGGCACCGCAGGCGCCTTTCGAGGGGCTGGAGGCGCTGCGGCCGGCGCGCGACTACAAGAATCGCCATGCCTCGATCCTCCTCGCCTGGGACGCGACCCTGGCCGCGATCGACGCCGCGGCCTGATCCGGAGGCCGGGGCCTCTCACAGTTCCGTGACCACCGCCCAAAATTTTCCCCCGCAACGCAGCGAGTTTTGCATATTGCAATAGTTTGGTTGCAATTTACCAAGCGACGTAACGATTTTTTGCCACATTGCACTGGATCATTCCCGTCATGAGGCGTCTATTGCATCAGGGGCCGGGGTTATCGTTGGGGGGAGGCGATCCATGCCGATCGATCTTGGGGTGTACGACACGCTGGCGCGTCTTGCGCAGGATCCGAGTTTCGCAGCCGCACGAGGCGCCATTCGCCCGGGATTTGTCCCACGGGCGCCGGGGCATCCGTTCTACGAGGCTTACCGCCGCTATATGCGTGAGGTCGAGCCGATCCTCGAGGACCCCGAGCGCCTGGCCGCCATCCTCGGCGATGACCGGCTGACGTCCGAAGTGTTCCGCCTGTTCGGCTACCGGGGCGATCTCGACTTTACGCTCGCGCCCGATGCCTGGATTCGCGACCTTCCGCTCCTTGTCATCGGCAGCGGCGCCTATATCGGGGCGGGCGTGGTGCTCGGCACCGGGCAGATGACGCTAGATGGCCTGGGCGTCGCGCTCGCCCCCATCGCCGTCGGCCGGCGGAGCTGCCTCAATCCCGGCGCGATCCTCGAGGGCGGGGCGGTCGTGGGCTACGGCGCTTGGGTGGGCGCGGGCGCGCAGATCGGGGCGGACTG
The DNA here is from genome assembly GCA_964467005.1 of uncultured Limibaculum sp. Classification (GTDB taxonomy): domain Bacteria; phylum Pseudomonadota; class Alphaproteobacteria; order Rhodobacterales; family Rhodobacteraceae; genus Thermohalobaculum. Next base: position 10,407 of record CAYXPI010000094.1, on the reverse strand, counting down.
CCACATCTCCGACCAGGCGCAGATCGGCGAGGGCGCGCGCCTCGGGCGAGACTGTGTGGTGGGCCACGGCGCCGTGGTCGGCCATTCCTGCCGGTTGGGTGCGGGCGCCGTGGTCGATCCCGGCGTGACCGTGCCGGCGGCCACCCAGCTCCCGGCGCAGCACCGGCTGACCGAGGCGGGGCTCTTCCCCCTCCTGCAGGCGCGCATCGCGGCCTGACCGGGCGCGCTGACGCCCGGCGCGGCGATCCGCCCTCCCCGGGCCGGCGGATCGACGCTGTATCGGCTCTCGGCTTCGTGGTAACCGCGCCGCGGCAATGCATTCCGGATCTGAGGAGAGCCCCATGAACCTCGACGCCATCCCCGCGGGCAAGAACCCGCCCTCCGACATCAATGTCGTGATCGAGATCACCGGCGGCTCCGGCGGCGGCGCGCCCGTGAAATACGAGATCGACAAGGCGTCGGGCGCGGTCTTCGTCGACCGCATCGTCAACACCCCGATGTTCTATCCCTGCAATTACGGCTTTGTGCCGAACACGCTGCACGACGACGGCGACCCGACGGACGTGCTGGTGATCTGCGACTTTGCGCTGGCACCGGGAACGGTGATCCGCTGCCGCCCGATCGGGGTTCTCAAGATGGAGGACGACGGCGGGATGGACGACAAGATCATCGCCGTGCCGGTCGAGAAGGTGGACCCGTTCCAGGCCAAGGTGCAGTCGATGGACGATCTCGCGCCCAAGATGGTCGAGCGCATCAAGCACTTCTTCGAGCACTACAAGGATCTCGAGGCCGGCAAATGGGTGAAGGTCATCGGCTGGGGCGACAAGGCCGAGGCCGAGGCGATCCTGCAGAAATCCGTCGACGCCGTGGGCGCCAAAGCCGCCGAATGACGCTCAGAACACCCGCTGGCAGCGATACTGCCCGTTCGAGGTGGTCGAGTTCATCGTGAACACATCGCCGGTGTGGCCCGTCACCCGCATCACATAGGGGGTGAAGGGCCGCACCGGCAGCCCTCCCTGCGGCGTGATGTTGAGGCTCTGTCCGTCGAACCGGTAGAAGCCGTACTCGCCCACGATCGCCTGGCCCGCCATCTGGTTGTTGATGAAGCTCGTGAGCTGGCCGCCATAGCTGTAGCTGCCATTGGGTTGGAACTGGATCTGGAAGGCGCCCTGGACCACCGTCGTGAAGTCCACGTTCTCCTGGCCCTGGCATTGCCACTGGCCGACCACGGTGCCCTGGCCGGCCTGGCGCTGGCGCGACGCCTCCTCGGCCTGGCGCTGCCGCTCCGCGGCCCGGCGCGCCTCCGCCTCTCGGCGTTCGGTCTCCCGGGCCTGACGCTCCTCCTCGGCCCGGCGCGCCTCGGCCTCCCGGCGCCGCCGTTCGGCATCCGCCTCCAGGCGCTCCCGCTCGGCCCGCAGCCGCTCGAGCTCCGCCGCGGCCGCCGCACGCCGCTCCTCGGCCGCGCGCCGGGCTTCGGCCTCGGCCCGCGCCGCCTCCTCCGCCTGCGCCCGCTCCTCCGCCGCACGCCGAGCCCGCGCCTCCTCCTCGGCCTTCCGCGCCGCGATCGCCTCCCGCTCGGCCCGGGTGGGCGGCACCGAGGCAAAGCCCACGGTCTCGGCAAAGGGGTCGTCCGCCGCGCCGTCGAGGAGCTTCACCACCGCCCAGTCCCCGTCGGTGTAGGGCATGCGGCCGAGCAGCCGGAACTTCTCCCCGGCCCGGATCATGGCGATCTCGGCCGAGAACACATCCGCCGAGCGGTGGACGAAGAGCTCGGTCTCCGCCGTCGCCACCCGGTTGATCACGTCGAGCTCGGCGAGGCACTGGCGTTCGCTGTCGCGAAGCTCGGACATTGGCACGAGCTCGGAATGTCCCCCCATCGTGGCGACCTGGTCGCCCGAGAGATCGCCGAGCTCGAAGGCGATCTCCAGCGTCTCCTCGTCGTGGAGCGCGCGCCAGGTGACGTTGAGCATGAAGCGTCCGTCGCCCGTCGCCGGCTCCTGCACGAGGCGCGCCCGCCCGAGCTTCTTGATGTCGAAGGCCCGCGGCAGCTCGGAGCGGAGCGCCCGCGCCAGGCGGCGCGAGAGCGGCGGGCAGACCACGCGGGAGGCGTCGTCGAAGGGCGGGCGCACATAGACATCCGCGGCGCTCACCCGGCCGAGGCTGCGGATCGAGAGCGCCTCCGCCACCTCGAGCGCGAGCCGGCCCACCGCCTCGTCGAACGCTTGGGCCTGCGCCTCGCCCGCGCCGGGCACGAGCCCGCCGATCGCAAGCGCCGTCAACAGCGACCGAGCCAGCCGGATGCTCATGGGGACCCTCTCCTGCGCCACGCGAAGATCGCGATGCGGACCTTAAGCGAAAATCCGGGGGCTCGGAAGGCGTGGCGCCAGCGGCGGATCATCCCGCGCTTTGTGTTTGGCTTGGCCTCCGCGGGCGGCTAGAGGGGGTCCATGCGGCGGCTCCTCTATCCCACGCCCGAGGCCTATCTCACGGCGACCCACAAATCGGTCGCGCTTTTCGGCATGTCGGGCCTCGGCAAGACCTGCACGGCGGCCATGCTCCGCGCCGAGGCCGACTGGTTCCACTACTCGGTCGATTACCGCATCGGCACCCGCTATATGGGCGAGCACATCCTGGACAATGTGAAGCGCGAGGCGATGCGGGTGCCGTTCCTGCGCGAGCTTCTCCGGTCGGACTCGATCTACATCGCCTCCAACATCAGCTTCGAGAATCTGGCGCCCCTCTCCACCTATCTCGGCAAGCCCGGAGATCCGGTGAAGGGCGGCATCCCCTTCGCGCAGTATCTCGTGCGCCAGCGCCAGCACCGGGAGGCGGAGATCGCCGCGCTCCTCGACGCGCCCCGGTTCCGGCAGAAGGCGGCGGAGATCTACGGCTACGCCCATTTCCTCTGCGACACGGGCGGCTCGATCTGCGAGGTGGTGGAGCCGGAGAACCCCGCCGACCCGGTGCTGACCGCGCTTTCGGGCGCCGCCCTTCTCGTGCAGATCGAGGGCACGGAGACACTGGAGGACGAGCTCGTCCGCCGCTTCGAGAAAGCTCCGAAGCCCATGTACTACCCGGAGGCGTTTCTGGTCGCGCGGTGGGAGGAGTATCGGCGCGAGCGCGGGCTGATCGAGGCCGAGGTGGACCCAGACGACTTCATCGCCTGGGGGTTCCGCCGCCTCCTTGCGCACCGGGTGCCGCGTTACCGCGCGATGGCCCGGCGCTGGGGGGTGAGCGTGACGGCGGCGGAGATCGAGGCCGTCGCCACGCCCGAGGATTTCGACGCGCTCATCGCGAGGGCGATCGGGCGGGCGCAGGTGGCCGAGACCGCCTGAGCCCTCTAGTCGGTGAGGTGGGTTTCGGCAGTGAGGTCGCCCCGGGCCGGATAGTTGTTCTCCTTGACGAAGGTGAGGCCCCGCACGAGGGCGTCGATCGCAGGCCGGGTGAAGGGCGCGCTCTGCACCGCCACGAAGAAGATCTTGCCGTTCGGATAGACCACCACGGTCGCGGGCTCGGAGAAGTGCCCGGGCTCCTCGGTGCCCGGGCGCTGGGAGGACATGTAGAGGCTCCAGGACCGGGCGGTCGCGTCGTTCATGCCATAGCCGATGGGCAGGCGCGCGATGCCCCACTCCTCGGCCGAGGCGCGGGCGCGCTCCTCGGTGTCCATCGACACGGCGACGATGGAGAGCCCGGCCGCGCCGATGGCGTCCATCTCCGCCTCGATGGACTTGAGGTAGTCGCGGCAGATCGGGCAGTGCTTGCCGCGGTAGAAGACGACGACGGTGAAGGCCTCCGGGCTGGCCTCGGCGAGGCGGAAGGTGCCGCCGGAGACGAGCGGAACGGAGAGGGCGGGGGCGGGGCTGCGGGGCATGAGCATGGGCGGGCTCCTTGGGCTGGGGGACCCCCGCGTCATACACGGAGCGCCGGGGCCTCCGCCAGTCTCGCGCGGGCGTGAGGGCTGGCGGGGGTTCCGCCGGCCCCGCCGAACCGCTACCTGCGGGGCACCGCGCGAGAAAGGACCCGAGATGCCGATCAAGATCCCCGCCAACCTCCCCGCCCACGACGTGCTCGCGCGCGAGGGTGTGATGGTGATGTCGGAGGAGACGGCGCTCCGCCAGGACATCCGGCCGCTCCAGATCGGGCTTCTCAACCTCATGCCGAACAAGGTCCGCACCGAGACCCAGTTTGCCCGGCTGATCGGCGCGACGCCCTTGCAGATCGAGCTCACGCTCATCCGGATGTCGGAGCATGTTTCGAAGAACACGGCCGCCGAGCATCTGGAGGCCTTCTACATCCCCTTTGCCGAGGCGCGGGCGCGGAGGTTCGACGGGTTCATCGTCACCGGCGCGCCGATCGAGCACCTTCCCTTCGAGGAGGTGACTTATTGGCGCGAGCTCACGGAGGCCTTCGACTGGACGCAGTCCCATGTCCACGGCGTCTTCGCGATCTGCTGGGGCGCGCAGGCGATGCTCCACCATTTCCACGGCGTGCCGAAGCACGCATTGGCTCGGAAGGCGTTCGGCTGCTTCCGCCACCGCACCCGCGCGCCGGCCTCGCCCTATCTCCGCGGCTTCTCGGACGATTTCACCATCCCCGTCAGCCGCTGGACCGAGACCCGGGAGGCGGATCTGCCGGCGGATCGGGGCCTCCGCGTGCTCGTCAGCGCGCCCGAGACCGGGCCTTGCCTCCTCGAGGACCCCGCCCACCGGGCGCTCTACATGTTCAATCACATCGAGTACGACACGACGTCGCTCGACGAGGAATACCGCCGTGACGTCTCTCGGGGCGATGCGATCGCGCTGCCGACCAATTATTATCCCGGCGACGATCCCACGCAGGCGCCGGAGAACCGCTGGCGGAGCCACGCGCATCTCCTCTTCGGCAATTGGATCAACCAGCTGTACCAGACGACGCCCTACGACCTCGCCGCCATCGGCCGCTGAGAGATCTTTCACGCCTCCGGGAAGTCGCCCGAGCGCGCTTGCCATCTCGGCAATGCGGGCCCATTTCCCACGGCGAGAGGCGAGGCGGAGGCCGCTCTATGAGACGACGCAGTTTCCTCGCCGGCACGGTCGCCGCCCTCGCGGGCTGCTCCTCGCCGGTGCCCTTCGACGAGGCGGAGATCCGCGCCGAGTACCCGCCCATCGGCAAGTTTGTCGAGGTCTGGGGCCTCAAGGTCCATTACTGGGAGGCTGGCGAGGGCACCCCCGTGGTGCTCGTGCATGGCGCGAGCGGGAACCTGCGCGACTGGACTTTCTCCATTGCGCCCAAGCTCGCGGAGGAATTTCGGGTGATCGCGGTCGACCGTCCGGGCTTCGGGTATTCCGACCGGCCCTCGATCAACGGGTGGGACCCCGAGGTGCAGGCCCGTGTGCTCCAGGCCGCGATGGTCGAGATCGGCGTGGAGAAGCCGGTCGTCGTGGGCCACAGCTGGGGCGGGGCGCTCGCCATGGCCTGGGCGCTCGCCTTTCCGCGCCAGACGATGGGCACAGTGCCGGTCTCGGGCGTGACGATCCCCTATGGCGGGGTGGCGACCATCGTGCGGGCCATCGGGCTCGACGGGGTGATCATCAGCGCCTACACCGACCGCCTGCTGGAGCGCGCGCGCGAGGGGGGAATCGCCGAGTTCATCGCCCGAGTGTTTCGCCCGCAGAGAGTCCCGGCGGGCTATGTCGAACATGTGGGGGCGACCCTCGCGCTCCGCGACCGCACGCTCCGGGCCAACGGCGAGGACCTTCAGAACATCAACATCGCGCTTCGCCGGATGGAGCCGCAATACCGGAGCCTCGGCGTGCCGGTGGAGATCATCCACGGCCAAGCGGACTTCATCGATTGGGACGACCACGCCCAACCGCTCGCCGAGCGGCTGCCGCGGGCCAATCTCACCCTCCTTCCCGGTGTCGGGCACATGGCCCACCACGCCGCCCCGGACGAGCTCCGCCGCGCGATCCGGCGCATCGTCTCCCAGGCCTGAGGCCGCCCCCTCCGCCGCGGCGCTTGGGCGCGCCTCCTCGGATGACAAGCCCGCCCGCTTTTCCTATCGTGGGGGGGTGGAGGGAACGCTGGCATGAGTCATCACGAGTCGGCGCTCAAGGCGCAGTTCTATCTCACCGCCCCGCAACCTTGCCCCTATCTGCAAGGCCGGGAGGAGCGGAAGGTGTTCACCACCCTCCAGGGGGCGAGCGCGGTGGGGGTGAACAACGCGCTGTCCTCGCGCGGGTTCCGGCGCTCGCAGTCGGTGATCTACCGCCCCGCCTGCGTGGGCTGCACCGCCTGCATGTCGATCCGCATTCCCGTCGCGCGCTTCCAGCCCTCGAAAACCCAGCGGCGGATCGTGGCGCGTAACGGCGATCTCGAGCGTCGGCCCTGCGAGGCCTGGGCGACCGAGGCGCAGTTCGTGCTCTTCCGCCGGTATCTCGACCGGCGCCACGCCGACGGGGGCATGGCGGATATGGACGCGTTCGACTACGCCTCGATGGTGGACGAGACGCCGGTCAACTCCACGGTGATCGAGTACACCAGGGCAGACCCCGCAACCGGCGAGCGCCATCTGGTGGCGGCCTGCCTGTCCGACATCCTCGGCGACGGGCTCTCGATGGTCTATTCGTTCTTCGAACCCAACGAGCCAAAGCGAAGCCTCGGCGCCTATATGATTCTCGACCATGTCCGCCTCGCCGCGGAGATGGGGCTCGAGCATGTCTATCTCGGCTATTGGGTCGCCGGCAGCTCGAAGATGAACTACAAAACGCTTTACCGGCCCTTCGAGCTTTGCGACGGCGCGAATTGGCGATCCTTCGAGAGCATGGAGGACTATGAGGCCTGGCGCCATTCCCGCCGCGGTGCCGCAGCCGGCTGATCCGGTGCCCTGCCGTCTTTACGCGCCCGCACACATTGCGATGATCGCGGTATGGACGGCTATCTCAGTCTCGATTCGCTGACGGTCTCGCTCGCCATCGCCTTCATGCTGGGGATGGGCGCGCGCCTCGTCGGCATGCCGCCCATGCTCGGCTTTCTCGCCGCCGGCTTCGTGCTGAGCGAGGTCGGGGTCGAACCCACCGAGGCCGGGGCCCAGATCGCGGATTTCGGCGTTTGGCTTCTCCTCTTCACCATCGGCCTCAAGCTCAAGCCGCGGATGCTCGCCGAGCCGCAGATCCTCGCCGCCGCGATCGGGCATATGAGTGTCACGGTGGCGGCTTTGGGCGCGCTGGCCATGGGGCTCGGCGCGGTGGGGATCGGGATGATGGCGGGCCTCACGCCGGAGGAGGCCGTGCTCATCGCCTTCGCGCTCAGCTTCTCGAGCACCGTCTTCACCGTGAAGATCTTCGAGGAGAAGGGCGAGCTCGGCTCGGTGCACGGGAAGACCGCGCTCGGCATCCTCATCATCCAGGACATCGCGGCGGTCGTCTACCTCACCGCCTCCACGGGCGAGCTCCCCTCGATCTGGGCCTTTGGGCTCTTCGCGCTCCTCGCGTTGCCGCCGCTCTTCGGCCTTCTCCTCAACCGGATCGGGCATGACGAACTCCTGCCGCTCTTCGGGCTCTGCGCCGTCCTCGTGCTCGGGGCCGCGTCCTTCAAGGCCGTGGGCCTCAAGCCCGATCTCGGCGCGTTGGTCATGGGGATGCTCATGGCCAGCCAAAAGCGCGCGTCGGAGGTGGCGGACGCGCTCCTCTCCTTCAAGGACGTGTTCCTGATCGGGTTCTTCCTCAACATCGGGCTCGCCGGCATTCCGTCGCTCGAGATCGTGGGCACGGCGCTCCTCCTCGTCGCGCTCCTGCCGCTCAAGGCGGCGCTCTTCTTCGCGATCCTCGTGGCGTTGCGCTTGCGGGCGCGGACGGCGCTCTTGGGCGCCCTCGGCCTCGCGACCTACTCCGAGTTCGGCCTCATCGTCGGCAACGTCGCGGTGGGCCAGGGGATCATGGACGAGGAGTGGCTTCTCGTCCTCGCGCTCGCGCTCTCGATCTCCTTCCTGCTGCTCACGCCGATCAATGCGATCTCGCACCAGATCTACGCGCGCTACAACCGTCGGCTCCGGCGTTTCGAGGCGCCGGTCTCCGAGCTGTCGGACCAGCGGCCGATCATCCGAGACGCGGAGGTCCTCATTTTCGGCATGGGCCGTCTCGGCTCCGCGGTCTACCGCAATCTCGAGGGCCGGCTCGGCCACGGTCTCGTAGGCGTGGAGACCGACCGCGACAAGGTCGAGCGCCTTCAGCTCCAGGGCTGGAACGTGGTGCATGGCGACGCGACCGACAGCGACTTCTGGCGTCGCGCGGTCCGCCCCTCGGCGAACATCCGCGCGGTGCTGCTCGCGATGCCGGACCACGACGCCAACATGTACGCCCTGGAGATGATCCGGAGCGCGGGCTTCCAAGGCTTCGTCGCCGCTATGGCGCGCTATCAGGACGAGATCGAGCCACTCTGCGAAGCGGGCTGCCACCTCGCCTTCGATGTGTATGAGGAGGCGGGGGCCGGCTTCGCCGCCGACATCGCGGAGGAGGTCGCGCCCTTGCCGCCCTCGCAGGAGGCCCGTCGCGAACCGAGCCTCTCGCCCGGGTGAGGCCCTTGCACCGGCTTGCGGGGGCGCGTGAGCGGTGCGATAGTGCCCGCCGCATGAGCCCGATCCAGCCCGGATGGACTGCGATGCCGATCTCGTTTACCCCTCCCTGGCGCCCAGTTGTCGACCTTCGCCGGATGGGCGCTCCGGAGCCGAGATGACCGGGTATTTCGACCACGAGCGCCGCGAGATCCTCCCCTTCCTGCCGGAGCGCTGCGCCCGCCTGCTCGATCTCGGCTGCGGCAGCGGCGCCACGGCCGCGATGGTGCGCGGCGCGCGCGCGGTCGATTGGGCCGGCGGGGCGGAGCTCGATCCGGGACAGGCGGCCCGCGCCGCGGCGGTGTTCGACCGGGTGTGGGAGGGTGACCTTGCTGCCCTTTCCCTCGAGGACGAGATCGCGCCCGGCTCGCTCGACCTCGTCCTCTGTCTCGACGTCCTCGAGCACCTGCCCTGGCCGTGGAGGGTGGTCCAGCGGCTCACGCCGCTCCTCGCGCCCGGGGGGCGGCTCATCCTCTCGGTGCCCAACATCCGAAACTGGAAGTTTATCTGGCGGCTCTTCGCGCGGGGCGATTTCCGTTACCGCGAGGCCGGGCTCCTGGACCGCACGCATCTGCGCTTCTTCACCTTCGAGACGGCGGCGGATCTCGCGGGCGCGGGCGGGCTCGACATCCGCCACACCGGGAGCGCGACGGCCTATGGCCCGGTTGACGCCCGGCGCTGGCTCATCGCCGCCTCCTTCGGCCGGCTCGAGCCGTTGATCGCGAAGCAGATCCTGGTGGTGGCCGAGGCCGCTGGCGAGCCCGGGCGCGCCGCCGCATGACGAGCCTCACGCGCGTGATCGTGGCTTACAATTCGGGCGACGTGCTGCGATGGCAGGCGGCGCGAAGCGAGGGGCTGCCGACCCTTCTCGTCGACAATGCGAGCGAGGACGGCACACGGGCCGTCGCGGCTGATCTCGGATACGAGGTGCGGGCGCTTGCCGCCAACGAAGGCTTCGGCCGAGGGGTGATGGCGGGGCTCCTCGGCGTGGACAGCGACCTCGCCCTGGTGGTCAACCCCGATGTCGCCGCGGACGCCAGCGCCGTCGCCGCCCTGATCGCCGCCGCCGAGCGCTACGAGGATTGCGACCTCTTCGTGCCCAAGCTGCTCGGTGAAGACGGGACGCTCTTCTACCGCCACGAATCGAGTCTCGAGCGGCGGCGCATGAGCCGCGACGTGCCGGACGGGCCCGCCTGCATCCCGATGATCTCGGGCGCGGCTATGCTCATCCGGGTGCGCCCCTTCCTCGAATTCGGCGGTTTCGACCCGGCCATCTTCCTCTATTTCGAGGACGACGATCTTGCACTCCGCTACCGCGCCGCCCGGCGGCCAATCATCTACGTCCCCGAGGCCGAGGTCCTGCATCTCGGAGATCGCTCCTCGGGCCCCGACCGGGCGGCCAATCGGATCAAGGACATCTCCTTCGGCTGGAGCCGCGCCTATCTCATGAGGAAGCACGGGCGGGGTTCGCGCGCGCTTTGCCTCGCGGGGATGATCGCGAAGCTGCCGGTTTATCTTTTTGCCGGGCGGGTTCAGAGGTTTCGGCGCCAGATCGGGCGGCTCCGCGGCTTCCTGCGCGCCGTGATCGGCGGGCCTGCGCCGTTTTTTCCTGAGAGATCAGAGACTTGAAGCGTGCTCGCGGCCCCGGGAGCGGCGCCTCATTTTCCCCTTGCGGGCCCCGACGAATCTGCCTATACACCCCGCTCACCGGCGGACGGCAGCTCGGTTGCCGATCGCGACGGACGGGGGAACGCCCCCGGCACGCTCTTTGAATTGTGATGATGCGAAGGGATATGTGGGCGGTTTGGTCTGTTTCG
>CAYXPI010000093.1:0-14202 GCA_964467005.1 uncultured Limibaculum sp. | reverse complement strand
CGCCCGTCCGATCCGCCCGTCCGATCCGCGCATCATCGTCCTCCATCCTTGGAGAGGATGAATCACGCCAGACCCGCCCGCGCGAGCACTTTTTCAGCAGCCTGTTAGAGGAGCGCGGACTTTGAGAGCGTTGCTACCTTACATAATCACCATCTGTGTAATTGCCTTGCCAGCCGCCGCTGATCCATCGCGATGCCTGAAGATCGAAAACAGTCTGGACCGCTTGTCCTGCTACGACGACGAGCTGGGCTTTGATCCTGCTGTGGAACAGATAACCGGCGAGGGCGACTGGCGAGTTCAAGTGGAAACGTCCAAAATCGACGATTCGACAAACGTTTTTCTGACCCTGCAAAGCCGTGAGCATACGAACTGCCGCTATGATGAGGCTGCTCACCGGATATGGATCGCCTGCCGAGAGAACACAACAAGCCTTTGGGTCACCTTTGGCGGTTGCTTTATGGCGGACAATGGGTCACGGGGTCGTGTGACTTATCGCCTAGATCAGGATAAGGCGAAGCGGAGGAATTTTCGCGAGAGCAACGACAACTCTGCTCTCGGCCTTTGGCGCGGCGGTAGCTCGATACGGTTTATAAAGGGGATGTTAGGGCATAAGACACTCTTGATTCGCGCGACACCTTTTTCGGAGAGCACGGTGACGGCCGAATACGATATTGCCGGGATCGACGAGGCAATAAAGCCGCTACGCAAAGCGTGCCGTTGGTGAAGACTGCTGGCAAAGCGGGCGAAGGAGGTTCTGATCGTTCAGCGGCTGGTGGGCGAAAGCCGGGCCGCTGCCCCCGAGAATGAAAAAAGCCGGGCGCAAGGCCCGGCCAGTTCAACAGGGAGGTATCACAACCTAGGCCAGTCACCCGGCCCAGCCTGGACGTAGACTTTGCCACGCTGTTGCACAAGTGTCGATTGCGCCGCACCGCAAAAAAGCAGCTATGCGATTTCAGCAACGCCGTTTGTTGCATCCAGGCCACGATTGAAGGCCTCGATCTCCAAGAGCATGAAATCCCGGAAGGCGATCACGCGCTGAGAGCGGCGCAATTCCTCCGGATAGGTGAAGTAGACGGAGAAGGGCGGGCTCGCCAGATCCGGCAGCACCGGCACCAACTCCGGGTTGTCGCGCGTGATGTAATCGGGGAGCGCGGCGATGCCGAGCCCGGCATTGGCGCCGGTCAGCACGCCGAAATAGCTGTTCATCGACACATGGTGCGACCGGTGGGGGAAGATCTTGGAGCGCAGCCACCCGGCCGCCTCGGAGGGTTGCGGCGCATCGTCGCCGAAGCTCACGAGCCGGTGGCCGGAGAGCTCGGCGAGGCTGTGCGGCACTCCGGCCCGCGCGAGATAGCTCGCCGTGGCGTAGAGGCGCATCGTCACGGTCATGAGCTTGCGCCGGATGAGATCGGCCTGGGCGGGCGCGGCCATGCGGATGGCGACATCGGCCTCGCGCATCGGCAGGTCCAGCACCGTTTCGGTGAGGATGAGGTCGATCGAGAGGCCGGGATGCGCCTCGAAGAGCCGTCCGAGCCGGGGTGCCAGCCACATGGTGCCGAAGCCCATGGTCGTGGTCACGCGCAGATCGCCGTAGATCTCGTCCTTCGAGTCCCGGATCCGCGCCGCGGCCACCCCGAGCTTCTGGGTGATCGCCCGGGTGGCCTCGTAGAGGAGCTCGCCCTGTTCGGTCAGCAAGAGCCCCCGCGCGTGGCGGTGGAAGAGCGTGGCGTTGAGCTGCTCCTCCAGCCCCCGAATCTGGCGGCTGATGGCGGATTGGCTGAGGTGGAGATGGTCCCCCGCATGGGTCAGGCTGCCGGCGTCGGCGACGGCATGGAAGACGCGCAGCTTGTCCCAGTCCATCCTTTCCCCCATACCGAGGCGAGTGGCGGCACCTTGGCATGGGGGCCGCGCCAGTGCACGGGAGGAGTGCGTGGCGGGGACGAGCTCGCGCGGAACTGTGACCCTTTTGTCCGCGGCGCTGATCGCTTTCTTGGCGCTGGTCGCGCCGGCCGCCGCGCAGATCGTGCTCGACGGGCGCTATCTCGGCCTCGGCCCCGCGGCGGGGGCGGAGCTTGAGATCGCGCCCGATCCGGGCGGGTTCCGGGGCCGCTGGCGCCCGCCCGGCGGCGCGGCGCAGAGCTTCGAGGCGGACCGGACGGGCGACCAGGCGGAGACCGTGGTGCAGCTCGATGGCCAGGCCCATCTCATGCAGATCACCCCCCTGCCCTATGGCGTGGAGGTGGCGCTCGTGCCCTTCCAGCCGGACGGGACATTGGCGCTCTCGGGCGCCCGGCTCGACACCTATCTCCGCGAGGGGATCTCGCTGCCCGAGGCGCCCGAGGGCTTCATGGCCGCGCCGATCGACAGCCGCACCCAGATCGCGCCGCGCGCCTTTCTCCTCTCCTACGAGTTCTGGCGACCGGCGGGTGTGCTCAACGGCTATCTCGCCCTGCCCTCCCGGGCGCACACGATGATGCGCCTCTTCCCGGCCGTGCAGCTCGATGTCATCTGGAAGCTCTGCCTCGCTCCCCGGGCGGACCGCGCGCTCGCGATCGCGCTCGACGGCCAGGGCGTGACTTGCTCGGAAGTGGTGCGCGGGCTGGCGACGATCCAGTCCGAGGGCCGGTTCGACGCCTACAAGCGCGAGGTCGGCGCCGCGCGCGACGCGCTCGTCACCGCCATCCAGTGCGGCGAGGGCTACCGGATGCGGCGGGCGGACTGCGTGGCCTCCGCCGAGCGGGTTGCGGCGGTGGCGCTCCAGCTCGAAACGGCGGCGACGGTGCTCCGCCGCCACCGCTGAGGGTCACTCGGCGGGCTGGCGCACCGCCTTGCAGCTCACCATCTTGCCCCAGCTCTCGAAGCCTTCGACCACCGAGCCCAGGGCTTGGCCCGCATCGGTCAGCCGATATTCGAGCCGGCGGGCCCCCGGCTGCACCGGCCGCTTCTCCATGATCCCTTCGTCCACGAGCCGGGCGAGCCGGTTCGAGAGGATGTTGCGGGCCATGCCGAGACGGCGCTGAAACGTGTCGAACCGCGTGACGCCGTGGAGCGCGGCCCAGAGGATGAGAAGGGTCCAGCCGTCGCCCACGAGACGGACGGCCTCCGACATCGCGGAAATGTCGTCGTGATCTTGCAGCATGCGCTCCTCCCGAGCTCTCGTTCTTATGGGTGCCGACACGATCGGCCCGATCTGCAATCTTCTTTATTGAACACGAATTCGTGTGCCGATGCAAGACAGTTGCCCCACGAAGAACACCCATTCGGAAAGACAGGACGGCGTCTCACAGCTTGGGATAGGTTGCTCAAACGAGCGGCAACGCGAGTTCCCCATGGGGAAGGCGAGGCGCCCTCCCGAGGGCGCGAATCGGCGGGTGGACGGAGACAGGACATGGACCTCTACGGCGTGCGGATTTTCGTGGACGATCTCGAGGGGGCGCTGGCCTTTTACGGCGAGACGCTGGGGCTGGCGGTGGCCTGGGACGCGGGCGACGCCGTGGGCTTTCAGGCCGGCCCCGGCGTCCTGATCGTCGAGCACGCGCGACGCGACGGCCCCGATGGCGCGCTCGTGGGCCGGTTCGTCGGCGTCTCGCTTCAGGTGGCGGACATCCATGCCAAGCATCGCGCGCTTGCGGAGCGGGGCGTCGTCTTCGAGGGCCCGCCTGCGCAGCAAGGCTGGGGCGGGTGGCTCGCGCATTTCCGAGACCCTGCGGGGAACGTCCTCACCCTCTTGGGATGAGCGCGGGCGGGCGCTTGCGAAAAAGGTCAGGCGGGCTTACCCTCTTGGGCCCGACCACAAGGAGGCCCCGGTGACCCTGCGCGACGCCCGCCTGTCCGACCGCACCAATCTCGCCGCCTCGCCCGTGCTCCTCTCCGGCACCCAAGCGCTCGTGCGCGCCTGCCTGATCCAACGGGCGCGGGACGCCGCCGCCGGGCACGCCACGGGTGGATACGTAACCGGGTATCGCGGCTCCCCACTCGGCACCGTCGATCGGGCCTTCGAGGGCGCGGCGCCAGAGCTTGCCGAGGCCGGTCTCCGCTTCCATCCGGGCCTCAACGAGGACCTGGCCGCCACCGCGCTCTGGGGCACGCAGCAGGTGGCGCTCCGCGGCGAGGGGCGGGTCGCGGGCGTCTTTGGCCTCTGGTACGGGAAGGGTCCGGGGGTCGATCGCTCGGGCGACGTGTTCCGCCACGCCAATCTCGCCGGCACCGCCCCCCTCGGCGGCGTGCTCGCGGCGATGGGCGACGACCACACCTGCGAAAGCTCCACCACCTGCCACCAGTCCGAGCTCGCGCTGGTGGACGCGCATATGCCGATCCTCTCGCCCGCGGGGGTGCAAGACCTCCTCGACCTTATGGTCACCGGCTGGGCGCTCTCCCGCTATTCGGGGCTCTGGGTGGGGATCAAATGCGTGAAGGACGTGGTGGAGGCCACCGCGGTGGTCGACGGCCGCCCGGACCGCGTGGCCCTCACCCGCCCTAAGATGGCTCTGCCGGCGGGTGGGCTCGGCATCCGCCTTCAGGACAGCCCGCAGGCGCAGGAGGCCCGGCTCCACGATTGGAAGCGCCCCGCGGCGCTGGCTTTCGCCCGCGCGAACGGGCTCGACCGGCGGGGCCTCGGACGCCACGGCGCGCGCATCGGGATCGTGTCCGCCGGCAAGAGCTGGCTCGACACGCTCCACGCGCTCGACATGCTGGGGCTCCGCGACGCAGCCGAGGCGCTGGGGGTCACCGCCTACAAGGTGGGCATGGTGTGGCCGCTGGAGCCCGAGGGCCTCACGGCCTGGGCCGACGGGCTCGATCTCGTGATCGTGGTGGAGGAGAAGCGCGCCCTTCTCGAGACCCAGGTGAAGGAGATCCTCTACCACCGCCCCGACCGGCCCAGGGTCGTGGGGTGGAAGGACGGCGCGGGCGCCGAGCTCTTTCCCGCCAAGCTCGACCTCTCTCCCGGGCAGATCGCCGCGGGGCTGGCGCGGGTGCTCGCCGCCGAGGGGCTGCGCCACCCGCCCATGGAGGAGGGGCTCGCCCGCCTCCGCGCGGCCTTCGAGGCCGAACGCGCCCCGGCCCTCGCCGAGCGCAAGCCCTGGTTCTGCGCCGGCTGCCCGCACAACAGCTCGACCAAGCTGCCGGAGGGCGCCCGCGCCTATGCCGGGATCGGGTGTCACTACATGGTTCAGTGGATGGGCCGCGAGACCGAGGGCTACACCCATATGGGCGGCGAGGGCGCCAACTGGATCGGCGAGGCCCCCTTCTCCACCCGGGGCCATGTGTTCCAGAACCTGGGCGACGGCACCTACAACCATTCGGGCCTCATGGCCATCCGCGCCGCCGTGGGCGCGGGCGTCAACATCACCTACAAGATCCTCTACAACGACGCCGTGGCGATGACCGGCGGGCAGACCAACGATGGCGGCCTCGGCCCCGGGCGCATCGCACGGGAGGTTCTGGCCGCGGGTGTGGCGCGCCTCGTGGCCGTTCGCGAGGCGAGCGAGCCGGTGCCGGACCTGCCTCCCCAGGTGGCGGTGTTCGAGCGGGAGCGGCTGGCCGCGGTGCAGCGGGAGCTCGCCGAGGTGCCGGGGGTGAGCGTCCTCCTCTACATCCAAACCTGCGCGGCGGAGAAGCGCCGGCGCCGCAAGCGCGGGATCTTGCCGAAGCCGCCCGAGCGCGTGGTGATCAACCCCGCCGTCTGCGAGGGGTGCGGCGACTGCGGGGCGCAGTCCAACTGCGTGGCGATCCTGCCGCTCGAGACCCCTCTGGGGCGCAAGCGGCGGATCGACCAATCCGCCTGCAACCTCGATCTCTCCTGCCTCCAGGGCTTTTGCCCCGCCTTTGTCACGGTGACGGGCGCGACCCCGAAAGCCGCCGAGCGCCGCGACCTGCCGGAGGTGCCGGAGCCTGCGCCGCCCTCCCTGGACCGGGCTTACGGGATCCTCATCACCGGGATCGGCGGCACCGGCGTCGTCACCATCGGCGCCATCCTCTCCATGGCCGCGCATCTCGAGGGGAAGGCCGCATCGGAGATGCAGATGGCCGGCCTCGCGCAGAAGGGCGGCGCCGTGGCCATCCACTGCCGCCTCGCCCCCCGGGCAGAGGACATCGCGGCAGTGCGCCTCGCCCATGGGGAGGCGGACGCGGTGCTGGGCGGCGACCTCGTCGTCACCGCCGCGCCGAAGACGCTGGCACTCATGGCCGAAGGCCGGACCCGCGCCGTCCTCAACCGCCGCGAGACGATGACCGGCCAGTTCGCCTCCGCCCCCGATCTCCGGCTGCCGAGCGCGGAGATGACGGCGGCGGTGGCCGCGCGGATCGGGGCCGGGGCGGTGCAAACGCTCGACGCGACGGGGCTGGCGGAACGGCTTCTGGGCGACGCGATCGCGGCCAATATGGTGCTCCTCGGCGCGGCCTGGCAGCGGGGGCTCGTGCCGCTCTCGCGGGGCGCGATCCGGCGGGCGATCGAGCTCAACGGCGCGGCCGTGGCGGCCAATCTCCAGGCCTTCGAGATCGGACGATGGGCCGCGGCCGATCCCGCGGCGGCCGAGGGCGCGCTCGGCCCCGCGCCGGCGCCCGCGGAGGAGACGCTCGACGCGGCGGTCGACCGGCGCGCGGCCCATCTCACGCGCTTTCAGAACGCGCGGCTCGCCCGAAGCTACCGCGCCTTCGTGGCGGAGGCGGAGGCGGCCGGCGGCCCGGAGCTCGCCCGCGCGGTCGCGGAGGGGTATTTCAAGCTTTTGGCCTACAAGGACGAGTACGAGGTCGCACGCCTCCACGCCGAGAGCCTGCCCGAGGTGCTGTCCGACAGCTTCAGCGCCGTCGACCGCGTAACCTACCACCTCGCCCCACCGCTTCTCTCATCCACCGGGCCGGACGGCCGCCCGGCCAAGCGCCGGTTCGGGCCGTGGATGGGCGCCGCCTTCCGCCTCCTCCGCCACGGCAAGCACCTGCGCGGCACCCCGTTCGACCCCTTCGGCTGGACCGCCGAACGCCGGGGCGAGCGCCGGGCCATCCGCGCCTATCGTCGGCGAATGCGCGACCTCTTCGGCCAGGTGACGGCCGAGACGCGGGAGATTGTCGTCGCTCTCGCCCGGCTGCCGCTCGACATCCGCGGCTTCGGCCCGGTGAAGGCCGCGGCGGCGGAGCGCGCGGCGGAACGGGAGGCCGAGCTCCGTGCCGCGCTGGCCGCCGGCCCGGCGCCGCTTGCCGAGGCCGCAGAGTGACGCTCAGCCGAGCGCCCCGCCCCCGAGAAACCCGAGCCAGAGGGTGATCGTGACGAGCGACAACACGGTGGAGATGAGCACGGTGGAGGCCGCGCGCCCCACGGCCCGGCCATAGAGCGCGGCGAAGAGATAGCCGTTCACCCCCGGCGGCATCGCCGCGATCACCACGGCCGCGCGCACGAACGGCTCCGGCAGCGCGAAGACATGGGCGGCGAGGAGAAAGGCCAGCGCGGGGTGCACCGCGAGGCTGAAGACCGCGATCATGAGGGGCTCGGTGCCGACCGAGGCCAGGCGGTAGCGCGTGAGCACGCCCCCCAGCCCGAAAAGCGCCACGGGCAACGCGGCCATCGCCAACATATCGAGCACCTCGGCCACGGGGCCCGGGACCGGGACCCCGCCGAGATTGAAGAGAAACCCGAGGCCGATGCCCAAAGTGAGCGCGTTGCGGAACATCGCCTTGGCGCTCCGCGCGAGGGCCGCGGCGATCCCCGTGCCATCCTGGCGCACGAGCTCCATGGTGACGATCCCGATGAGGTAACAGAAGGCCGCGTGAAAGGCGATGAGGGCGAAGACAGGCTCCATCGCCCCGGCCCCATAGGCGCGCTCGAAGATCGGCAGGCCGAGGAGCACCGAGTTGGAGAAGAGCGCGGAGAAGCCCAAAGCCACGGCCTCGCCCGGCCGCCGGCGCCAGAGGAACCTCCCCGCGAGCGACGCGCCGGCGAAGGAGACGACCGCGGCCCCGTAGAACGCGGTCAGGTGCTCGATGCGCACATTCGCGCCGAGATCGAGCGCGTAGATCGAGCGGAACAGAAGCGCCGGCACCGCGATGGTCGTGGCAAAGCCGATGAGCGCGTCGACCCCGGCATCGGGAAAGAGCCGGAGCTTGACCGAGCCGTAGCCGAGCCCCACCAGAAGAAAGACCGGCAGCACGATCACGAGAAGGGCCGAGAGCGTGCTCACGGGGTCCCGTCGGCCGGGTAGTCGAGCACCAGACCGTCATGCGCCGGCACCACATGCGCCGGGGTCTCGGCGTCGAGACGGCGATAGTCGAGATCGACATGCAGATTGGTGAGGACGGCCCGCGCCGGCTCGGCCCGCGCGATCCAGGAAAGCGCCGTCTCGACATTCGCGTGGCTCACATGCGGCCGGTAGCGGAGCGCGTCGGTGATCCAGCACGCCGCCCCCTCGAGCGCGGCCCAGGCGGGTTCGGTCATCGCCGAGATGTCGGGCGTGTAGACCACGGGGCCGATGCGCAGGCCCATGGCCTCGATGTCGCCATGCGGCACCCAGAAGGGGGTGAGCGTGAGCGCGCCGCCCGGCCCCTCGACCGAAAACGGCCCCTCGATGCGCCGAAGCTCCAGAATGGGCGGGTAGGCCGAGCCGGGCGGCGCCTCGAACACATAGCCGAAGCGGGTGCGGAGCGTGGGCTCGGTGAGCGCGTCCGCCCAGGCGGGCAGAAGCGCGCGGCGGTTGAAGACGATCATGCGGAGATCGTCGATGCCGTGGATGTGGTCGGCGTGCTCATGGGTGAAGACCACCCCGTCGAGGATCCCTGCGCGCGCGTCGATAAGCTGGTGGCGGATGTCGGGCCCCGCATCCACGAGCACGGTCGTCACGCCCCCCTGCCCGATCCGCTGGGCGAGGAGCGCGCAGCGCCGGCGCCGGTTGCGCGGCTCGTCCGGGTCGCAGTCGCCCCAATTGGGCCCGTCGACGCCGATCCGCGGCACCCCGCCCGACGACCCGCAGCCGAGGATGGTGAAGCGCAGGCGCCCGGCCATCAGGCGGCGGAGCGGGCGCGGTGGGCGGCGGCCTTGGCGAACAGACGGTCGAAATTCGCCGTGGTTTGGGCGCAAAAGGCCTCGTAGCTCATCCCCAGAGTCTCCGCCCCCGCGGCCGCCGTCAGGGCCACATAGGCCGGCTCGCAGCGCTTTCCGCGATGGGGCGGCGGCGCGAGATAGGGGCTGTCGGTCTCCACCAGGATGCGCTCCGGCGGGGCGGCGGCGAAGATCGCGCGAAGCTCGGTCGACCGGGGGAACGCCGCGATGCCCGACATCGAGAGGTAGAAGCCCAAATCGAGGGCCGCTCGGGCAAGCTCGGGGCCTGAAGAGAAACAGTGCATCACGCAGGTGAACGCCCCCGCCCGGTGGGCCTCGCCCAGGATCCGGGCCATGTCGTCATCCGCCGCGCGGGCGTGGATGATGAGGGGCAGGCCGGTGCGCCGGGCGGCCTCGATGTGGATCTCGAGGCTCTCGATCTGCGCCTCCCGGCTCTCGGAGGTGTAGTGGTAGTCGAGCCCCGTCTCCCCGATACCGACGCATTTGGGGTGCGCCGCGATCCGCTCGAGCTCGGCCAACGTGGCCATGGGCTCCTCGGCGGCCTGCATCGGGTGCGTGCCCGCGGCGTAGTAGACGCCGGGGTGCCGCTCGGCGATGGCGCGCACCAGGGGCTCGGTCCGGAGGCGCGTGCAGATCGTGAGCATCCGGGTCACGCCGGCCGCGGCCGCGCGGGCGAGGATGGCGTCCTCCTCCTCGGCGATTTGGGGAAAGTCGAGATGGCAATGGCTGTCGACGAGCTCCGGCGGCATCCCTCTTCCCCTCACGCGCTCACGGCGCGGCCCGCGCCCGGTCGACGGTGCCCTCGAGCGCGAGGTAGATATCCAGGATCGTCTGGCCAGGGTCAAGATTGACCGCCTGGGCGTGGCGGAGGCGGGACGCCGCCTCGCTCGCGGCCTCCGCCCAGAGACGAGCCTGAGCCGGGGTCCGGGCCAGCTCCGCGAAGAGGCGACCCTCCCCGGGCGCGGCGGGATGCGTCGGCGCGCCGGCCGCGCCGGCGCGTGCGAGCCGGCCGAGCAGAAGGAGCGTGAGCCGTGCGAGCACCGGGCTCAGGGTCTCGCGGTCCCGGCCCGAGGCACGCTCGGCGAGAGCGGAGAGGGCCGAGCGGTCCACTCGGCCGCCGGAGACGAGGTCGACCAGCGCGGCATAGAGCGCGAGCCCGTCGCCCGCGATGAGCGCGAGCGCCTGCCCCACCGACCCGCCGGCGAGCTCGGCCAGCGCCGCCGCACCGTCCTCCGGCACCGGCGCCCCGGCCCCGGCCAGCGCCGCGGCCAGATCCTTTGGCGAAAGGGGCGCGAGATCCAGCGTGCGGCACCGGGAGCGGATGGTGGGCAAGAGCCGGCCCGGCGCGTGGCTGACGAGGAGAAAGAGCGTCTCGGCTGGCGGCTCCTCGAGGAGCTTGAGAAGCGCGTTGGCCGCGCTCGCGGTCATCTCGTCGGCGCTGTCCACGATCACCGCGCGCCAGCCCCCATTCGCCGCCGTGAGCCCGAGAAAACGGCGGAGCGCGCGCACCTCGTCCACGCCGATCTGGGCGCGGAGCCGCCCGGTCTTGGGGTTGAGGCCGCGGCGGAGGACCATGAGCCGCGGCTCGGAGCCCGCCCGGATGCGCCGCGCCACCGGGTCGTGCTCCGGCATCGCGAGGGGCCCGCCGCCGGCGATGGCCCGCCGCGCGACGCCGTAGGCGAGGGTCGCCTTGCCCACCCCCTCTGGCCCGCGGAGGAGCCAGGCGTGGTGCATTCGCCCGGCGGCAAGCGCCGCCTCGACAGCCGCGACGGCGGCGCCCTGGCCGTGGAGGGCGCGGGTCTCGGCCGGGTGGGGCGCGCCGGGGCGCCGGTCGGGTTCGGGGGGGGCGGCCGTCTCCATCGCCGCGCGTTAGCCGAGCGCCATCGCCGCGGCGATCTCCGCGAGCGCCCGCGCGGCCGCCGCCTCGGCGGCGCCGCTCGCATCCACCGTCCGGATCCGCCCCGGCTCCGCCGCCGCAAGCGCCCGGAACCGCGCCTGCAGCGTGGCCTGGAACGCGGCGCCCCGGCGCTCGAACCGATCCTCCGCCCCGCCGCGGCCCGCACGTCGGCGCGCCGCCACATCCGGCGCGAGATCGAAGAGGAGGGTGAGATCGGGGTCCAGCCCCACCGCCTCCCGGTGCAGCCGGTCGATCAGCGCGCGCCGGGCTGGGTCTCCGCCCTGATAGGCGCGGGTCGAATCCACATACCGATCCGAAATCACAAGGGACCCGGCCTCGAGGGCGGGCCAGAGGGTGCGCTCCGCATGGTCGCGACGGGCCGCGGTGAAAAGAAGGATCTCCGTCTCCGGCGACCAGAGCTCCGGCCCCGAGAGGAGGAGCCGCCGGATCTCCTCGGCCCCCGGCGCGCCGCCCGGCTCACGGGTCCGCACCACATGGTGGCCGCGGGCCTCCAGCCTCTCGGCCAGCATCCGCGCCTGGGTGGACTTGCCGGAGCCGTCGATGCCCTCCACCGTGATGAGGCGCCCCCGCCGCCCCATCCGCTCAGAAAGCCGGGGCGAGGCGGGCGAAAACGAGGGCGGCCGCGGCCTGGACCCGGGCGAAGAACCCGCCGCGGGCCACGGCGCGCGTGGCGACGAGGGGCACCGACACCTCGGCCATGCCCTCCACCTTCACGCTGATCCGCCCGAGCTCCGCGCCGGCCGCCACCGGCGCCTCCACCGGCTCGAGGTAATGCGCCGCCGGGTCGGGATCTCCTTTCACGCCGAAGGGGATGGTCACGATGACGTCGTCCGCGGGCGCGACCGGCACCCGATCCGCCTTGCCGAGCCAGACATCGACTTCGAAGAGCGGCTCGCCCGCCCGGTAGAGGGCCCGGGTGTCGAAGGCGCGAAACGCCCAGTTGATGAGCCGTTCCGCCTCCTGCTTGCGCTGCGCCTCGCTCTCGAGCCCGACGAGCACGAGGACCACCCGGCGCCCGTCGCGTTCGGCCGAGCTCACGAGCCCGTAGCCCGCCTCCTCGGTGTGCCCGGTCTTCATCCCGTCGACCCCGAGGCCGAGGCCCAGAAGCGGGTTGCGGTTCGCCTGGCGCACCCCCTCCCAGGTAAACTCCCGCTCGCTGAAGAGCGTGTACATCTCCGGAAACTGGGTGACGATCCGCTCGGCCAGGATCGACAGGTCGCGCACGCTCATGCGGTGCTCGGGATGCGGCCATCCGGTGGCGTTGGCGAAATAGGAATTGGTCAACCCGATCTCCGCCGCCCGGCGGTTCATGACGGCGGCGAACTGCTCTTCCGTGCCGGTCAGCGCCTCGGCGAGGGCCACCGCCGCGTCGTTGCCGGACTGGACCACCACGCCGCGCAGAAGGTTCTCGACGCTGACGCGCCCGCCCTCGCGAATGAACATCTTCGAGCCGCCGAGGCTCGCGGCCTTCTTCGACGTGCGGAACTCGTCGGAGAGGGCGAGCCGCCCGGTCTCCAGCGCCTCGAACACGATGTCGAGCACCATGAGCTTCGACATCGAGGCCGGCGGATAGGGCAGATCGGGGTTTTTCTCGAGGAGGACGGCCCCGGAGGTAAGGTCGACCAGGATCGCCGCGCGTGCGGGCGTGCTCTGCTCGATGGCGGCCGCTGGGCCGGCGAGGAGGAGCGCCGCCAGAACGGCGGCGCCGAGGGCACGAACCGACCCCATGGCTCAGCGCGCCACCGGCAGCGCGTCGCTCGGCCCGATGCGCCGGATCTCCCGCAGCGCCGCGTCCCGTGCGGCGCGGGTGGCGAAGGGCCCGGCGACGACCCGGGTCAGGACCCTCTCGCCATAGGTCTCGGGGATGCCGCGGGCCTCGAACCCGGCCTCCTCGAGCCGCGCGACAAGGCGGGCGGCGTTGCCCTCCACCCCGAAGAGCCCGGCCTGAATAAACGGCCGCGCGAGCGCGTCCTCCGCCTCGGGCACAGGCTCTGGCCCCGGCTCGAGCACAGGCTCGGCCGCCGGCTGGGCGCGCGCCACCTCGATCTCAGGCTCGGGCTCCGACGCAGGGGCGGGCTCCGGCTCGGCCCGTGCGGCGGGGGGCTCGGGCGCCGGCTCGGCATCCGAGCTGTCCGGCACCGCCACGATCTCCGCGGTCTCCGCCACCGTCGGCGCGTCCTCGCGGAGACGGTCGAGCTGCTGCGCACGGGCGGCCTCGTTCGCCGGGGGCTGCTGAGCCAGGGGCCAGTCCTCCAGGAGCTCGTCCTCCCCCTCTGGCGGAGACACCAGCGTCGCGGCGCCTTGGGTGTCGTCCTGCCCGGCGCGGGTGACCGACGGCGTTTCGGCCGGCGGCGGAGCGTCGGCCGCCGGCTCCGGCGCGCTGGCCTCCGCACGCGCCGGGGCGGGCTCCGGGGTCTCCGTTGCCTGGCGCGCGAGCGCGTCCGCCTCGGTCCCGGCCTCCGGCTCCGCCTCGGGCTCCGTCTCCTCGGGCGGGGCGGAGCGCGCGACGGCCTCCTCCGGAGGGCGCACCGGCGCACGCTTGATCGCGACGATCGAGAGGGTCACCACCTTGTCCGGGGTCATGTCGAGGGCGGCGGCCGCGTCGGACGACACGAGAACCGCGGGCCCGGACCCGGTGTCGTCGCGGCGGAAGAGCGCGCCGTCGACCACGTATCCGTTGTCCGTGTTCAGGATCCGCACGCGCCGCGCCGTCTGCGCCGCGGGATGGGCGACCCAGATCCCCTGAAGCGTGCGCTGACCGTCCCACACCGACTCGTCGGCAAGCTCGAACTCCTCCGGCACCGGCTGGAGACGCGCATCGATGAGGGCGGTGGGTCCGGGTTCGAGCGCATCCGCCGCGGCGGCCTGGGTCACCTGCGGCCCCACGGCCCCCAGACCCCCGCCCGCATTCGGCTCGAGCGTCGCGCAGGCCGCGACGGCCAACACCGCCGCGCCCGCGAGCCCTCCGCGCACCGCCGCGCCCGTCTCCGTCCTGCAAGCCGGCTTCCGTCCCATCCACGTGCCCCTGTGTTCGCTGATTGACCGCTCGTTTTATCCAATATTCTACAGCATCGCCCCCATGAATTGAAGCGGTGCAGGAACCGACCGGCACGCTGGACGCCGGAGCCGCCGCCGGGGTATGGGCGGGGGCCGGGACGGGTGGCAGAGTGGTCGATTGCGGCGGTCTTGAAAACCGTTGAACCGCGAGGTTCCGTGGGTTCGAATCCCACCCCGTCCG
>CAYXPI010000092.1:0-14466 GCA_964467005.1 uncultured Limibaculum sp. | reverse complement strand
GACGCCAACGGCCAGTTCGAGATGAACTGGGAGTATGACGACGCGCTCGTCACCGCCGACCGCCACGGCTTCTTCAAGTATATGGTCAAGGCCATCGCCGAGAAGCACGGGCTGCGCGCGACCTTCATGCCGAAGCCTTTCGCCCATCTCACCGGCAATGGCTGCCACGCGCATGTGAGCATGTGGTCGACCGACGGCGCGGCAAATCTCTTCTCCGATGGCGGTGGAGAGCTCGGCCTCTCGTCTCTCGCCTACGCCTTTCTCGGCGGGCTGATCGCGCACGCACCCGCCCTCTCGGCGATCACCAACCCCACAGTGAACTCCTACAAGCGTCTCAACGCGGTTACGACCGAGAGCGGGGCGACCTGGGCGCCCAGCCGCGCGACCTATGGCGGCAACAACCGGACGCATATGGTGCGGATTCCCGATGCCGGGCGCTTCGAGATGCGCTTGGCCGACGGCGCGGCCAACCCCTATCTCCTGCCCGCCGCGCTCCTCGCCGCGGGGCTCGACGGGATCGAGCGCGACCTCGCGCCCGGCCCGCGCCGCGACATCAACATGTACACCGAGGGCGAGAAGGCGGCGGACGCGACCCCGCTGCCCCGCAATCTCCTCGACGCGCTGCGGGCGCTTGAGGCGGACACGGTGCTGAGGGACCGGCTGGGGGCCGAGACCGTCGCGGCCTTCGCCAAACTCCGCCATAAGGACTGGCGCGCCTACATGCGCGAGCTCACTGAATGGGAGCGGCGCACGACCCTTGATTGCTGACGGAGGCCCGCCACGCGGGCCACGCCGACCTCAAGACTGGCGACCCCGACAGGATTCGAACCTGTGACCTGCCGCTTAGGAGGCGGCCGCTCTATCCAGCTGAGCTACGGGGTCGACGACCCCGTGTCTCACGATCGCGCGGCCCGTTCAACCGCGGGGCATCAGAGCGCCGAGGCGAGCTCGCTGACCGCGCCGCCATGGGTCGCTTCGAGGCGTGTCCGCATCTTTTTCAGCGCCTGGGCCTCGAGCTGGCGCACCCGCTCCTTGGAGAGGCGGAGCTTGGTGCCGAGGCTCTCTAGGGTCTCCGGCGTGTCCGAGAGCTTGCGGGCGGCAATGATCATCTTCTCCCGGTCGGTCAGCGCGTCGAACGCATCGCGAAGCCAGCCGCGGGCGGTGCCGAGATCGCGGGAGCGGGACACGCTGTCCTCCGCCCGCGGGCCGTCATCCTCGAGCGTCTCGACCCATTCCCGGCCCTCTTCGCCTGACTGCTGGGCGTTGAGCGAAAAGTCCGACCCCGAGAGCCGAGCCTCCATCATCTCCACATCGCGGAGCGGCACACCAAGCTCGGCGGCCACCTCACGGCGGATCTCCTCTGAGGTCGGGGTGTCGCCCTCGGCCGAGAGCTCGGCCTCCAGCCGCGCGCGCACTCGGCGCATGTTGAAGAACAGCGCCTTCTGCGACGAGGTCGAACCCGTGCGCACGAGCGACCAGTTGCGCATAACATAGTCCTGAATCGACGCCTTGATCCACCACACGGCGTAGGTGGAGAAGCGCACGCCGCGGTCCGGGTCGAACTTCGAGGCGGCCTTCATAAGTCCGACCGACGCCTCTTGCGTGAGGTCCGACATCGGCGCGCCGTACCGGCGGTACTTCGCGGCCATCGAGATGGCGAGCCGCATATAAGCGTTCACGAGGCGGTGCAGCGCCTGCTCGTCGCCCTCGTCCCGCCAGGCACGCGCCAGAGACAGCTCAGTCTCGGCATCGAGCAATTCGGCCGCCATGGCGATCCGGGCCACGGAGCCCTCGCCGCTCTGAAACGTGCTTGCCATCCATCCTCTCCTGTCAGGACGCCGCCCCACCTGCGGCTGTGTTGTGAGAGGTACGGCTGCCGGACGAATGCGGATCACTCTCGCGCGGGAGGATATTCCACATGGGTGAGGATTAATCCCTCCGGCGGCGCAACCGGGCCGCATTGCGCACGGTCCCTTGCGGAAAGGGCAAAAGCGACGCGCTGAGGCCCCCAACGGCCCGATCCGACGCGTTCGAGGGTGCCGACAAGGCTGCGCACCTGGTTGTGGAGAAAGCTCCGTGCGCCGAAATCCAGGCGGATCTCGACCCCGGCTCGTTGGATCACGATTTCGTCAAGTGTTTTCACGGGCGAGGCCGCCTGGCACTGTGCGGAGCGGAAGGTGGTGAAGTCGTGCCGGCCCATGAGGTGGGCCGCGCCCGCGCGCATCGCCGCAAGATCGAGAGGCGCCGCCACACGCCAGGCGCGGCCCCGGTCGAGGGTGAGCGGCGCCCGCCGGCAGAGGATCCGGTAGGTGTAGCGGCGGTACACGGCGTCGAACCGGGCATGGAAGTCGTCCGCGGCGCGGTCGGCCTCGAGAACCGCGACGGGGGCGGGTTTGAGATGCCAGTTGAGCGCTTCGGCAAGCCGGAAGGGCTCCCAGTCCCGCGCGAGGTCGAGATGCGCGACCTGCCCGGTGGCGTGCACGCCCGCATCCGTCCGCCCCGCGCCCTGCACCGTGTGGGGCCCGGGCTCGAGCGCGCCCGCCGCGGCCTCGAGCGCCCCCTGAACGGAGGCGCCCGTCTCCTGGCGTTGCCAGCCGACGAAGGGCCCGCCATCGTACTCCACCGTGAGCTTGTACCGCGGCATCAGCGCCCGGCCGCGCGGCCGGACCAGCCCTTGAGCGCGCCGAGGACGAGGCTCCGGGCCTTCGGAGCGGGGCGCACGCGAAAGGCGAGGGGGCGGCACACCTCGATGGCCGAGGTGCCGACGCGGGCGGTGAGCGCGGCGTTCACCGCGGCCTCGCCGAAGCGTCGGGAGACCTGGCCGAGGATGCCGCCGCCCACGAGGGGCCCGAGGAGATCGTCCGCCGCCGAAACGGCGCCGGTGGCGAGAAGGTGCTGCGCCACGGCCTTCAAGAGCCGCCAGGAGCCGAGCCATCCCGCGCGCCCGCCGTAGATCTCCGCGATCCGGCGGATCATCGCGACGTTTTGCCAGAGAACGACCAGGATCTCGAGCGCGGGCATGGGCAGAACGGCCGTGAGCCCCGCCACCCGGCTCGCCGCGCGGGAGACGGCGCGCTCGGCCTCCGCGTCGAGGGCGGGCATAAGGCGCCGCTCGGCGAGGGCGACGATGTCCCGCCCGTCGGCGATCTCCCCCGCGCGGGCAGCGACATCCTCGGCCGCAAGCTCCGGGCGCCCGCGATAGAGGCGGGCGAGGTCGTTCACCAGCTGATACGCGGGCCCAGGGGCGTCGCTGGCGGCGGCCCGGGCGGCCTGACGTCGGAGCCCGTCGACGCGGGCCAGGCGCGCAAGCGCCGCGAGCTCGCCCACGAGGATGGCCGCGAGACCGGCGATGGCGGCGGACGCCAAGGCGACGCCGACCCACCCGAGTGCCGGGGCGAGGGCAAAAAGCTCCGCGACGACGCCGCCCACCCAAAGGCCGAGGGCGAGGACCAGGAGCCCGCCGAGGCCCGACCAGAACAGCCGGCCCGCCAACCCGCCCCGCCGGCCCCGGGCCGCGCGGCGGAGCGCCCGCTCGGCGGCCGGATCGGCGACGGCCTCCGGCTCGGGCACCGGCGGCGCGTCGGACGGGTTCGGGCCCATCCGATCCTCGAGGGCTGCGGGATCGAGCGCGACGGGCCGCGTCGGACGGGCCATCGGGCGGGGATCGGGACCGTGCGGGTCGCGTCGGTCGGTCATCGGCGTCACTCCATCCGGTCGCTCAAAAGGAAGTCGAGCGCCTTGTCGAGCCGGATATGGGGCGGGCCGTCGGACGGACCCCCGCCCCAAGGCCGGGGCGCAAAGCGCAAACGCTGCCACTCCGCATCCCCCCAGACGGGCGCGGCGGTGCCCGGATCGGTCGCACGAGCCAGGAGCGGTCGGGGATCGTCTGGCAAGGTGCCGGCGTTGATCGGCAGATCCGCCCCGGTCGCGAGATCCCGGCCGTAGACGATGGGCAACCGCCCGCCTTTGTGCGGCACCTCCCGCTCCTCGGTCGCGCGGATGGCGGCGATCGCAAGGGCCTTGATCTCCGCCCCGCGGAAGGCCGCGCGGCCTGCGGCCTCGGCCACCATCGCCTCCACCAACGCGGCGAGCCGCCCATGCTCGGAGTGGTGGAGGTGGTCGGCCTTCGAGGCGGCGACGAGCAGACGGTCGATCCGCCGGGCCCCCACGAGACGCTCGAGCCAGCCCGGACGGCCGTGGCGGAAGGCGGCGAGCGCGCTTTCGAGGCCGGCCACGAGATCGCCGACCGCGCGTGGCCCTTGGGCGAGGGCGGCAAGGGCGTCGATCAGCACGACCTGACGGTCGAGCTTCGCGAAATGATCCTGGAAGAAGGGGCGGACGACGTGACGCTTGTAGGCCTCGAAGCGGGCGCGCATTTCGGCGTAAAGGCTGCCGCGGGGGATCTCCTCCGGCCGGGGCAGCGGCGCGAAGGTGAGGGCGGGGGAGCCCGCGAGCTCGCCGGGAAGAAGGAAGCGGCCTGGCGCGAGCGCGGCGAGCCCAAGCTCGCGGCACGCCTGGAGATAGCCGGCATAGGCCCGGGCGAGCGCCTCTGCCGCGGGCTCGGCATGCTCCGCGGTGGGGTCCGACTGAGCCAGCGCCTGCGCCCACCCCTCTGCGGCGCCCCGCCGGGCCGGGCTCTCGGCGAGCGCCAGCGCCTCCGCCGCCCAGGTCGCGTAGTCCGCCTCCATAAGGCTGAGATCGACGAGCCACTCCCCCGGGTAATCCACGATGTCGAGATGCAGGACCGAGGGGCTCGAGAGCGCCGCGAGCACGCCGGTCGGCCGGTGGCGGAGGGAAATGCGGAGCTGGCTGACCGAGCTCGTCGAGGCCGGCCAGGCGGGTTCCGGCCGGGTGAGGGCCGCCAGATGGCGCTCGAACGGAAATCGGGGAACGGCGGGATCGGGCTGCGCGCCGAGCACTGCGGCGAGGATCCGGCCCTCCGCCTCTGGCGCAAAGGCCGCGAGCCGGCCCCTGCGGAGCAGGCTGGCGGCAAGCCCCGTGATGAACACCGTCTTGCCCGCCCCCGAGAGCCCGGTGACCCCGAGCCGCAGCGTGGGCTCGAACCAGGCGCCGGCCTCGCGGGCCGCGGCCTCCACCCCGTCGAGGACGCTGTCGGCAATCTGGGTGAGGCGCATGGATCAGCGGAGAAGAGGGTCGAGCCCGGCGAGCGTGTCGGCCAGCAGCGTGAGTTCCGCAGGCTCGGAGAAGCGGTGGCCGGCGCCCTTAACAAGCGTGAGGCGGACATCCGGCCCCTCGATCTGGTCGAGAAGGCGAAGGGCGACCTCCGGGGGCACGTCCGCATCCGCAGTGCCCTGAAGGATCCGGACAGGCGCCGCGATCGGCAGCGGGGCGCGCAGGACAAGGTGATCCCGCCCGTCCTCGATGAGCCGGCGGGTGATGACATAAGGCTCGTCCGAGTACTCCGAGGGAAGGGCGAGGCGCCCCTCGGCCGCGATCGTCGCCCGCTGGACGGCGTCGAAGCGCGCCCACATCCGGTCTTCCGTAAAGTCGGGGGCGGCGGCGATGCCGACCAGGGCCGCCAGCTTCTCCGGCCGGCGCTTGGCGAGAAGGAGCGCGATCCAGCCGCCCATGGAGGAGCCCACCAGCACCTGCGGCCCCTCCGTGAGGGCGTCCAGCGCCGCCTCGGCGTCCTCCGCCCAGTCCCCGATGCCGCCGTCCTCGAAAACGCCGTCGCTGGCGCCGTGGCCCGAATAGTCGAAGCGGAGGAAGGCTCGGCCGCGCGCGGCGCACCATTCTTCGAGAAAGAGCGCCTTCGTGCCCGTCATGTCCGACCGGAAGCCGCCCAGAAACACCACCCCCGGGAGCGATGCCCCATCGCCATGCGCCGCGCGCCTGTGATAGGCAAGGCGGCGTTTTGAAGGGTGAGCCAGAATGCTTGGGGCGGTCATGGCGGCGGCGTCCTCCATCGCTGGCCAGGGCGGGACCATATCCGGTTGGTGATGGCGCAGGAAGGGCATAGGCCGCTCACGGTCCTCCAGGTGGTGCCGCGGCTCGACACTGGCGGGGTGGAGCGGGGCACGCTCGAGATCGTCGAGGCGGTGGTGGGCGCGGGCGGCCGGGCGGTGGTCGCCACCGCTGGGGGACAGATGATGCCCCGGGTGCAGCGCGCCGGCGGCGAGGTGTTCGAGATGGCGCTGGCCACCAAGAACCCCTTCAACATCTGGCAGAACGCGGGGCTTCTCGCGCGGCTGATCCGCGAGGAGGGGGTGGACCTGGTCCACGCCCGCTCCCGCGCGCCGGCCTGGAGCGCCTATCTCGCAACCCTTCGGACCCGCACCCCCTTCGTCACCACCTATCACGGCGCCTACAACGAGGATCTGCCCTTTAAGCGGATCTACAACTCCGTGATGGCCAAGGGCCGCCCGGTGATCGCGGTGTCGGATTTCGTGGCCCACCTCGTCCGCACCCAGCACAAGGTGCCGGAGAGCCGCATCGTGGTCATTCCCAGGGGTGCGGACATCTCGGTCTTCTCCGAGGAGGCCGTGAGCGCGGAGCGCACAGTGGCGCTGGCCGAGCGCTGGGGCATTCTCGACGACCCGCGGCCTGTGGTGATGCTGGCCGGCCGGCTCACCCGATGGAAGGGGCATGAGAGCCTGATCGAGGCCGCGGCGCTTCTGCGCGCGCGGCGGGGGGCGGAGTTTCTCATCCTCCTGGTGGGCGACGGTGGGGAAGATTGGTACGCCCGCGCGCTGCAGGCGCGGATCGCCCGGCATGGGCTCGAGCGCCAGGTGTGGCTGACCGGCGGCTGCACGGACATGGCGGCGGCCTACAAGCTCGCGAGCGTCGTGGTCTCGGCCTCGACCGATCCCGAAGCCTTCGGCCGCGTGGTGGTGGAAGCGCAGGCGATGGGCCGGCCTGTGATCGCAACCGACCATGGCGGCGCCCGCGAGACCGTGACCCATGGCGAGACCGGGTGGCTCTACCCGCCGGGCGACGCGGCCCGGCTGGCCGCGACCCTCGACCAGGCGCTGGGCCTCGACCCGTCCGAACGCGCGCATATGGGCCTCGCGGCCCGGGCGCGGGTGCATGCGCGCTACACCGTGTCGGCCATGCAGAGGGCGACCATCTCGGTCTATGAGGAGGCGGCGGGTCGGCCCTTCGGACGGGCGCTGTGAGCCGGGCCTTCGACGAGCCTCTGGTCCGCGCCGCCCTCGCCCGCGTCTGGTCGCGCGAGACGGCGGTGCAATGGTCGCCCGAGAACCCGGCCAACGGGCAGTGCAACGTGACCGCGGCGGTGGTTCACCACCTCTTCGGGGAGGAGGTCCTGCGCACCCGCATCGGGGAGGTCTGGCACTATTACAACCGGATCGAGGGCCGGCGCCTCGACCTGACCGACCGCCAATTCAGCGATCCCGGCGCCCGCTTCCCCGCCCCCGCGCCCTACGAGGACCGGGCGACGACCCACGACGCAGCGATGGAGGGGATCCCCGCCCGGGAACCCGACACGCTCCGCGCGGCGCTGACCACGGCGCTCGGAGACCGATGAGCGCCGGCGCCCCCCTTGAGATCGTGCTCCATGTGCCGAAATGCGCAGGCAGCACGATCGAGACGCACCTGCTCCGCCATCTGGGTCCGCTGGCGTTCTGGTCGCCGCGGCGCCGGGCCCGCGCCCTGCCCCTCGAGCTCTTCGGCCGAAAGTACGACGGGCGCCCGCCGGGGCCTCTCGACGGCATCCGCGCCATCTCCGGCCACTACATCGGCCGCTCGGTGGAGCGCCGCTTTGCCGAACGGCGCATCCGCCGCTCGGTCCTCATCCGGGAGCCGAGGGCCCTCGTCCTCTCCTGGTACAACTACCGGCAGATGCGCTACCGCTCTCTCGGCCAGGCCGGGTACTCCTTCGCACTCCATCTCGACACCCTGCCGCCGGACCCGCTCACGCATTTTCTTTTGGCGAACTGGCTCGAGGTCTCTTGGCCGCGCTTGGCCGCGATGGACGCCAACGAGAAGCTCGCCCGGCTCGAGGCGGCACTCGCGGACTTCGACTTCGTGGGCGATGTGAGCGATTGCGACCGCTTGGTGGCCGACCTTTCGTCCCGGCTGGGGATCCCTGCCGTGGCCGAGCCCGTCAACACCGAGACCCGCTGGCGCCAGGAAATCGCCTTCACCCCCGCCCGCCACGAGACGCTGACGGCGGAGGAGCGCGCCCGGCTCGAGGCGCGCACGCAGCTCGACCGTGCGCTGTGGCTCCGGGTCGCCCGGGGCGAGCTCGCCGAGATCGGGGCAACGGGGACGGCGTCCTTTTTCCGGTCCGAGCTCCGCCGTCCGGTGGCCGAGATCCGCCGCCGCCGCGCCCGCGCCCGGCCGGCCGATCCCGGGGCCCAGCCTTGACACCCGGAGGGCGGCTCCGGATGGTGCAGCGCGAATGCAATCCAGCCGGAAGAGACCGATGAGCGAGACGATCACCCTCACCCTGCCCGACGGAGCGACCCGCGACGTGGCGCGGGGGACCACTGGGGCCGAGCTCGCCGCGGGCATCTCGAAGTCGCTCGCCAAGGCCGCCCTCGCCGCCCGGATCGACGGGCGCCTCGCGGATCTCTCGGAGCCGCTGGAGGCCGATGCCCGCATCGCCATTGTCACGGCCAAGGACGACGACCCCGGCGTCCTCGAGCTCATCCGGCACGACTGCGCGCACATCATGGCCCGCGCGGTGCAGGAGCTCTTTCCCGACACAAAGGTCACCATCGGCCCGGTGATCGAGCACGGCTGGTACTACGACTTCGACCGCCCCGAGCCCTTTCACGAGGACGACTTCGCGGCCATCGAAAAGCGCATGCGCCAGATCATCGAGGCGCGGGATCCGGTGCGCACCGAGGTCTGGGACCGCACCCGCGCCATCGCGCATTACGAGGCGACCGACGAGCCCTACAAGGTCGAGCTCGTGGGGCTGATCCCCGAGGGCGAGCCGATCCGCATGTATTGGCACGGGGGCTGGCAGGATCTCTGCCGCGGGCCCCATCTCGCGCATACTGGCCAGGTGCCGGCGGACGCGTTCAAGCTCATGTCCGTCGCCGGCGCCTATTGGCGGGGCGACAGCCGCAACAAAATGCTCCAGCGGATCTATGGCGTGGCCTTCCGCACCAAGGCAGATCTCGACGCGCATCTCCACATGCTGGAGGAGGCCGCCAAGCGTGACCACCGGCGAATCGGCCGGGAGATGTCGCTTTTCCACCTTCAGGAGGAAGCCCCCGGCATGGTGTTCTGGCACCCCAATGGCTGGGCCGTGTACCGGGCGCTCGAGGATTACATGCGCCGCCGGCTCACCGATGCGGGCTATCAGGAGATCAAGACCCCCCAGGTCGTCGACCGCAAGCTGTGGGAGGCCTCTGGCCACTGGGACAAATACCGCGAGAACATGTTCATCGCGGAGGTCGAGGAGGAGCACGCACAAGAGAAACGGGTGAATGCGCTGAAACCCATGAACTGTCCCTGCCATGTGCAGATCTACAATCATGGGCTGAAGAGCTATCGCGACCTGCCCCTGCGCCTCGCGGAATTCGGCTCGTGCCACCGGTATGAGAGCTCGGGCTCGATGCATGGGCTGATGCGCGTGCGCGGCTTCACCCAGGACGATGCGCACATCTTCTGCACCGAAGACCAGATCGAGGCGGAGACCGCGAAGTTTATCGAGCTTCTGGGCTCGGTCTACCACGACCTCGGCTTCGCGAGTTTCGACATCAAGCTCTCCACCCGGCCGGCACAGCGCGTGGGCTCGGACGAGATCTGGGACAAGGCCGAGGCCGCCCTCGAAGCCGCCGTGCGCAAGGTGACCAACGACTTCGAGATCGACCCCGGCGAGGGGGCCTTTTACGGGCCGAAGCTCGACTTCAAGCTGACGGATGCGATCGGCCGCGAATGGCAGTGCGGCACCTACCAGGCCGACTTCAACCTGCCCGAGCGGCTGGATGCGGAATATGTCGATGCGGACGGCCAGAAGAAGCGCCCCGTGATGATGCACCGGGCGATCCTCGGCAGCTTCGAGCGGTTCCTCGGTATCCTCATCGAGAACTGCGCGGGGCGCTTCCCCGTGTGGATGGCGCCCAAACAGGCGGTGGTGGCGACGATCGTATCGGACGCCGACGCCTACGCCGCTGAGATCGCTCAGCGCATGACCGCCGCGGGCCTGCGCGTGGTGACCGACACGCGCAACGAGAAGATCAACTACAAGGTGCGCGAGCACTCCACCGCCCATCTGCCCTTCATCCTGGCCGTCGGGCGCCAGGAGGTGGAGGCCGGCACCGTGGCGGTCCGCCGCCTCGGCAGCCAGGGGCAGGAGGTGATGCCTCTGGACGCAGCCGTCGAGGAGATCCGGACGGCGGCCCAGCCTCCGGATCTCCGAGGCTGAGCGAGGTGGCCGCGGCGCGACGGCCCTGCCCCTCCCTCTGCCGCGCCACCCCCAGGAGGGGTCGGGCCGGCCCCGGTGGCGCCCGGGGAGGCTCGGATGCAGAGCTTTGACGCCCTTTGGGCCTTGGCGGCCGAGCGGGCGGGTGGGGCTGCGGCGCTCGAGGCCCGCCTGCCCTCCCCAACCCCGCCGGAACGGCTGGAGAGAACCTCGGACGCGCGCTGGCTCTCCACTCTCTCGCGTTTCGTCTTCTCGGCGGGGTTCAACTGGGGTGTGGTGGCGGACAAATGGCCGGGTTTCGAGGCCGCCTTTCGCGGCTTCAACCCCGCGGCATGTGCGCATATGGACGACGAAGCGCTGGAGGCCGCGGCCAAGGCCGGCGGCATCGGCCATATGGCCAAGGCCCGGGCCATCCGGCAGAACGCTCTTCTCCTCCAGGAGCTTGCGGCCGAGCGGGGGACCGCATCGGCGGCGCTGGCGCACTGGCCGTGCGCGGACTTTGCCGGCCTCCTCGCCCTCCTCAAGCGCCGGGGCGGGCGGCTCGGCGGTACCACGGCGAGCTACGCTCTCCGCGCCATGGGGCGTGACGGCTACATCCTGAGCGCCGATGTGGTGCGCGCGCTCACCCGCGAGGATGTGGTGACCAAGGCACCGACCTCGGCGCGGGACATGGCGGCGGTGCAGGCCGCCTTCAACGCGTGGGCCGACCAATCGGGCCGGCCGCTCATGGCGATCAGCCGGGTGCTCGCCGGCACGGTGCCCTGACCTCCCCTCCCGCAGCGTCAGCCGAGGAGCGCGCGCACCTCGCCGTTCGACACGAAGGCGCGCCACTCGTCCTGGGCGTTGCCGAGGAGACCCCGATTCGCGTCGATGAGGCGGATGGCCTCCGCAAGCCCGTCCGGCGTCGCGGCCGACAGCATGCCGAGGGGCGCCACGGATCCGCCGGAGCGCTCGACCTCGACGAGGCCGCGGATCGCATCCATGTCGACCTTGGTCCCGGGGCAGCTCTTGGTGGTCCGGAAGCTGTCGCCCACCACGCCCTTATCCACGAGATCGTTGACCTCGCGATGGCCGAGGATGTTCTCCGTC
The DNA here is from genome assembly GCA_964467005.1 of uncultured Limibaculum sp. Classification (GTDB taxonomy): domain Bacteria; phylum Pseudomonadota; class Alphaproteobacteria; order Rhodobacterales; family Rhodobacteraceae; genus Thermohalobaculum. The sequence continues at coordinate 3,017 of CAYXPI010000092.1, read as the reverse complement.
GGCACGCCGTGCTCCTCGGCGAGGCGCGCGAGCAGGCGGGTGAGGGCGACGATCTGCTTCTGGGTGAAGTCCCGGCGATCGCCGTGGCCGGCGCAGCAGATGCCGAGGGAGATGCCGTTGGCCCCCAGCACATGGGCGCCGTTCTTGGAGGTGGAGCGCCCCGTCTCCACCTGGCCGTCCGGCTTGGTCGCGTGGCGGTCGTCGAGAACCACGAAATGGTAGCCGATCCCGCTCCAGCCCCTCTCGCGGTGCCAGCGGTCGATCATGGCGGCGTCGACATTCGGGATGTCGGCGGCGGCGGTGTGGACGAACAGATATTGGACGTTCGGCATGGGAAACCTCACGATTGAAATACGGCAGTACCTTAGCATACCGGCAGCGGCGGCGCGAGGGCAGGGTCAGACGACCCCCAGTGCCGCGGCTCCGAGGACGATCTGGCAGGCGACGCCGGCGAAGAACAGCACCGTGCGGATCACCGGCAGCCCGGCCACATACACACCGAAATGCCCCACCCGGATGAAGAAGAACGCCGCCGCCGCTTGGGCCGTGAGCGCCGAGCCCGTGCCGCTCACCGCCACCGCGAGGGCGAGGGCGGCGAAGACGCAGAGATTCTCCACCGCGTTGAGATGCGCGCGGTGGGCGCGGGCGGCCCAGGGCGCGGTGTAGGCGATGTCGTGCTCCCCATCCATCAGGGCAGCGACGAGCCCCTTGTCCGAGATCAGCCAGAGGATGTGGGGCACCCACATGAGGGCGGTCGCAAGGGCGGTGGCGGCGAGCCAGAAGATCTCCGGGCTCTGGGCGGCGGTCTCGGGCATGGGCGCGCTCCTGCGGTTCGGCTGCGCGAGGTATCCCCCGAACCCGCGGCCGAGGGAAGGGGGCGTCTTCGCAGTTGACCCTGGGAACCCCTCCGCTGTCATAGTCCTGACATGAAGAAGGTGATTCTGGTGCGCCACGGCAAGTCGAGCTGGGCCGATCCGGATCTCGACGATCACGACCGGCCGCTCGCGCCCCGCGGGCGGAGGGCCGCCCCCGTCATCGCTGGCTGGCTCGCGTCGCGGGGGCATCTGCCGGACCGGGTGCTCTGCTCCTCCTCCCGCCGCACCCGCGAAACCCTGGCCTGCATGGCCGAGGCGCTGCCGGGGCTGCCGGAGGCCGAGATCGACGCCCGCCTCTACCACGCCGCGCCCAGCGCGCTCCGCGACCGGCTGGCCGCGCTCGATAATACGGTGACGGCGGCCATGGTGGTGGGGCACAACCCCGGTCTCTCGGCGCTCACGCGGCGGCTGACCAACGGCGATGTCCGCCCGGGCTGCGCGCGCGCGTTCGAGCACTTCCCCACCGCCGCGGCGGCGGTTCTGACCTTCGACATCGCGGATTGGTCCGAGATCCGATATGAGAGCGGCCAATTCGTGGATTTCGCGCGGCCGAGGGAGCTCGAGGCCGGCGGCTGAGGGGTGCGACCCATGTCCGGGCTCAGGCTGTACGCGCTGGCGGTGGTGGTCGTCGCCCTCGGCATTTGGGCGGCAGGGCGCGCGCTCGACCTCGCGCCGCCCGACCGGGCCACGATTGCCGCCGGCGCGCCCGGCGGGGGCTATCACCGCATCGCCACACGGTACGCCGAGATCCTGGCGGAGGACGGCATCGCGCTCGAGATCCTGGAGACGGCGGGCTCGGTGGAGAACGCGCGCCTCCTCGCCGAGGGGCGGGCGGACCTCGCAATCCTGCAGGGGGGCGTCCCGATCCCGGAGGGCGGCCCGCGCGAGGCCGTCGCCGCGCTTTTTCTCGAGCCCATCCTCCTCTTCGAACGGGCGGACCGGCCGCTGGACCGGTTCCCGCCCCGCTGGCGGGGGCGCCGCCTCGCCGTGGGCGGGCCGGGCAGCGGCACCCGTTTCGGCTACGGTCGGCTCGCTCGAGCCATGGGGCTCGAGCCCTACACCAACACCCTCCTTCCCCTTGGCGGCGCGTCAGCGGCCGAGGCGCTCCTCGCGGGCGAGGTGGACCTCGCGCTTTTCGTGGCTCCGGTGGAGGCGCCCTATCTCCGCGCGCTCTTCCTGTCGGACGAGATCCGGCTCGTCCCGCTCGAAGGCGCGGCAGCGCTGGCCCGGGCGCTGCCGGAGCTTGTGGCCCTCGACCTGCCCCCGGGCGCGATCGACTATCGCCGCCGCGTGCCGCCCCGCGCCCTCACCCTCCTCGCCACGCCGGCCCGGCTCATGGCCGGCGAGAGCCCTCACCCCGCGCTGGTCAACCGCCTGGTGCGTGCGGCGGAACGGCTCCACGGGCGCGGAGACCGGCTCTCGGGCGAGGGCACCTTTCCCTCCCCCCGGCGAGTGGACGCGCCGCTCAATGCCCACGCTCGTGCGCTCCTGTCCTCCCCACCCTCGCTGTACGAAGCGCTCCTGCCCTATTGGGTGGCGGCGCAGATCAACAGCTTCGCCCTTCTCCTCGTGCCGGTGCTCTTCCTCCTGGTCCCGCTCTTGCGTGCCCTGCCGGGGATCTACGACTGGGCGGTGAGGCGGCGGATCTATCGCCATTACCGCACGATCAACCGGATCGACCTCGCAGCCTCGGACACAACGGACCGCGCGACGCTCGACGCGCTCGCCGCGGAACTCGACGACGCGGAGGCCGAGATCAAGTCCCTCGCGGTGCCCCTGCCCTTTCGGGAGAACGCCTATCTCGCGCTCAGCCATCTCGACCTCGTGCGCCGGCGGATCCGCGAGCGTCTGGCCGAGCGCTGACGCCCGAACCGCCGGGTTCCGCCGCCGTGGCAGGTGGATGGGGCGGCCGCGCGCGCCTCAGGCGCTCAGTGGCCGAGGATCTGGGAGAGGAAGAGCTGGGTCCGCTCGGATTTCGGGTTGTTGAAGAACTCCTCGGGCTCGTTCTGCTCCACGATCTGGCCCTGATCCATGAAGATCACCCGGTTGGCCACCTGCCGCGCGAAACCCATCTCGTGGGTCACGCAGAGCATCGTCATCCCCTCCTCGGCGAGGCCGATCATGGTGTCGAGCACCTCCTTG
>CAYXPI010000091.1:0-14511 GCA_964467005.1 uncultured Limibaculum sp. | reverse complement strand
GGTGGGCCAAATCGGCCGCCCTGCGAAAATCCATTTAAATTCAACGATTTATTAGGGAAGATGGTGCCCAGGGGCGGATTCGAACCACCGACACGCGGATTTTCAATCCGCTGCTCTACCAACTGAGCTACCTGGGCCCGGGCGGTGCGCGACCTGAGCCGGGTTAGTAGGCGAAGCGCCCTGAGCTGTCCAGGGGCAATCGCGCCAAGGCGGACAGGCCCCTCACTCGGCGGTCGCGCGGGCGGCGATGGCGGCGAAGATCCCGTCGAGCTCCGCGGCGAGAGCGGTGAGTTCGGCGCCCCCCTCGTCGATATACGGCGCGAACACAGTCGACGGCGTTTTGTAGGAGAGGGTGGCCGTGCCGTCGGCGTTCTCGGTCACGTAGAGGCGGATCGGCGCCTCGATCATGGCCGCGGTGGAGAGCCGCACGGCGCGCACGGCGAAATCCGGCCGGAACACCCCGATCACCCGGTTGCCCGGAATGGTCTCTCCGAGTCGGGCCTTCGCGACCTCGGTTGGGCCCGCTTCCGTGACGAGGCCCATCTTCTCGGCCTTCACCGCGGCTTTCACCCGCTCCAGGAGGTCGGCATAGGAGAGCGGCGTGGGCATGACGGACCACCCCGCGCGCGGGGCCATCTCGGCCGGAGCGGCGAAGGGTACGACGGCAAGGAGGAGGGCGGCGAGGAGGCGGGGCATCGGATCTCTCCTTTGTGGCGCGTGGGTGGGTGATACCCGCGCCGCGACCCCGGGGCAATTCACGCCGCCGCGATCTTGGCCGCCGGCGGGTCCATCCCGATGCGGGCCCGGGCCCAGATGCCCGCCCAGGACCCCAGAAAGCCCCAGACGAGCCACCAGAGACCGTGCAGCGAGCCGGAGACGAGACCACCGAGATAGGCGCCGATGTTGCAGCCGAAGGCGAGGCGCGCGCCATAGCCCATGACAAGGCCGCCGATCACCGCGGTGGCCACGTCCCTCGGTGAGAGCCGCCAGCTCGGCGCAAAGCGCCCGGCCAGGAGGCTGGCCGAGAAGGCGCCGAGGATGATCCCGAAATTCATCACCGAGGTGCGGTCGGCCAGGAGGCTCTCGTCGAGCTGGGAGCTGCGCCAGCCGGACCAGTAACCCCAGTCGCGAAGCTCAACGCCGAGGGCCTCGAGCGCCTGGGCGCCCCAGAGCGCGAAGCCCGCCGTCACCCCCCAGGGCCGCTCGAACAGGAGGAAGGAGCCGATGCCGACGGCCGCGAGGGCCACGGCGCCGGCGAGCAGCGTCCAGGGCCCGGTCAGCCAGGGGCCCTGCTCACGCTCCGGGAGGAGCCGGCCATGGGCCCGCCGCTCGAGCGCGGCGGAGACGAGCCAGATCGCCGCGAGCCCGCCGCCGAGGACGAGAAGCCCCCCGAGCGGCCCGAAGAGCGCGATGAGCGAGGTGCCGGGCAGGCTCTCGATCCCGAGGCGGGGCCCGAGCGGGTACCACACCTCCACGAGATGGTGGGTCGCGATCACCGACCCCGCGACGAAGGCCACCAGGGTGAGCACCATCCGCGTCGACCCGCCGGCGGCGGTGAAGAGCGTGCCGGAGGCGCAGCCGCCGCCGAGTTGCATCCCGAACCCGAAGAGCGCCGCGCCCACGGCGGAGGCGAAGGTCATGGGCAGGATGGCGGGGTGCATATCCCAGCCTGTGAGCTCCTCGAAACCGATGAGCGGGTAGGTGACGAGGCAGGTGAGCCCGATCAGCGCCATCTGCGCGCGGAGGCCGGCGCCCTTGCGCTCCCGCACGAAGGCGCGCCAGCCGCCGGTGAAGCCGAAGGCCGCGTGATAGAGCGCGAACCCTGCGAGGCCGCCCAGAAGCGTGCCGCCGGCATAGCGCAACCCCTCCGCATCCGGCCCACCGCCGCGGGCGAGACCCGCGGCCACCGCGAGGGCCAGAAGCCCGAGAAGGGGGATGGCCGCCGCCCATTTGCTCATGCTGCTCCGCTCCCGCACGTTTAACAAAGATGTCAGGTGAAATTCCCGGCCCCGGCTGTCATGTGTGGGGTGACGGTCGGGTCAGTCCTCATATCGTTCCCGATCTTGCCCCCAGTTGGAGCGCATCACAATGTCCCTGTCCGACGCTGCCGGCCTGCCACTCACCTTGGAGAGCCCCGCCGCGCGCGACGCTTGGGATGCGACGGTGCGGGCGCTCCTGCGCCATTGCCGCGAGACGCCGACCCATCTCGCGGACACGTTGGAGCGGGCGCCTGAGTTTGCGATGGGCTGGGCGGCGAAAGGGCTGGGGCTTCTCCTTCTCGGGCGGCGTGAGCTCGTGGAGCCCGCGCGCGAGGCCCATGCCCGGGCGCTCTCGGCGCTCGACCGGGTGGGCGGCACCCGGCGCGAGCGGGCGCTGGTGATGGCGCTCGGCGCCTATCTCGCGGGTCGGCCGAGCCAGGCGACGGCGGTGCTGGAAGCGGAGATCGCCCGAGCGCCGGATGACGCGCTTCTGGTGAAGTTCGACCAGGCCATCCGCTTCCTTCTGGGCGACCGGGTGGGGATGCTGCGCGTCGCCGAGCTCACGGCGCCCGCCTTTGTCGAGGATCACCCCCATGGCGGATACATGCTCGGATGCCGGGCCTTCGCGCTCGAGGAGGCCGGGCGTTTCGCCGAGGCCGAGGCCACCGGGCGCGCGGGCCTCGAGCGGGCGCCGGACGACGCCTGGGGCCTCCACGCCGTCGCCCATGTCTACGACATGACCGGGCGGACGGAGGCCGGGATCGCCTGGCTCGACGGGCAGACGCCGCGCTGGGAGCACTGCAACAATTTCGGCGCCCATGTGTGGTGGCATCTCGCGCTCTTCCATCTCGACCGGGGCGCGCACGACCGGGTCCTCGCGCTCTACGACACCCGGGTGCGGGCCGAGCGCACGGACGACTATCGCGACATCGCCAACGGCGCGTCGATGCTGGCGCGCCTCGAGATCGAGGGCGTGGATGTGGGCGACCGGTGGGAGGAGCTCGCCGCCCTCGCCGCCGGGCGGGTCGAGGACGCGGCCGTCGTGTTCGCCGATCTTCACTATCTCCTGGCGCTCAACGCGGCGGATCGCGGGACCGAGGCGGACCGGCTGGTCGCCCGGCTGGCGGAGGACGCACGCCGCTCCGACCACGACATGCACGAGGTGGCGGCCGTCGCCGGGCATCCCGCAGCGGTGGGGCTCGTCGCCTTCCGCGCCGGGCAGTACGACCGGGCGTTCGAGGTGCTGCGCTCGGCTCGCGGGCCGCTCCAGGCCGTCGGCGGCAGCCACGCCCAGCGCGATATCTTCTCTCGGCTGATGATCGAGGCGGGCATCCGTGCCGGGCGCTGGGAGGAGGCGGAGGCCGAGCTGGCCGCCCGCGCGGCGCGTCGCGGGGCCGAGGACGGCTTTACCGCGCGCCGGCGTGCCGCGATCGCGCGTGCGAAGAGCGCCTTCGCCGCGGCGGAATGATCTGGCGGATGCGTTATAGGGAGGTGGCCGCACCCCGCGGCCTTCGAGAGCGGTGACGATGACGGCCAACACTCCCCCGAGCTCGGCGCCCCAGGCGCCCGCCAAGCCGCGGCGACCGCGCGAGCCCCGGCTGGATTTCTTCCGCGGCATCGCGATGTTCATCATCTTGCTCGCGCACACGCCGGGCAACACCTGGACGTTGTGGATCCCCGCACGCTTCGGCTTCTCGGACGCCACCGAGATCTTCGTCTTCTGCTCCGGCATGGCGTCGGCCATGGCGTTCGGCGCCGTCTTCCAGAACCGGGGCATGTTCCTCGGCTCGGCGCGGATCGGCTTCCGCGTCTGGCAGGTCTATTGGGCGCATATCGGTGTGTTCCTGGTCACCGCCATCATGCTCTTCGCCATCGACCATTACGGGGTGGGCAACCGGGAGACGCCCTACATCGAGGGGCCCTGGGTCGTGCCCCTTTTCGAGCAGACGGGCGAGGCGCTCATCGGCCTCTTCACGCTCACCTATGTGCCGGGCCTCTTCGACATTTTGCCGATGTATCTCGTGATTCTGGCGATGATCCCGGCGGTGATGCTTCTCCACCGCGTGGGGGGCACGCCGGCCGTCGTCTCCGCGATGCTGCTCGTCTGGCTGGCGGCCAATCTTGCCGGCTATGCGCGCAAGATGGCCGATGCGGAGGAGCTCGCGGCCTGGCAGGCGGGGCTCGTCGCTCTCGGGCAAAACGTCTCTTGGATGAACCTGCCGAGCTACCCCTGGGGCGATGGGACTTGGTTCTTCAACCCCTTCGCCTGGCAGATCCTCTTTTTCTCGGGCTTCGCCTTCGGCATGGGCTGGCTGCCCGCCCCGCCGGTCAAGACATGGCTGATCGCGCTGGCGCTGGGGTTCGTGCTCCTGTCGCTGCCGCTTGCCTGGTACAAGATCCACGGCGGCTACTCGCTCATCGCCGACACCTGGGCCCATGAGTGGATCCGGGATGCGCGGAGCTTCCTCGAGCCCATCTGGTGGAAGAGCTGGCAGGGGGCGGGGCGGTTCCTCCACTTCCTGGCGGTCGCCTATCTCGCCCTGGTGATCGTGGGGCCCCGCGGTGTGCGTCTGTCGGAAGGGTTTCCGCACCCGGCTCCCGGTCGGCGTTGGGTGGTGGGGGCGGGGGCTGCGCTCCTCCTCACCTTGCCGGTCGCGTATCCGCACGAGACCGGGCTCCTCATCCCAGGCTATGAGGAGGCGGTGAGCGAGGTCCTCAGCTTCAATCAGCAGGGGATGCTCCAGCTCCTGCATCTGGCGGCGCTCATGCTAACGGTCTGGGCCGTGATCGGGGACCGGGGCCGCCGCTGGGTGGCGCGGGACGCGGTGCTGGCCGCCGTGCCGGTGATCCGCAAGGTCGGCACCCAGAGCCTCGCAGTCTTCATGGTGTCGATCCCGCTCTCGCGCGTCAACGGCTGGGTGATGGACGTGCTCGGCCGCGACGTCTGGACACGTGCCGGCGTGAACCTCGCGGGCTTTGCCATTCTCATCGGCGTGGCTTATTTCGTCGGGTGGCTCAAGCGTCAACCGTGGCGGGAGGCGCCGAAACCCGCTCCCGCGGAGGCTGGAGGGCCAATCGGCCTGCCCCGGCGCGCGCAGGGCGGCCCGGTGCCCGCGCAGCGGCCCTGACCGCGCAGCGACGGAGAAGGACAGTGCTGGTGGATGCTCACGCCACGGCCCGGCGCCACCGCGCCATGGACTACGACGCCGAGACCGCTCTTGCCGCCCTCGCTGGAGGGCAGGGCACACGGCCGGTGGTGATCGGCCAGCTCGGCCAGTCGCTCGACGGGCGGATCGCCACCCCCACTGGGCAGTCGAAATACATCAACGGCACCGAGGCGCTCCGCCATCTTCACCGGCTGCGCGCGCGGGTGGACGCGGTGCTGATCGGGGTGGGCACGGCCATCGCCGACGATCCGCGCCTCACCACCCGGCATGTGCCCGGGCCCAACCCGATCCGGGTGGTGATCGACCCGCAGGGCCGGATGTCGGACGGCCTCGCCATGCTGGGCGACGGTGCGGGCCCGGTGCTCGCGATCACCTGCCCCGGCGCGCCCGCGCCCCAAGGGGTGGAGCGCATCGCCCTCGAGCCCGACCGCATGGGCATCCTGCCGCCCAAGCAGATCATCCGCGCGCTCGCGCAGCGGGGCGTGGCAAGCCTGCTCGTCGAGGGCGGAGCGGAAACGCTGGCGCGCTTTCTCGACGCGGGCGCCATCGACGAACTCCATCTGATGGTCGCCCCCATCGTGCTCGGCTCGGGCAAGACCGGCCTCAATCTCGCGCCCATCGAGAGCCTCGACGAGGCCATGCGCCCCGAGGTGCAGACCATGCGCTTCCGCGACGGCGACCTTCTCTGCGTCTGCGATCTTGTGGGTCTGCGCGCCCGGCGGGGCGCCCTCACGGCGGCGGCGGCCGGGGGCTGAGCCTCAGCGCGCGCAGTGGAGGCGGGCCTCGTAGAGCACCTGCTCTGGCCGGCCCGGCACCGGATCTTGGGCGAGGGCCATGCCGATTTTCTCCGCCACCCGGCGCGAGGCGCGGTTTTCCGCATGGATCTCCGCCACCACCCGGGTGAGGCCGAGCTCTGCAAAGCCATGGGCGAGGAGATTGGCCGCCGCCTCCGGCGCATAGCCCTGACCGCGGGCGGCCGTGCGCACCCGCCAGCCGATCTCGATCTCCGGGCCTACCGCATCCTCCGGAATGAGGAGCACCCAGCCGAGGAACTCCTGCGGCCGCTCCGCGCGCGCGATCACCCAATAGCCGAGGCCGGCGGGGTAGGGGCCGCGGATCCGCGCCTTTACAAAGGCTTCGTGGGCCGCAGGGTCGTCCCAGGGCCCGTCGATCCAGCGGGTGGTGCCGGGCTCACGGTCTAAGGCGAGCGAGGCCTCGAGGTCGCGCATCCGCCGGGGACGAAGGCGCAGCCGCGGTGTCTTGATCACGGGGAGGCCGGCTGCCCCCCCGATCTCACGGGCCATCGCGGCCCTCAGGCGGCCTGGTCGAGGGTCTTGCGGAGCTTGTCCACGATCTCGTCGATATGCCCGCGCTCGGCGATAAAGGCGGGCGCAAGGATCGCCACATCGCCGGTGAACTTGATGTGGCAGCCGTTCCAGAAGAGGGCCTTTTGCAGCTCCTGTCCGCGGAGCCCCGGCTTCTCGCCCGCATGCACCTCGACGCCCGACATCATGCCGATGGTCCGGATGTCCTTCACCATCGGATGGTCGCGCAGGCTCATGCACGCCTCCTTGAAGTAGGGCGCCATCTCAGCCGCGCGCTCGAAGAGACCGTCGCGCTCGTAGATCTCCATGGTGGCGATTCCGGCCGCGCAGGCCGCCGGGTGGGCCGAGTAGGTGTAGCCGTGGAAGAACTCGATGGCGTTCTCCGGCGAGGCGTCGGTCACGGTCTCGTAGATCTCGTCCTTGACGGCTACGGCGCCCATGGGGATCGCGCCGTTGGTGAGGGCCTTGGCCATGGTGCAGATGTCCGGCGTCACGCCGAAATACTGGCTGCCAAAGGGCGCGCCGAGGCGGCCGAAGCCGGTGATCACCTCGTCGAAGACAAGGAGGATGCCGTGCTGGTCGCAAATCTCGCGGAGCCGTTCGAGATAGCCCTTGGGCGGCACCAGGGTGCCCGTGGATCCCGCCACCGGCTCGACGAAGACGGCCGCGATGGTCGCCCCGCCATAGGTCATGCAATGCCGCTCGAGATCGTTGGCAAGCTCTACACCGTCCTGCTCCGGCTGGCCGTCGCAGAAGAGCTCGCGCCCGGTCCAGGTGTGGCGCATCATCACGATGTTGGGCATGGTGACCGGGAAGGTCTCGCGGTTTTTCACCATGCCGGAGAGCGAGACGCCGCCCATGTTCACGCCGTGATAGGCGCGCTCGCGGCTGACGAAGCGCAGGCGCTGGCTCTCGCCGCGGGCCCGGGTGTGGGCCATGACGATCTTGAGCGCGGTGTCGATCGCCTCGGAGCCCGAATTCACGAAAAAGAGGTGGTTCATCGGGTCGGGCAGCAGCGCCGCCACCCGCCGTGCAAGCTCGAACGAGCCGGGATGGCCGAGCTGGAAATGCGGGTTGTAGGAGTTCGTCATGAGCTGGGCGTGCACCGCCTCCGCGATCTCCGGCCGGCAATGCCCCGCCGGCGAGCAGAAGAGCGCCGAGGAGCCGTCGACCACCTGGCCGCCCTTGTGGTCGGTGTAGTACATGCCCTCGCCCTTTACGACGAGGCGAGGGTTCTCCTTGAAGTCCCGGTTGCCGGAGAACGGCATCCAGTGCTCCTCGAGCGAGTTGGCGCGTTGGGCGCCGCCGATGTCCATGTCGTGCACGGGAGTGCTCCTTTCGCGAGTTTGTCCCTCGATACCGTCCGCGGGGCGGGGGCCATTAGATCCAGCCGGGCCCAGCGTTCCGGACCAGAGACGGCGGGCGACGCTTGATTTGCGGCGATCGTGGCTTACGCTGCAGTTAGATCCAATTTGCCGCGGGGCACAAGCCACATGCGCGACGCGCTCTACCACCTGGATCGGGGGCGGCCCGCGAGCCTGCAGGCGCAGATCCGCGACGTGCTCGCCACCGCCATCGAGGCCGGCCAGCTCCGCGCCGGAGAGCCCGTGCCCTCCACCCGCGCGATGGCGCACCGGCTCGGCGTCTCGCGCAACACCGTAACGCTCGCCTACCAGGCCCTCGTGGCCGAAGGGTTTCTGAAGGCTCGGGAGCGCTCGGGCTATTTCGTCGACGCCGCGGCGGTGGATCACGTGGCCCCCACATGCCCGCCAGTCTCGGCCCGCGGGGCCGGGCGCGCGGTCGACTGGCAGTCGCGGTCCGTCAAGGCGCTGGCCGATCTTCGGTTCCTGTCGCGACCGGAGGACTGGTCGCGCGCCGCCTTCCCCTTCATCTACGGCCAGGTGGACCATTCCATCTTCCCCATCGCCGAGTGGCGCGACGCCATGCGCCAGGCCATGGGCAAGCGTTGGCTCGACGCCTGGACGGTGGACAAATACGGTCAAGATGATCCGCTCCTCCTCGAGGAGATCTCGCGGCGGATCTTGCCCCGGCGCGGCATCACCGCCGACCCGTCGGAGATCCTCGTGACCCTCGGCGCGCAGAACGCGCTCTATCTCGTGGCGGCCTATCTGGCGGAGGCCGGCACCCCGTGCGCCATCGAGGAGCCGGGCTATCCGGATCTCCGCAACATGCTCCTCATGCGCTCGGTCGATCTCCGCGCCGTGTCGCTCGACGGCGAAGGGATGCGCCTCGACGGCGGGCTCGCAGGCGTGCGCCTCGCCTTCGTCACGCCGTCGCATCATTACCCCACGACGCGGACCATGAGCCTCGCGCGCCGCCGGGCGCTGTTGGCCGCGGCTCGGGACGGCGACTTCGTGGTGGTCGAGGACGACTACGAGTTCGAGACCAACTACATGGGCACGCCACTCCCGGCGCTCAAATCCCTCGATGAGGACGGCCGGGTGATCTATGTGGGCTCGCTCTCGAAAACGGTGATGCCCGGCCTTCGCCTCGGCTTCGTGGTGGCGGATGCCGACCTCATCGGGCGCCTCCGTGCGATCCGTCGGCTCATGCTCCGCCATCCGCCGGGCAACAACCAACGGGCGGCCGCGCTCTTCATGGCCAATGGGCATTACGACGCTCTGGTCCGGCGCATTCACCGGGTCTATCGCGGGCGCTGGCTGGCCATGAGCGCGGCCTTGGAGGCGGAGCTGCCCGGCTGGGCCGAGGCGCCGGGCTTCGGCGGCTCCTCCTTCTGGTTGACCGGGCCTGAGGGGTTCGACAGCGCGGCGGTCGCGGCCCGCGCCTTTCGGGAGGGGGTGCTGGTCGAGCCCGCCGGCGCCTTCTTCGCCGCGCCCGGGGCGGGGACGCGCCACCTGCGGCTTGGGTTCTCGTCGATCCCGGCCGGGCGCATTCCGGAGGGCATCGCCCGGCTCGCGCGCCTTGTCTGACGCTTCAGTCGAGAGCCACGCGCGCGCCGGCAGGGGTGATCCACACCTCGGTTTCGGGATAATCGGCCTCCGAACGCCCGCCTAGGAGCTTGCCGATCACCGCCACCTGGAACTCGAGATAGCCCATCGACCAGGCGGGTTTGCCGGCTCCCTCGGTCATCGCGCGATTGAGCTCCTTCAGCCGGTGGAACGGCACCGACGGGAAGGCGTGGTGCGCGGTGTGGTACTGCATGTTCCAGCCGAGCCAGCGCATGACCGCGTTCGTCCGGGTGGAGCGGGTGTTTTCCAAGATGTCGCCCGAATGCTCCATGCCGAGATGCTCGATGGTGTTCTGCAGTTGGTGCACGATTTTCATGGCGATCATCGGCGCCAGCCACAGAATAACCGCCGCCCAGGAGCCCGTGGCCACCGAGACGCTCGCGATCGCCGCATAGCCGGCCATGTGCCAGCGCGCCTCGCGGATCACCTTGGGCGCGTCGTGCGGGCGGATATAGGGCTCCACCACCATCCCGCGGGAGAGGCGCACCAGCCGGGCCACCCGCGACCACCAGTAGGACGGGCCGAGAAGCCACAGAAGATAGGTCCAGAGCGTGTAGGGCTCACGCACCAATTCGCCGTCGCGCGCCCAGTCCTGCGTCCACTGATGGTGGGCGAAATGCTGGATCTGGTCGAAATCCCGCGGGTAGAGCATGAGAAAGCCGATGAGACGGCCGAGTGCGACATTCACCCATTTTGTGGCGAAGGGCGTGCCGTGGGAAAGTTCGTGTTGCCCGGCATAGAGATAGTTGAGCAGCACCCCGTGGGCGAGGAAGAATGGCACGGCGGCCCATGTGCCCCAGGCCGCCCACAATCCCCAGCCGGTGAGCGCGAGCGCGCCGAAATGGCTGCCCGCCTGGAGGGCGCCCGCGAGATCCGAGCGCTGCATTAGTGCGCGCAGCCGCGCCGCCTCGACGATCCGCCCGCGCAGGAATGTTCCGTCCATGTCGCCACCTCCTCGCTCTCATTGCGGCGATGGCGCGCCGGAATGTCAAGCGCGGGCAAGGCGTGGACCCGGTGCAACATATCTGTCGCAATACCGGAGGTGTTCTGGTTCCGGTTGAAAATGATGCGCTGCAGCATATCTTAACTCTGTCAGCGCGTCGGACGCGCATCGGGGAGACGGCATGACCTTTATGAGCGACAGCCGAGACGACCGGGTCGCCGTTCGCATGATCGCGAGCGCGCTCACCGCGGTCGGGTCGGTTCAGGCCGCCTGCCGTGCTTCGGCGGAATACGAGGCGCTCGCCGCCTTGAGCGACGCCGAGCTGGACGCGCGGGGGTTGAGCCGCGAGACCCTCTGCGAAACTGTCCTCGCCCGCTATCTCTAAGCTCAGATCTGGACGACCACTGTCCCGAGGGTGCTGCCCGCCTCAACCTCACGGTGGGCGGCGGCCGTCTCGGCGAGGGGGTGAACCGCCCCGACCGCGTGGGACAGACGGCCCTCGGCCAGCCAGCCCACGATCTCCCCGGCCGCCCGGGCTCGGAGATCCGGCGGAATGAGATAGGCCAGCGCCATGTGGAGGCGCACGTTCCGAAACATCAGCGCGTAGAAGGGAAGGCTGGGCGCCGGCTCGGCCATCGAGGCGTAGGCCGCGATCGTGCCGCCTTCGGCGATCATCCGCTCGGTGGCGGGGAGGTTGCCGCCGAACTCAACCTCCACGATGCGGTCCACCCCCCGCCCGGCGGTGAGCGCGAGCACCCGGTCGGCGACATCCTCCTGCCGGTAGTCGATCACCGCGTCCGGGGCGTGGTCGTGCGAGGTGGCGTGCGCCGCCTTCTCGGGTCCGGACACCGTGGTGAAGACCTGCGCCGCCCCGCCGAGCCGGGCCATTTGGGTGGCATAGCGCCCGACGCTGCCCGCCCCGCCGGTGACGAGGACGCTGCGCCCGGCGATGGGCCCGTCGGCGAAGAGCGTGAACCACGCGGTCATCGCGGGGATGCCGAGGCAGGCGCCGGCCTCGGCGGTTGTCGTCTCGGGGAGGGGGGCCGTGTGATCGGCGGGGAGGGCGATGAGCTCGGCCGCGGTGCCGAAGGCGCGCCGCCATTGCCCGTTCCAAAGCCAGACGCGCTGGCCGAGCCGCTCCTCCGCCACCCCCGCGCCGAGGCCAACGATCACGCCGGCGCCGTCGGATTGCGGGACGATCTCAGGATAGGCCATGGTCGCGCCCGGCCGAGCGCCGGCCCGGAGCTTCACGTCCGAGGGGTTGACGCCCGACGCCTCGAGCCGCACCAGCACCTCGCCTGGGCCCGGCGCCGGGTCGGGCCGGGATCCGTGGTGCAAGACCTCCTCAGCCGGGCCGAACCGCTCGTACCACACCGCCTGCACCGGTACCCCCTTCGCTGACCGTCTGCGCAGGCTAGCGGGGGCGATCGGCCCGGTCCAGGGCTTGGCGGCGGGCCGCCGCCTGCGCATGATCGCACGCGAGACCAGCCGAGGGGGCCATGGCCAGCAAATCGAAATCGCTCCGCAAGCTCGAGCGCGCGGTGAAGGACAGCGACGCCGTCCTCCGCCCGCAGCTTCGCCGACGGCTCCGTGCGATGGAGCGCATGACCCGGGAGCTCCGCGCCCAGATCCGCCGCCTCCACGCGATCCGAACGCTGGTTAAGCGGACCCAGGTGCCGCTTCTCGAGGACCTCAAGCTGACGCGGGAGCTCATCAAGGCCATCCAGGACATCGACGCCGAGATCGTGGCCGCCCACAAGGCGAAGAGCCCGGCGCGGGAGAAGGAGCTCGGCCGCCGCCTCCGCCGGCGCGACGCGGATGCCGGGATGCGTCTCAAGGCGATCGACCGGCGCCGCACCAAGGCCGAGGAGATCGAGAAGCTCTGGACGGACCTCCAGAAGGATCTCGCGCGGCTCTCGAAGGCGGAGTAGCCCTCAGGCAACCGTGCGCTTCAGGGGCTTCAGCCGGAGCTTCGTGATCTGCTGGCGTTCCCTTTCCAGCACCTCGAAGCGCACGCCGTGGAACGCGAAGACCTGCCCTTGGGTGGGGATCGCCTGCGCCTCGTGGATCATGAGGCCTGCGATGGTGGTCGCCTCCTCGTCCGGCAGGCTCCAGTCGCAGGCGCGGTTGAGGTTGCGGATCGACATCGCCCCCGGCACGACGATGGCGCCCCCCGGCTCGCGCACCAGCCCCTCGGCTTCCACATCGTGTTCGTCGGCGATCTCGCCCACGATCTCCTCCAGAATGTCCTCGAGGGTGATGAGCCCTTGCAGCGTGCCGTACTCGTCCACCACCAGCGCGAAATGCTGGTGGCGCTTGAGGAAAGCCCGGAGCTGGTCGTCGAGGGGGCGGGTGTCTGGCACGAACCAGGGCTGCATCGCCACGCCCATAATGTCGAGCCGAGAGATCGCCTCAGCCACGTTCACCGTCTCGCCGTTGCCGCGCACCTGGCGGTCGACCGCGCGCAAAAGGTCCTTGGCGTGGAGAACGCCCACGATGTTCTCGGGCTCCCCACGCCACAGGGGGATGCGGGTGTGCGGCGAGCCCAAGCAGTACGACACGATCTCGTCGGCCGGCGCATCGGCGGAGATCGAGGCGATGTCGCGGCGGTGGCGCATCACATCGGCCACCTCGCGCTCCCGGAGCTCGAGCGCCGCGAGCAACCGGTCGCGCTCGTCCCGCTCCACGCCGCCTTCGGAGTGGTGGAGCGCGATGGCACCGCGGATCTCGTCATGCGGGGCCAACACATGCGCGTCGGGGTCGATGTTGATCCCGAAGATGCGAAAAGCGCCTCGCACGATCCAAGTGATGGCACCCACCACCGGCGCGAAGACCCTCACGACCACCTGGATGATCGGCGCCACCCGGATCGAGGATTGGGTGGCCGTGGTGATCGCGTAGGTCTTGGGCGCGACCTCTGCGAACACGGTGACGAGGATCGTCATCACCAGGGTGGCATAGGCGACGCCCCCCTCGCCCAAGAGTGAGGTGAAGAAGGCGGTGGCGAGCGCCGTGGCCAGCACGTTCACCAGGTTGTTGCCGAGGAGGATGGAGCCGATCAGCCGCTCCTTGTCCTCGGTGAGGTCGAGCGCGGTCTTGGCCCCCCGCGAGCCGCGCGCGGCCATTTGGTGCATGCTGGCGCGGTTGGTGGCGGTGAGCGCGGTCTCGGACCCCGAGAAGAAGCCCGAGAGCATGAGAAGGCCGAGAATCGCGAAGGCGGTCCACCAGTCGGCGGCGTCCATGGGTCACTCCCCTGTGTGGTTCCGGCAGGTTATGGGAGCGATCCGAAGGGTCGACAAGGGGGCTCAGCCCAGCGACTTCCCCAGTTCCACGAGGCAGCGGGTGTAGCCGGCCTTCTCATAGGCCGCGATGGCCGCATGGTTGGCGGCGACTGAGCCGATCTCCACCCGCCGCACGCCGTGGCCCTGAAGATGCGCCTCCGCTGCGGCGAGGAGGCGCCGGCCCACCCCGCGGCGCCGGGCGCGCTCCTCCACATAGAGGTCCGTGATGCGGGCGCAGATCCGGTTCTCGGGCAGCACGAGGGCGCCGGCTTCTTCAATGTGCCACAGTATAAAGGCCACGGGGCCCTCGGGGTCCACCGCGAGGCGAACCCCGGCGGCAGGATGCGCCGCAACGCGGGCGAGAAGGTCGGCCATATGCGCCGCGGCCATCTCGAGCCCCGGCCGCCGGTTGGGCTCGATCGCTCGCTCGAACTCCTGGAGCGCCACCATGAACCGCTCCAGCACCGGTCGGTCGGCCTCGGTGGCCGGGCGAATGACGACATCCATCAGTAGATCTTGGGCACGTAGAGCTCGTCCGGCAACACCTTGCGCTCGTAATCGGGATTGAAGACCCGGTCCGGCAACTCGACCCTCTCGCTCGGCACCTCGGTGTAGGGGATCTTGGTGAGGATGTGCTCGATGCAATTCAGCCGTTCGCGCTTCTTGTCGTTGCCCTCGACAATGTACCAGGGCGCCTCTGGGATGTTCGTTCGCTCGAACATCGCCTCCTTGGCCTTCGTGTAGTCCTCCCACCGGATGCGGGATTGGAGGTCCATCGGCGAGAGCTTCCACTGCTTCATCGGGTCGTGGATGCGCACGAGGAAGC
>CAYXPI010000090.1:3770-14654 GCA_964467005.1 uncultured Limibaculum sp. | reverse complement strand
GGCCCAATTTCGGCATGAAGGGCGGCGCGGCCGGGGGCGGCTACGCCCAGGTGGTGCCGATGGAGGACATGAACCTCCACTTCACCGGCGATTTCCACGCGATCACCTCGGCGCACAACCTGCTCTCCGCGATGATCGACAACCACATCTACTGGGGCAACGAGCTCGCGATCGACCAGCGGCGGATCGCCTGGCGCCGGGTGCTCGACATGAACGACCGGGCGCTCCGCCAGATCACCACCTCGCTCGGCGGCGTCTCCAACGGCTTCCCGGCCGAGGCGGGCTTCGACATCACGGTGGCCTCGGAGGTGATGGCGATCCTCTGCCTCGCCTCCGACCTCGCGGATCTGCAAAAGCGCCTCGGCGACATGATCGTGGCCTATCGGCGCGACCGCTCGCCGGTCTATTGCCGCGACGTGAAGGCGGACGGGGCGATGACCGTGCTCCTCAAGGACGCGATGCAGCCCAACCTCGTGCAGACGCTCGAGAACAACCCGGCCTTTGTGCATGGCGGGCCGTTCGCCAACATCGCCCATGGCTGCAACTCGGTGATCGCGACCAAGACCGCGCTCAAGCTTGCGGATTACGTGGTGACCGAGGCGGGCTTCGGCGCGGATCTCGGCGCCGAGAAGTTCATGAACATCAAGTGCCGCAAGGCCGGGCTCTCGCCCTCGGCCGTGGTGATCGTGGCCACCGCGCGGGCCATGAAGATGAACGGCGGCGTCGCCAAGGCCGATCTCGGCACCGAGAATGTCGCGGCGGTGAAGGCCGGCTGCGCCAATCTCGGCCGCCACATCGAGAACGTGAAGAAGTTCGGCGTGCCGCTCGTCGTCGGCATCAACCACTTCGTCAAGGACACGGATGCGGAGCTCGCCGCGATCCAGGAGTACTGCGCCGCGATGGGGGTCGAGGCGGTGGTGAACCGGCACTGGGCCAACGGGGGCGCAGGCATTGCGGAGATGGCGCAGAAGGTCGTCGACATGATCGAGGGCGGCACGCCGGCCTACGCGCCGCTCTACCCGGCGGAGATGGGCCTCTTCGACAAGATCGAGACCATCGCCAAGGAGATCTACCGGGCCGACGGCGTGACCGCGGACACGAAGGTGCGCGATCAGCTGAAGGCGTGGGAGGAGGCGGGCTACGGGCATCTCCCCGTCTGCATGGCCAAGACCCAGTACTCCTTCACCACCGACCCCACGCGGCGGGGCGCGCCCACGGGCTTCGACCTTCCCGTGCGTGAGGTGCGGCTCTCGGCGGGGGCGGGCTTCGTGGTGGCGATCTGCGGCGAGATCATGACGATGCCGGGCCTGCCGCGCGCGCCCTCCGCCGAGGTGATCCGCCTCAACTCGGATGGCGAGATCGAGGGCCTGTTTTGAGCCTGGCGCGCATTCTCGTGCCGATCCGGGGCGACGGGCAGGGCGAGCGGGTGCTGGCCCATGCCCTCGCGCTCGGCCGCCGGGTCGGCGCGCATATCCGCGCGGTGCACTGCCGGGCCCGGCCCGAGGACATGATCCCCTACGGCGTCGTGGTGCCGGGGGCCTTGCGCGCCCAGATCAAGGCGCAGGCGGCGGGCCTCGCGGACGAGGAGGAGGCCCATCTGAAGGGACTTTTCCAGGAGATGATGGGGGGCGCGGGGGTGGAGGTGATCGGCCTCGAGGCCACCCCCCCGCGGGACCGGGTCTCGGCCTCCTGGCTCGAGGCCGAGGGCAAGCAGGTGGATGTGGTGCGCCGCCTCGGCCGCCTCGCCGATGTGACAGCCGTCGCCAAGCCGGATCGGGACCGGAATCTGGGGCTCAACACGCTTCGCGCCGCGATCTTCGGCACGGGGCGGCCCGTGCTCCTCTGCCCCGGGGCCGCGCCAGAGAGCCTCGGCGCGCGGGTGGCCATCGCCTGGAACGGGTCGCTCGAGGTCTCTCGCACCATGGCCCTCGCTCTGCCGCTCGTCGACCGCGCCTCGGAGGTGACGGTGCTCGACGGCGCGCCGGAGGGGGCGGCGGCGGATGGCGCGGCGCTTCTCCGTTACCTCGCCGATCGCGGGGTGACGGCCGAGCGCCGGCCGATCGCGGGCGGAGACCATCCGGGCCGGGCGCTCCTCGCGGCGGCCGAGGCGGCGGGGGCCGATCTCCTGGTGATGGGCGCCTATGGGCACAGCCAGGAGCTGGAGGCGGTGCTGGGCGGGGCCACGCAAGAGGTCGTGGACCGCGCGACATTGCCAATCCTCTTTGCGCACTAATTTCTGAATGAGGTTGCGCAGAGTTGGCGTTCCTGCTGCGTCGACGCGGGAATGGGGTTGATTCCTGGATCGAGGCCTTTACTGTGCATTATGTGGTATACCACGAGCACACGCTCTGATAGGCGTGAGCGCTCGCGTGAAACAACGCCACCGCAGCGGCGCGCCTCGCCGCTGAGACAAAAGCTAGGGAGTTATACATGGCACTCACCCGTCGTTCGATTCTGGCCAGTGCGGCCAGCCTCCTGGCCGCCGCCGGCCTTGCCACCGGCGCGCAGGCCTGGGAGCCTCAGAAGCCCATCGACTTCGTGATCATGGCCGGCAAAGGCGGCGGCGCCGACAAGATGGCCCGCCTGATGCAGGCGATCGTGGAGGAGAGCGACCTCGCCTCCAAGCCGCTCGTGCCGGTCAACAAATCCGGCGGCTCGGGCGCCGAGGCGCTCGTGCATCTCAACAGCGTGCGCGACCCCAATCACACGATCATGGTGACGCTCAACTCGTTCTTCACCACCCCGCTCCGTCAGCCGGGGCTGGGCGTGGACATCATGGAGTTTGCCCCGATCAGCCGCATGGCCGAGGACACCTTCCTCCTCTGGGTCCACAAGGACGAGGGCGTGGCGAACTTCGACGAGTTCCTCACCGAGGCCAAGTCGCGCGGCTCCGGCTGGGTGATGGGCGGCACCGGCAAGAACTCCGAAGACAACATCATCACCGACTTCCTCAACTCGAACTACGGCCTCGAGATCAAGTACATCCCCTATAAGGGTGGCGGCGCGGTCGCCAAGGATCTCGCTGGGCAGCAGATCGACAGCTCGGTGAACAACCCGTCCGAGGCGCTGGGCTTCTTCGAGTCGGGCGATCTCATCCCGCTCGTGGCCTTCACCGACGAGCGCCTGCCGATGTTCCCCGACGTGCCGACACTCAAAGAGGTGGGCGGAGACTTCGCCTATTTCATGCAGCGCTCGGTGGTGGGTGCGCCCGGCATGGCGCCTGAGGCGGTGGCGTACTACCAGGACCTCTTCTCAAAGGTCTACAGCTCCGACAAGTGGCAGGCCTACAAGGCGGACAAATCGCTGATGGGCGACCAGATGATGGGCGAGGACCTCCTCTCCTACTGGCAGACCCAGCGCGACCGGCACGAAGCGATCCTGAAAGCCTCGGGCGCGATCCGCTGACACCCTGACGGGGAGGCCGGGAGATGCGCGTCGCCGAGCTCGTGATGGCCGTTCTCCTGGCCGCTCTCTCCGTCTACATGATGTGGAAGAGCGGCCTTCCCGCTTGGGAGGGCGACGCCTGGGGCCTCAACATCTGGTACGACGACGAGGGCATCGGCTCGGGCTTTTGGCCCTTCTGGCTCTCCCTCGTCATGCTCCTCTCCTGCGTCTGGATCATGGTGAACTGGGTGCGGCGGGCCTCCCCGCCGGCCCGCTCCGACGAGCCCTTTCTCGACGCCTACGGGGTGCGCACCCTCGCCAAGGTGGGCGGCGGCCTTTTCGTCTTCGTGCTGATGATCGAAGGGCTCTCGAGCTTCGGCGTTCGGCTCTCGCCCTCCGATCCGGGCGAGGCGGGCTCCCTCGGCCTCCTCGCGGGCACGGTGGGATGGGTGGTCGACACCGCCCTCGGCCTCGCGGTCTACGGGGTGGGCATGTACGGCGCGATGGCGCTCTTCCTGCTCTACTACATCTTCGTCCTCGGCCGGCATCCCTTCCTCACGGCGCTGGCGATCGCGCTCGGGGCCCCGGTGGCGACGTTCTTCTTCTTCGACGTGGCGATGCGGATCGTGCTGCCCAAAGGGTATCTCGAGCCGCTTTTCATCCCGCTCTACGACATCTTCCTCTGAGGCGGCACCCGCGCCCGGAGGACGGCCCGGAGAGGGCCGATCGGAGGATCCGCGCATGGACATCCTGACGCTTCTGCTGGACGGCATCCTGGCCTCCCTCCAGCCGCTCAACCTCATGCTGATCGTGATCGGCGTCACCGTGGGGCTTTTCATCGGCGCGATGCCGGGGCTCGGCTCGGTGAACGGCGTGTCGATCCTCCTGCCGGCCACCTTCCTCGTGCCGCCCACCTCGGCGATGATCTTCCTCGCCGCCCTCTACTACGGCGCGATGTATGGCGGCGCGATCTCGTCGATCACCCTCGGCATCCCCGGCGCCTCGACCGCCGTGGCCACCACCTTCGACGGCCGCCCATTGGCGCTCAAAGGCCAGGCCAACCGCGCGCTCGTCACCGCCGCCATCGCGTCCTTCGTGGGCGGCACCATCGCCAACCTTCTCTTCACGGGCTTCGCGCCCCCGCTCGCGAGCGTGGCGCTCAGCTTCGGCCCGCCCGAGATTTTCGCCCTCATGCTGCTGGCCTTCGCGACCTTCGTGGGCCTCGGCGGCGACGACATCCCGAAGACGATCTTCTCCATCGCCTTCGGCCTCGTGCTCGCGGCCGTGGGGTTCGACCAGATCTCCGGCGAGCCGCGGCTCGTGTTCTTCGACATCACGGGGTTTCTCAACGGCATCCAATTCCTGGTGCTGGCCATTGGCGTCTACGGCATCGGCGAGATGCTCTGGACGATCAACGCCAACCGTCAGGACCTGCAGATGACGGAGGCGAAGATCTCGCCCAAGCTCGTGACGGATGCGGCCAAGGAGATGCCGAAGGCGACGCGCGGCACGCTCATCGGCTCGTTCCTCGGCTTCTTCGTCGGCATCCTGCCCGCGGCGGGGGCGACCCCCGGCTCGCTCATGGCCTATGGCGTGACGAAGATGACGGCGAAGGACCCCAAGGGCTTCGGCAAGGGCGACCTCAACGGCGTGGCCGCGCCCGAGGCGGCCAACAACTCCGCCTCCACCGGCGCGATGCTGCCGATGCTCACCCTCGGCATCCCCGGCAGCCCGACCACCGCCGTCCTTTTGGGCGGCATGGTGATCTGGGGGCTCACCCCGGGCCCGCTTCTCTTCTCCGAGCAGCCGGATTTTGTGTGGCCCCTCATCGGGTCGTTCTATGTGTCGAACCTCGTGGCGCTGGTGGTCAATCTCTGCTTCATCCCGCTCTTCCTCTGGATGCTGCGGATGCCCTTCACGATCCTCGCGCCGGTGATCTTCACGCTCTCGGTGGTGGGGATGTACGCGGCGACCAACACGATGTTCGATGTGTGGCTGGTGCTGTGGTTCGGGCTGGGGGCGTTCCTCCTGCGGCTTCTCGACTATCCGCTGGCCCCCGCGGTGCTCGCCATCGTGCTCGGGCCGATCGCCGAGCCGACGCTCCGCCAGTCGCTCCTCCTCTCGGACGGCGACCCGATGATCTTCCTCGAGCGGCCGATCGCGGGGCCGATCACGGTGATCGCCCTGGTGCTGATCGCGCTGCCGGGGCTCAAGATGCTCGTCCGCGCGCTCCGCAACCGGCCGGCCGCCGACCGCGCGGCGGGGGAGTGAGGCTCAGGCGCCGTCGCCCGCCGAGAGGGCCGCGAGCGCGGCCTGGCGCGCCTGGATGAGGCGGCGCCGGGGGCGGACCGTGCCCTCGGCCACCCGGGCGTGGAGCGCCCGGTCGATCCGGGTGAGATGGGCGAGCCGCGCCTCCACCTCGGGCGAGAGGCTCTCCCGCGCCACCCGCTTTTCCGAGGTGACGTTGCGCCGGGTGATCTCGAGGGGGATGCCGAGGCTCCGGTCGAGAGCCGTGGCGAAGCCGGCCAGATCCTCGGTGACGCCGATCGCCTCCATGGCGGCGAGATGGGCCTCGGCCTCGGCACGGATGGCGTCGTCGGACCAATTGGCGAAGGGCTTGCGCGCCCAGACGGGGTTGTTGGCCAGGATCTGGAAGGTCTGCGCGTTGTCGAGGTCGCCGATGAGGCGGGGCTCGTCGGACAGGACGAACTCCTCGAAGGAGAGCGTCTTGGCGAGGCGCACCGCGGGGTCGATCCGGTTGCCGGGGCGCATCACCGCCGCCTCGTCCGGGATGGTGCCCCAGAAATTGTAGAGCGAGAGGATGCGGTCCACCGGGTCGCGGAGCACCGTGACGATGTGGTGGCCGAGCCGGTGCGCCGTGTCCCAGCCCGCATGGGCCGAGTAGAAGCGGTAGGTGCGGCGGAGGCCCGGAAAGTCCTCCGCCGTGAGGTGATGGACGCCCACATGCGGAAAGGTCTCCGCCTCTGCAAAGCGGGTGCGGAGCGCATGGACGACCGCGGTGCCGGCCGTCTTGGGGATGTGGAGAAAGAAGAGGCTGCCCGAGAGGCCCGGGGACGTGGGCGCGAGGCGCCGGAAGAGGGAGGAGAACGGCACGGCTGGGCGGCTCCGGGCTGCGGCCCCTGTCTCTTAGCGGCTGGCCGGCGGGATGCAAAGGGGGAGGGGCCCGCCGCCTCCCCCGCCCCTGCGCCGGGAGCGCGTGCGGTCGGCGGCGGTCCTCCCCCACCCGGGAGGAGGCGGGCCCTGGCGGTGCGCCCGGCGGCTCACCAGGCCTGGGGCGGCGCGCCGCGTTTGGGCTCCTCGGGCTCGGACGCCGCGGCATCGGCCGTGCGGCTGACCTGGCAGGCGGAGAACTTGAACTCCGGGATCTTGCCGAAGGGATCGAGCTGCGGGTTGGTGAGGATGTTCGCGGCCGCCTCCACATAGGCGAAGGGGATGAACACCATATCCGGCGCCACCGCGCGGTCGGACCGGGCGGCGATGCGGACCGCGCCCCGCCGGGTGGTGACGGTGACCGCCTCGCCCGGCGCCACGCCCAAGCGCCGGAGCGTGGAGGGGTGGAGCGAGGCGTGGGCCTCGGGCTCGGCCCAGTCGAGCACGGGCGCGCGGCGGGTCATCGTGCCCGTGTGCCAATGCTCGAGCTGGCGCCCGGTGGTGAGGATCATCGGGTATTCCGCATCCGGCACCTCCGCCGGCGGGGTGACCTGGGCGGGCGTGAACTTGCCCCGGCCGCCCGGGCGCGGGAAGCCGTCGCCGAACACCACGGCCTGGCCCGGATCGTCCGGCGAGAGGGAGGGGTAGGTGACCGCGCCCTCCGCCTCGAGCCGGCCCCAGGTGATGTTCTTGAGCGACTGCATCGACATCTTCATCTCGGAGAAGACCTCCGACGGGTGCTCGTAGGTCCAGCCGAGGCCGAGGCGCTTGGCGAGCTCGGTCACGATCCACCAGTCCTCCCGGGCCTCGCCGGGGGCGTCGAGCGCCTTGCGGCCCATCTGGACCTGGCGGTTGGTGTTGGTGACGGTGCCGGTCTTTTCGGGCCAGGCGGAGGCGGGCAGGATCACATCGGCGAAATTGGCCGTCTCGGTGAGGAAGATGTCCTGCACCACCAGATGGTCGAGCTGGGCCAGCGCCTCGCGCGCATGCTCGACATCCGGGTCCGACATCGCGGGGTTCTCGCCGAGGATGTACATGCCCCGGATCTGGCCGCGATACATGGCGTCGACCATCTCCACCACCGTGAGCCCGGGCTCGTCCGAGAGCTCGGTGCCCCAGATCGAGCGGAAGAACTCGCGCACGGTCTCGGACTTCACGGTCTGATAATCCGGCAGCACCATCGGGATGAGCCCCGCGTCGGAGGCGCCTTGCACGTTGTTCTGCCCGCGCAAGGGATGCAGCCCGGTGCCCGGCCGGCCCACCTGGCCGGTGAGGAGGGCGAGGGAGATGAGGCAGCGGGCGTTGTCGGTCCCGTGGATGTGCTGGCTCACCCCCATGCCCCAGAAGATCATGGCGGATTTCGCACCCGCGAATGTGCGCGCCACGCGGCGCAGCGTCTCGGCGTCGATCCCGCAGACCTCG
This sequence comes from uncultured Limibaculum sp., assembly GCA_964467005.1. Classification (GTDB taxonomy): domain Bacteria; phylum Pseudomonadota; class Alphaproteobacteria; order Rhodobacterales; family Rhodobacteraceae; genus Thermohalobaculum. Next base: position 6,677 of record CAYXPI010000090.1, on the reverse strand, counting down.
GCCATCTTCTCCGGCGGAAAACCCTTCAGATGGTCGCGGAGCTGGAAGAAGCCCTCGGTGAAGCCCTCCACATAGTTCCGGTCGTAGAGCTTCTCCTCCACGATCACATGCATGATCGCGTTCAGCATCGCCACATCGGTGCCCGGGCGGAACTGGAGCATGTGGGTGGCGAAGCGCTTCAGCCCCTGGCCGCGCGGGTCCATCACGATGAGCTCGCCGCCGCGCTTCGCGAACTGCTTGAAATAGGTGGCGGCGACCGGGTGGTTCTCGGTCGGGTTGCAGCCGATGGCGATGGCCACATCGGCGTTCTCGATCTCGTTGAAGGTCGCGGTGACCGCGCCCGAGCCCACATTCTCCATGAGCGCGGCCACCGAGGAGGCGTGGCAGAGCCGGGTGCAATGGTCCACATTGTTGTGGTGGAAGGCCGTGCGGATCAGCTTTTGGAAGAGATAGGCCTCTTCGTTCGAGCATTTGGCCGAGCCGAAGCCCGCCACCGAGCGCCCGCCGAAAAAGCCCCGGAGCCGGAGGAACCCGCCGGCGGCGGCGTCGAGCGCCTCGTCCCAGCTCGCCTCGCGGAAATGGGTCCAGGGGTTCGCGGGGTCGACATTGAGGCCCTTGGGCGGGGCGTCCGGCCGGCGGATGAGCGGCTTCGTCAGCCGGTGGGGGTGGCGGATGTAGTCGAACCCGAAGCGTCCCTTCACGCAGAGGCGGTTCTCGTTCGCCGGGCCTTCGATGCCCTCGACCCAGGCGATCTCGTCGCCCTTGATCTTGAAGGAGAGCTGGCAGCCCACGCCGCAATAGGGGCAGACGGAGGCGACCTCCCGGTCATAGGCGCGGCTGTCGCCGGTCTCGTCCTCGGCCACGGCCCGCGCGGGCATCAGCGCGCCGGTGGGGCAGGCCTGCACGCACTCCCCGCAAGCCACGCAGGTGGAGGCGCCCATCGGATCGTCCATGTCGAAGACGATCTTCTCCATGGCCCCGCGCCCGGCCATGCCGATCACGTCGTTCACCTGCACCTCGCGGCAGGCGCGCACGCAGAGATTGCAGTGGATGCAGGCGTCGAGATTGACTCGCATGGCGAGATGGCTGTCGTCGAGGAGCGGCACATGCTCCGGTGCCTTGGGCGGGAAGCGGCTCTCGGAGACGCCCTGCGTGTCGGCCATCTCCCAGAAATGGGAGGAGCGGTCATGCGCCGTGTCCCGCGCCGGCTGGTCGGCGAGGAGAAGCTCCATCACCATCTCGCGGGCCTTGGTCGCCCGCTCGGTGGCGGTGCGCACCACCTGGCCCTCGCGCGGCATCCGGATGCAGGAGGCGGCCAGCGTCCGCTCGCCATCGATCTCCACCATGCAGGCCCGGCAGTTGCCGTCCGGCCGGTAGCCCGTCGCGTCCTTGTGGCAGAGATGGGGGATCGCCACGCCCTCGCGCTTGGCGACGGTCCAGATCGTCTCGCCCTCGCGGGCCCGCACCTCGCGGCCGTCGAGGGTGAAGGTGATGGTCGGGGTCTGCGCGCCGTCAGCCATGAGTAGCTCCCTCGCCGGGCCGGGTGCCGGGATTGTGGTCCGCGTCGTAGCGGATAAGGACGTGGTCGATCATCACGCCGCCCAGGGCCTCGTAGAGCCCGATGGCGGCGGTGTTCGTGCGCTCGGTGGTGATGTCGACGCGCTCGCCGTCGCGAAAGCGCGCGCGGGCGAGGAGGGCCGTCATCAGCGCGGTGCCGACGCCCGTGCCGCGCGCGGCCTTGGCGACATAGACCTCCTTCACCCACCAGGCGACGCGCATGCGGGTCCCCGGCCAGGCGCGGACCGCGGTGAGGAACCCCGCGAGGCCCCCGCCCGTGGCCGTGGCGACAAGCAGCGTCGTGTCGTGGAGCGTGGCCAGCGCGGCATCGAGCTCTGCCGCCACCTCCTCGCGCCCAATGGCGGCGGCGCCGTCGTAATGCGCCTCCATCTCGAGGCAGAGCGCGATCATCCCCGCGCGGTCGGCCGGGGTGTAGTCGCGGACATCCATCGTCAGATCTCGTCCGGGAAGTGCTTGATCGTGAGACGGATGGGGGTGGGCGCCGCCTGGCCGAGGCCGCAGATCGAGGCATCCGCCATCACCTGGGAGAGCTCCTCGAGGAGCCCGGTGTCCCAGCTTTCGGCCTCCATGAGCTTCACCGCCTTCTCGCAGCCCGCCCGGCAGGGGGTGCATTGCCCGCAGCTCTCGTCCTCGAAGAAGCGCAGCATGTTGAGGGCGGCCGCGCGCACGCTGTCCTGGTCCGAAAGGACCACCACCGCGGCCGAGCCGATGAAGGAGCCGTGGGGCTGGAGCGTGTCGAAATCGAGCGGCACATCCGCGAGCGAGGCGGGCAGGATGCCGGAGGACGGGCCCCCTGGCTGATAGGCCTTGAAGACATGCCCCTCGGCCATGCCGCCCGCGGCGTCGATGATGTCCGCGATCGTGGAGCCCGCGGGCAGGAGATAGACCCCCGGCGCCGCCACCCGGCCCGAGACGGAGTAGGAGCGCAGCCCCCGGCGACCGTTCTTCTCGACCGACCAAAGGATCTGCGGCCCCTCCCGGCAGATCCGGGCGATCCATTTCAGCGTCTCGACATTGTGGACGAGCGTGGGCCGGCCGAAGACGCCCACCTGTGCCACATAAGGCGGGCGGTGGCGGGGCAGGCCGCGCTTGCCCTCGATCGACTCGATCATCGCCGATTCTTCGCCGCAGATATAGGCGCCCGCCCCGCGTCGGAGGTCGAGATAGCCCGGCGCCGCGATCCCCGCGGCCTCGAGTGCGGCGATCTCTCGGCGCAGGATCTCGATGGAGGCGGGGTACTCGTCGCGCATGTAGAGGAAGCAGGTCTCGGCCTCGATGGCCCAGGCCGCGATCAGCACGCCCTCGAGGAAGAGATGGGGGTGGCGCTCG
>CAYXPI010000090.1:0-3760 GCA_964467005.1 uncultured Limibaculum sp. | reverse complement strand
AGCGGTCCTTGAAGGTGCCGGGCTCGCCCTCGTCGCCATTGACCGCGAGGTAGCGCGGCCCGGGCTCGGCGCGGACGAAGGACCACTTCTTGCCCGAGGGGAAGCCCGCGCCGCCGAGCCCGCGGAGGCCCGCATCGAGGAGGGTCTGCTGCACCTCCTCCGGCGTCTTGGCGCCGTCGCGGAGGGCCATCAGCGTCTCGTAGCCGCCCGCCTCGGCATAGGCCGAGAGCGCCTCGTAATCCGGGATCCGGGGGTGGGTCTCCCCGGCGGCGATGGCCTCGGCGATGGCCTCGGGCGTCGCGTGGTCGATGTGGTTGTGGCCGAGCTCGACCACGGGCGCTGTGTCGCATCGGCCCATGCAGGGCGCGCGCAGGATCCGCACTTCGGCGGGGTCGTGGCCGGCCTCGAGCGCGGCCTTGAGTTCTTGCGCGCCGGCCAGCTCGCAGGAGAGCGAATCGCAGACCCGGATGGTGAGCGCGGGCGGCGGCGTCTCGCCCTCGCGCACCACGTCGAAATGGGCGTAGAAGGTGGCGACCTCGTAGACCTCCGCCTGCGCCATCCGCATCTCCTCGGCGAGGGCCCGCAGATGCGCGGCCGAGAGATGGCCGTGTGCGTCCTGGATGAGGTGCAGGAACTCGATGAGGAGATCCGCCCGCCGCGGCCGCTCGCCCAAGAGCCGCCGCACCTCGGCGAGGGCTGCGTCCTCGAACTGGCGGCCTTTGGGCGTGTGCCGCCCGCGGCCAGCGCCGTCTTTCCAGATGCCGGATGTCGTGTCGAGCGGGCTCATGCGTGGCTCTCCCAGGGTTTTCAGCATAGTCTGAGCCCGCTCGGGCGGGGCAGGCAAATCCAAAGACCGGAAGGCGCGCGCCGCGTGCCTTATGGTGCGCTGCGGGAGGGGCCATGGAAGCGGCGGGACCGACGACCAACCTCGCGGCGGGGGCGACCGTGCTCGCCTTCGCCGCGCCGATCGCCACCCATCGCTGGCCGGAGAGCGCGGCGCTCAACCGCGAGCTCGCGCGGCTTGCGCTGGCGCGGGAGGCGGCCTCGGACGGCCTCCACCGCGCCAATCTGGGCGGCTGGCATTCGGGCACCGACCTTCTGGCCTGGGGCGGGCCCGCGGTGGAGGCGCTGCACGGGCGCATCCGCAGATTCGGCGCCGATCTCACCGCGCTCACCTTGCGCGGGGTCGAGCGGCCCCGGGTGAATTTCCGGATCGAGGCCTGGGCCAATGTGGCGCGCGAGGGGGATTACATCCGCCCCCACGACCACGCCGGGTTCCACTGGTCCGGGGTGTACTACGTCGCCGACGGGGAGCCCGCGGGCGCGACCCTTGCCGGCGCGCTCGAGTTCCTCGACCCCCGCGCGGGCGCGGCCATGGTGCCCTTGCCCGCCGGGTATTTCGACGGCCAGATCGTGGTGAAGCCCGAGCCCGGGCTCATGGTCCTCTTCCCGAGCTGGCTCCGCCATTTCGTGCACCCCCACCGGGGCGCCGGCGCGCGCATCTCCATCGCCTTCAACATTCAGATCCGGGCGCCGGAGGGCTGAGGCGCCGCCACGAGGCCGAGGACCGCCGCGCGGAAGGCCGCGACCGCGGGGAGGGGCGGCGCCCGATCCGAGGTGACGAGGCAGATCGGCTTCTCCACCACCGGCTCGGCGAGGGCCAAGCGCAGGATCTCGGGGCCGAGCGGCAGGCTCTCGGCCAGCACCTCGGGCGCGATGGTGGCCGCGATCCCGGCCGTCACCTGGAGCAGGGCAGTGGTGAAGGTGTTGCTCTCCATCACCGGGCGCGGGGCGCGGCCGACGGCGGCGAAGGCGTCGTCGAGGATCCGGCGGTTGCGCATGTTCTGGGTGAGGAGGCAGAGGGGGAGCTCCGCGGCCTCGGCCCAGCTCACCGTGCCCGTGGCCCGGGGCGCGAGGGCGGGCGGGCAGAGCAGGACGTAGCGCTCGGCATAGAGCGTCTCGGCCCGGCACTGGGCGGGCAGCGCCGCGTCGAGATACGTCACGCCCGCGCCCATCGAGACCTCCTCGAGCCCCGATCGGATCTCGGAGGAGGAGGCCGAGACGATTTCGATGATGAGCTTGGGATGGGCCGCGCGCAGCCGCGCCGGCGCCTGGGCGACGAAGGTGAGCGTGGTCGGCACCGCGCCCACGCGCAGGCGCCCCTCGAGCGCGCCCTTGGCGGCGCTGATCTCTTGGCGGAGACCGTCGCGATCCGCCAGCAGCCGCCGGGCCCAGACGAGCGCGATCTCCCCCTCCCGCGTGAAGCCGAGGAAGCGGTTCCCCCGCTTGACCACCGGCGCGCCGAGCTCGAGCTCGAGATTGCGGATGCGCGCCGAGAAGGCGGGCTGGGAGATGCCGCACGCCTCCGCCGCCCGGGCGAAATGGCCGTGCCGGGCGAGGCTCGCGAGGAGCTCCATGTCGCGGATGTCGGGCATCGGGGGCCGGATCCTCGCGGTCGGGACGGGGCCGAGACTAGGGGCGCGCGCGATATGTCGCAACAGCGCCGTGGGCGGCCGCGGGCCGGGCGGAGGCCCTTGGGATTTCAAGCCGTTGGCGCCGGGGCCCGGGCGCGCGCCGTCAATCGGCGCACCGATTTGCCCGGACGGGGCACGGAACTTTACAAAATCCCCCATTGATTCGAGGCTCTTACCTCCGTTTGATCCAAGTCAAGAAGGGCGCCGCCCGGCCGGTTTATGCAAGGCCGCGCACCGACAAAGAGAGCCGCCCCGACCGGGGGCGCCGCGCCATCCGCACCCAGCGGGCAATTCGGGAGGAGAGACCGAGATGACCGACACCATGGCGAACCCGGGGGAAACCTCGCTGAAAGACATCTACGACGTGCCGGCGGATGTGGCCGAGAAGGCCCATGCGGACCAGGCGCGCTACGAGGCGATGTACCAGGCCTCGGTCGACGATCCGGAGGCGTTCTGGGCCGAGCACGGCAAGCGGCTCGACTGGATCACGCCCTATACCAAGGTGAAGAACACCTCCTACGACTACCACAACGTCTCGATCAAATGGTTCGAGGACGGGGAGCTCAATGTCTGCGCCAACTGCGTCGACCGGCACCTGAAGGACCGCGCGCATCAGACCGCGATCATTTGGGAATCCGACGATCCGGGCGTGTCGCAGCACATCACTTACCAGGAGCTTTACGAGCAGGTCTCGAAATTCGGCAATGTCCTCCACGCGATGGGCGTGAAGAAGGGCGACCGTGTCATCCTCTATCTCCCGATGATCCCGGCCGCGGCCTACGCCATGCTGGCCTGCGCGCGCATCGGCGCGATCCACTCCATCGTCTTTGCCGGCTTCTCGCCGGACGCGCTGGCCGACCGGGTGAACGGCGCCGAGGCCAAGCTCGTCATCACCGCCGACGAAGCCCCCCGCGGCGGGCGCAACACCCCGCTCAAGGCCAATGTCGACAAGGCCTTGGCCAAATGCGGATCGGATGTGAAGTGCCTCGTGGTGCGCCGCACCGGCGGCGATGTGCCGATGACCGAGGGCCGCGATGTCTGGTATCACGACGAGGTGGAGCGGGTGACCGACCACTGCGCTCCGGTGCCGATGAACGCCGAGGATCCGCTCTTCATCCTCTACACCTCCGGCTCGACCGGCAAGCCGAAGGGCGTGGTGCATTCCTCGGGCGGCTATCTCGTCTACGCCTCGATGACGCATCAGTATGTGTTCGACTGCCATGACGGCGATGTCTACTGGTGCACGGCCGATGTGGGCTGGGTCACCGGGCACAGCTACATCGTCT
>CAYXPI010000089.1:0-14773 GCA_964467005.1 uncultured Limibaculum sp. | reverse complement strand
AGTTCGTGCTCCAGCTCGAGGCGCAGCTGATGGAGCGCAACGTCTCGATCGAGCTCACCAAGCCCGCGGCGGAGTGGCTGGCCGAGCGCGGCTATGACAGCCGGATGGGCGCGCGCCCCCTCGGCCGGGTGATCCAGGAGAGTATCAAGAAGCCGCTGGCGGAGGAGCTGCTCTTCGGCAAGCTCGCCCAGGGCGGCCTCGTGCGGGTGATCGTGGTGGACGGCAAGCTCGAGCTCGAGCTCCTGCCGCCCGACCGGCCGAAGATCGAGGGCGGCAAGCCCCCGCTTCTCACCGCCGAGTAACGGGGGCGCGGCCCCGGGCCCCGCCCACCCGGGCCGTCACCGGTCCCGGCCGGGCGTGAGCGCCCCCCATCGGCCCGGGACCGCGCCCGGGCCGGCTCATTCCGCGGGCGCGCGGCTCTCGAGGTGTTTCCAGATCCCGTTGGCGCGCATCACCACGCGCCCGCCGGCCATGAGCGTGCAGCCCATGAAGCTGAGATCGCGCACCCGGCGGTGCTGGGTCGCCTCGGCGCGGAGCACCTGCCCGAGTTTGGCCGCGGCGAGGAACTGCGCGTCGAAAGCGATGGTGGCGCAGCCATGGCCGCCGGCCGCCTCGAAGCTGGCCGTGCCCATCGCCACGTCGGCCAGGGTCATGAGCGCCCCGCCATGGCAGACCCCGCCCGAATTGATGTGGATCTCCCGGATCTCGAGCTCGGCGAGGTAGCGCCCGTCGCCCAGCGGCGCAAAGCAGATGGGGCCCACATGGGCGTTGAAGCCGGTGGGGCGGATCGCGCGCCAGGGCAGGGGGGTGTCGGCGTCCATCGCGGCCTCGCGGGCTTGGGTCTGGCGCGTCCTAGCGCGCCGGGGCCGGGGCGCCAAGGGGCGATTGCCAGCCGCGCCCGGGCTGGGCTAGGAGCGGTCAGGGCCCCCCGGCCCGAGGACCGCGCGATGCTGCCAGATCTCGAGATCCGGGCGGAGGAGGAGGGGCTCGCGGCCCGCCTCCGCGCCGCCCTCGCCGCGAAGGCGATGCCGCCGGGTGCCCTCGGCCGGCTGGAGGATGTGGCGGTGGCCCTTGGCCTGGCCCAGGGCCGCGCCGATCCGGCGGCGGACCCGGCGGTCTGCCTCCTCTTCGCGGGCGACCACGGGATCGTGGCCGAGGGTGTCTCGGCCTGGCCCCAGGCGGTGACCGCGCAGATGGTGGGCGCGTTTCTCGCGGGCGGGGCGGCCTCGACGGTCTTGGCGCGGAGTGTGGGCGCCGAACTTCGGGTGTTGGACGCGGGGGTGGCCGGCGCGCTGCCGGAGGATCCGCGGCTCGTGCGGGCCGGGATCCGCGCGGGCACCCGCAACGCCGCGGAGGAGGACGCGCTGACCCTGGACGAGGTGGCGGCCGCGCTCCGCTTCGGCGCCGAGGCCGGGCAGGCGGCGGCCCGCGGCGGCGCCCGAGTGGTGGCCCTCGGCGAGATGGGGATCGGCAACACGGGCGTCGCGGCGCTGCTGGGCGCGGCGATCGCGGGGCTGGAGCTCGGCGCGCTGGTGGGCCCCGGCGCGGGACAGGACGCCGCGGGCATGGCGCGCAAGCGCGCGGCGCTCGCCCAGGCCCAGGCCCGGCGGCCGGGGCGGCTTGCGCCTGAGGCGGCGCTGGCGGCCTTCGGCGGGCTTGAGGTCGCGGCGATGGCGGGGGCGCTCCTCGGTGCGGCGTCCGAGGGCGCGGCGGTGCTCGTTGATGGGTTCATCGCGACGGCGGCGGCGCTGGCGTCCCTCACGGCCCGGCCCCAGGCGGCGCATGCCTGCCTCTTTGCCCACCGCTCCGCCGAGCCCGGGCACGGCGCGCTCTTGGCGGCGCTGGGCGCGCGGCCGATCCTCGAGATGGAGATGCGCTTGGGCGAGGGGACCGGGGCGCTCGCGGCCCTGCCGCTCCTGCGGGCCGCCGCGGCGGTGCTGACCGAGATGGCGACGCTCGAGGATCTCGGCGTCGGCGCGCGCGCGCCATGAGGGAGCATCCGATCCTGGCCGAGGCGCGCAACGCCGCGAGCGCGCTCCAGTTCCTCACCCGCCTGCCGGTGCCGGACCCGGGATGGGAGACCGGGCGCCTCCGCCGCGCGAGCCGGTATTTCGCGCTGGTGGGCGCCTTCATCGGCACGGCGCAGGGGCTGGTCTGGCTTGGCGCGCTCTGGGTGCTGCCGCCGGCGGTTGCGGCGGGCCTCGCGCTTGGCGCCGGGCTCCTCCTCACGGGCGCGCTTCACGAGGACGGCCTGGCCGACACGGCGGACGGGCTCGGCGGCGGCACAACGCGCGACCGGGCGCTGGAGATCATGCGCGACAGCCGGATCGGCACCTACGGCGCGGCGGCGGTGGTGCTGAGCCTCGGCCTGCGCTGGGCGGCGCTGGCGAGCCTCGGCGGCGAGGCGGGGGCGCTGGCCCTCGTGATCGCCGCGACGGCGGGGCGCGCGCTCCTGGTGCCGGCCACGGCGCTCGCACCCTATGCCCGGGGCGAGGGGCTGGGCGGCGCCATGGGCGGCGGCGCGGGACCGGTAGAGATCGCGGTGGCCCTCGGCACGCTCCTCCTGGTTTCGACGGCGGCGGGGCCCGCGGGGGGGCTGGCCGTGCTGGCTGCCGCGGGCGCGGGCGCGCTCATGCTCTGGCGGCTGGTCGCGCGGCTCGGCGGCTACACGGGCGACGGGCTGGGGGCCATCGCCGTCCTCGCCGAGACGGCGGCGCTCATCGCCCTCTCGGCCCGCGGGGGGGGCGCATGAGCCTCGTCTTCCTCCGCCATCCGCGGCCAAAGGTGGCGCCGGGCACTTGCTACGGGCGGACGGATCTCGACGAAGGACCCACCGCCTCGGCCGAGATCGCGGCCGCGCTCAAGCTCACGCCCGGGCTCGGCGCGGTGGTGGCGAGCCCCGCGCGCCGCTGCCGGCGGCTGGCCGAGCGGCTGGCGGACCGGGACGGGGTGGCGCTGGCGCTCGACCCGCGGCTCTGGGAGCTCGATTTCGGCGCTTGGGAGGGGCGGGCCTGGGCCGAGATCCCCCGCGGCGAGTCCGACCCCTGGGCGGAGGATCCCTGGCACCGGGCCCCGCCGGGCGGCGAGCGGGGGGCGGATCTCCACGCCCGGGTGTCGGCCGTGCTGGCCGACCTCGCTCCGGGCACCGCGGTGGTTGCCCATGCCGGCACGATCCGGGCCGCGCGGATGCTGCTCGCCGGTGAGAGCTTTGCCGACGCCTTCGCCCGACCGGTCCCCTACGCCACGCCTCTCGAGATCGGGCGCCGGGCGGCGCGGGCCTGATGGCGGCGCTCACGCTCATCCTCGGCGGCGCGCGCTCGGGCAAATCCGCCCGGGCGCTCGCGCTCTGCCCCGCGCCCCATTGCTTCATCGCCACCGCCGAGGCGCTGGACGACGAGATGGCCGAGCGGATTGCCCGCCACAAGGCCGAGCGCGGGCAGAGCTGGGCGCTCGCCGAGGCGCCGCTCGACCTCGCGGCGACCCTCGCCTGGGAGGCCGCGGAGGGCCGGCATCTCCTGGTCGACTGCCTGACGCTCTGGCTCTCCAACCTTCTCCATCACGGGCGCGACCCGGAGGCGGAGTGCGCCCGCCTCCTCGCGGCCGTGCGCGCGGCGCCGGGCGCGGTGGTGATGGTCTCGAACGAGGTGGGGATGGGGCTTGCGCCGATGAACGCCCTCGGCCGCGCCTTCCGCGACGCGCAAGGGCGGCTCAACCAGGCGGTCGCGGCCGAGGCCGGGCGCGTGGAGTTCGTGGCCGCCGGGATCCCGCTCGCGCTCAAAGGGGGTCCCGGGGCCTGACGTTCGGCGCAGGAGCCGGGGCTCGACCAGTGCCGAGCGCGTGCCGAGCGCGCGCCGGGGGGCGGCCCCGCCCACCCGGGCAGCCTCCGCACGAGCGCATCTGGCAGCGCCCCCCATCGGCCGCCCCCGGCGCGCGCGGCGCCGATCGAGGGCGTGTTTCGCGCGCGGACGGAGGCCGATGGGGGGTGCTGGCCTCGACACCCTGTGCGGTGCCGACCCGGGTGGGCGGGGCCTCCGTCCGCGCGCGGGCCCCCCGCCGCGCCGGACCGTCGGATTGGGGCTTCCGCCAGCCCCGCGCTCCCGGTACGCTGCGGCGCAGCATGATCCGGAGGCCGCGATGTTCAAGCTCAGCCTGCCCCACGCCACCGCGCTCCGCGGCGAACGCAAGATCGACGTGGTGCGCCGCGGCACGATCATCGCGGTCATCGCCTTTCTGACCCTCATCGACCTCTTCGGCTCCCAGGCGCTTCTGCCCCAGCTCGTCGACGCCTATGGGGTGGACCCGGCGACCATGGGCTTCGCGGTCAACGCCTCGACCATCGGGATGGCGGTTTCTGGGCTCACGGTCGCCTGGTTCGCCGACCGGATCGACCGCAAGAAGGGCCTTTGGATCTCGCTCGCCTGCCTCTCGGTGCCGACCTTCCTCTTGGGCGTGACGGACGACGTCACCGTTTTCATGATTTTGCGCATCTTGCAGGGGGTGTTCATGGCGGCGGCCTTCACGCTCACCATGACCTTCCTCTCCGAGCAGTGCGACATCACCGCCGCGGCCGGCGCGATGGCCGCCTACATCACGGGCAATGTGGCCTCGAACCTTTTCGGTCGGCTGATGGCCGCCTCGCTGGCGGACTGGCTGGGCCTGGCCGCGTCGTTCTACGCCTTTGCCGCGCTCAATCTTCTCGGCGCGGCCATCGCCTACGCCTTCATCGGGCCGCGGCTCGCGCGGGAGGGGGTGCGGGGCGCGCCGCCCTTCGTGGCCTGGAAGGGGCATCTGGCGGACCCGGCGCTCCGGGCGGCCTTCGGCATCGGCTTTCTCCTCCTCTTCGTCTTCGTGGGCGTGTTCACTTATGTGAATTTCGAGCTGGCGGGGCCGCTCGCGGTGGACCCGCTGCTCCTCGGCCTCGTCTACTTCGTCTTCCTGCCGGCGATCGTTCTCACGACCATGGCGGGCAAGATGGCGCGGCGGCATGGCGCGCGACGGGTCTTCTGGGCCTCCACCGCGGCGGCGCTGCTCGGGCTCCTGCTGATGGCGGTGCCCTGGCTTCCCTCGGTGCTCCTTGGCATGGCGGTGGTGGGCGCCGCGACCTTTTTCGCCCAGGCCGCGGCGACGGGGTTCGTGGGCCGGCGGGCCAAGGCCAACCACGCGGCGGCCAACGGGCTCTACCTTACCGCCTACTATCTCGGCGGGCTCGTCGGCGCCCTCGCCCTCGGCCAGCTCTACACCCTCGCCGGATGGCCCGCCCCGCTCGCCGGCATCGCCGCGGCCCTCGGCCTCGCGGCCTGGCTGGCCCGGGCGCTCGCCGAGCCCGAGGCCGCGACCGCCCCGGCGCCGGGGGTCAACGCTTGATTCGGGCGCCGGTTTGGCGCAGACGGGCGCGGGGAGCCAAGGAGGCCGGCCATGGCGCGCAAGCCGAGACACATCAAGACCGTTAATCTCGCGCTCCAGGGCGGCGGCGCCCATGGGGCCTTCACCTGGGGGGTGCTCGACCGCCTGTTCGAGGACGACCGCATCTGGATCGAGGCGATCTCCGGCACCTCCGCCGGCGCGATGAACGCGGTGGTCGCCGCGCAGGGCATGTATGAGGGCCAGGCGCCGGGCGCGCGTCGGCGCCTCGCCGAGTTCTGGGCCGCGATCTCCAAGGCCGGGCAGTCCTCGCCGCTCAAGCGGTCGCCCTTCGACGTGGTCTTCGGCAACTGGTCGCTCGACAATTCGCCGGCCTATCTCTTCTTCGACATCCTGAACCGGCTGGCCTCGCCCTACGATCTTAACCCGTTGGGGCTCAACCCGCTCCGCGAGCTCGTCGAGGCGCAGGTGGACTTCGCCAAGGTGCGGGACTGCTTGGATATGGGCGTGTTCATCTCCGCCACGAATGTCGAGACCGGGCGGGCACGGGTCTTCGAGCGCGACGAGATCACCCTCGATGTCGTGATGGCCTCGGCCTGCCTGCCCTTCATCTTCCACGCGGTGAAGGTGGGGGATCAGCACTACTGGGACGGCGGGTATATCGGCAACCCGGCCCTCTTCCCCTTCTACGAGTGCTCCACGGCCGAGGACATCGTGATCGTGCAGATCAACCCGATCTACCGGCCCGGCGTGCCGAAGACCGCGCGCGACATCCTCTCCCGGGTGAACGAGATCACCTTCAACTCCTCGCTGATGAAGGAGCTCCGAAGCCTCCACCTGCTCGAGGAGATGATGCGCCGGGGCGAGATCGTGGGAACCGGGCGGCGCCACTTCAAGATCCACATGATCGAGGCGCGCAAGAAGATGCGGCCCCTCGGCGCCTCCTCCAAGCTCAACACCGAGTGGGGCTTTCTCCAGCATCTCTTCGAGATCGGGCGCAGCGCGGCGGACCGGTGGCTGGTGAACCATTTCGACGATCTCGGCCGGCGCTCGTCGCTCGACATCCCGGCGATGTTCGGCGAGCAGACGGACCCGACGCAGCTCCCCAACGCCGCGGCGGAGCTCGAGGAGCCCGAGCCGGAGCCCGAGATCAAGCCTGCGCCGGAGGCCAAGGGCGCCGCGCCTGGAAGTTAAGGTGCCCCGCCGAGATCGACGGCGCGTCAGCCCGTGGGTGGGGTGTAGCTCGAGCTGAGCTGCCCCGCGGTCTCCATCGCCTTCACGCCCTCCTCCATCGAGATGAGCGGGGTGGTGTGGACGCGGCTGAACGACCCGCTGGACGAGATTGTGAGCGCGGCCGCGGCGGCCTCCACATTCGAGGGGAAGTCGCACATCGCGACCCCGTCGAACTCGCCAAAGCAGAAATGGATGTCGACGAGCGTGCCGCCCGAGGCTGCGATCACCTTCGCGGCGGCGTCGCGGCGGTTGTGAGGTTTTGCGACGAGGGCGCGCGCGGCGTCCATCGAGTAGCTGAACTGGATCATATGTGTGGGCATTCGGCCCTCCCTGTTCTTATAGATGAAAAACCCTACCACAAAATGGAAGCCCGGCCGGTGAGAGCCTGAGACCGAGGCGAAATGAAACGGTCTCCGGCGACGGTCGCGGGCGGGCTCGCGCCAATCACGCACCCAGGGGCGTGCCAGTGGTCCCGTCGGTTAACCAGCCGTTAAGAAAAATTTTCATAGACTTCGGCGTCGGGAGGCGGTGCGTCCCGGTGCGCATCCCCGCGCCGTCCAGCCGCCTCGAGACCAATCACAGGCCGAGGGCACGGATACGATGGATGGTGATCTGGGGCGGACGGACCGGGAGGGCGCGCGCCTGTTCCGGGTGGTCGAAGGGCCGGAGATCAGGCTGGGCGGCGACGAGGCGGAGGCGGAGGCAGCGGCGCATGAGCGGCGCGCGCGCGAGAGCCGCGGGCGTCGGCGCCGGCGTCGGCTTTCGCTCCGGGATCTCGGCCTCGGCCTCGCGATCCTGCCCGCCTATCTCCTGGTCAGCCATCTGATCGAGCGTGGCCCCGGCGCGGACGGGCCGGCAGCTGCGCCGAGGCTTGCGGCGGCGTTCCATCCCGTGACGCCGGCGGAGCCCGCCCCACCCGCCGCGGCGCGCACGCCCGAGGCCGCCGCCTTGCCGCTCGCCGCGCCCGACGGGACGACGGCGGCCCTTGCCCGCGCCGCGCGGCCCCAGGCCGCGGCGCCCCGCTTCCGCGAGAGCGCGGACGCCGTGCTCGGCTATGCCGAAGGGATGGGCTTCGCCCACCGCGCCTACGGCATCCTGGGCGGCACGCATTGCCGGATGGGGGCGGGCGTCACCCTCGTCTGGTCGCGCGCGCAGGCGGGCGGCTCCGGATGCAAGGTCGTGCTCTTCGACCGGCGGACCCTGGCCGAGGGGTGGCGGGTCGCGGCCCTCACGCTCCGCCTCGGCTTCGGCACCTCGGTGGAGGCCGAGCCCGCCGCCACCGGGCCCGCCGCGCGGGAGGGGAGCCGTCTTCGCCTGGCCCTCGCGCGCTCCCGGGTGCCGCAGGTGCTCCGGCTGAACGGCGAGATCCCGCTCCCCGGGGCGGAGTTCTGGGTGGCGATCGAGAGCCTCGAGCTCGTGGGCCCGCCCGGCGCGCGGAGCTGGCGGGAGGCCTTCGAACGCTGAGCCCTCGCCAGCCTTGCCCTCTCTCGGCGCCGGGGCTAAGAGCCGCCCCATGAACAGACAAAGGCTCACGCACGGGGAGATCGCCCCGGGCGCCGTAACGGTGTGCGGCGCGCCGGAGGGGTGGGACGCCAAGCTGGTGGCCGACCTCGTCGCCCGGGCCGACGGGCCGGTGATCCATGTGGCGCGGGACGATGCCCGGGCCGCGGCCCTCTCCGAGGCGTTGGCGCTCCTCGCGCCGGGGCTGCCGCTCTTTCACCTGCCGGCTTGGGACTGTTTGCCCTACGACCGGGTCTCGCCCAATCCCGAGATCGCCGCGACCCGGATGGCCAGCCTCGCCGCCCTGGCCGAGGGGTGGGACCGGCCGGCGGTTCTCCTCACCACCCTCAACTCCGCGCAGCAGCGCCTGCCCCCGCCGGAGACGGTGGCCGACCAGAGCTTCGCCGCCGATGTGGGTCGGCGGACGGAGCCTGAGGCTCTCACCGCCTGGCTCGCGCGCATGGGCTTCTCCCGCGCCGCCACCGTGATCGAGCCGGGGGACTTCGCGGTGCGCGGCGGGATCCTCGACATCTTCGCCCCGGGCGCGAGCCACCCCGTGCGGCTGGATTTCTTCGGCGATGTGCTCGAGAGCGCCCGCCGCTTCGACCCCGAGACCCAGCGCACGGTGGAGACGATCCCCCGGGTCGCCCTTGCGCCCGCCTCGGAGATCGCGCTCGACGAGGACACCATCGGCCGCTTCCGCGCGGCCTATCGCCGGCTCTTCGGCGCCCCGCGGCTCGACGATCCGCTCTACGCCGCGGTCTCCGAGGGGCGCAAGCACCAGGGGATGGAGCACTATCTCGGGCTCTTCCACGACCGGCTGGCGACGGTGTTCGACTATCTGCCGGGTGCCCCCGTCACCCTCGACGCCCGGGTGGACGCGGCCCTCGCCGCCCGCATCGAGCAGGTGCGCGAGCACCACGCCGCCCGCGCCGAGGGCGAGGCCTACCGCCCCGCGCCGCCCGAGCTCCTCTATCTTTCGGAGGCGGATTGGGCCGCGGCCCTCGCCTCCCGCCCGGTGCGCGCCTTCACCCCCCACAAGCAGCCGCTCGGCCCCGGGGTGATCGATGCGGGCGGCCGCCCGGGCCGCAGCTTCGCGCCCGAGCGCCAGGCCCAGGGCACGCGCGACGACGCGGCCAACCTCTTCGACGCGCTGGCGGCCCATATCCGCACCGCGCAGGCCGCGGGGCCCGTGGTCCTCGCCTCCTATTCCGAGGGCGCGCGGGAGCGGCTCCAGGGTCTGCTCGAGGACCATGGGATCGCCGGCGCCCGCCCCATCCAACGCTGGGAGGAGGTGGAGGCCGGGGTCAATCTCCTCGTCTGGGGGCTGGAGCAGGGCTTCACCGCGCCCGGCATCACGGTGATCTCGGAACAGGACGTGCTGGGCGACCGGCTGATCCGCCGGGCCCGCCGCTCCCGCCGGGCGGACAATTTCCTGACCGAGACCCAGTCCCTCACGCCGGGCGATCTCGTCGTGCATCTCGACCACGGCATCGGCCGGTATCTCGGCCTCGAAACCATCGCGGCGGCCGGCGCGCCGCATGCGTGCCTGGCGCTCGAATACGCGGGCGGCTCGAAGCTCTACCTGCCCGTCGAGAACATCGAGCTCCTCACCCGCTACGGCCAGGAGGCGGGCGAGCTCGACCGCCTGGGCGGCGGCGCCTGGCAGGCCAAGACGCTCACCCGCCCCGCCGACACCATCCCGCTCCCCCCCCGCTCCGGCCCGGAGGCGGCGGCGCGCGACCGGCTGGGCGGCGGCGCCTGGCAGGCCAAGAAGGCCAAGATGAAGGCCCGGATCCGGGAGATGGCGGACCAGCTCATCGCCGTCGCCGCCCGCCGGGCGCTCAAGCGGGCCGACCCGCTGGAGGCCAACACCGGGGGCTATGCCGAGTTCTGTGCGCGTTTTCCCTATCAGGAGACCGACGACCAGCTCCGCGCGATCGAGGAGGTGTTGGGCGACCTTGCCTCCGGCCGCCCGATGGACCGGCTGGTCTGCGGCGATGTGGGCTTCGGCAAAACGGAGGTGGCGCTGCGCGCGGCCTATGTGGCGGCGGCCTCGGGCCTCCAGGTGGCCGTGGTCACGCCCACCACGCTCCTCGCCCGCCAGCACGCCAAGGAATTCGCCAGCCGCTTTGCGGGCACCGGGCTCCGGGTGCGCCAGCTCTCCCGCTTCGTGCCCGCCAAGGAGGCGGCCGAGACCCGCAAAGGCCTGGCCGAGGGCGAGATCGCCATCGTGGTCGGCACTCACGCGCTCCTCGCGAAGTCGGTCAAGTTCTGCAATCTCGGGCTCATGATCATCGACGAGGAGCAGCATTTCGGCGTCGCCCACAAGGAGCGGCTGAAGCAGATGCGGGCCGAGATCCACTGCCTCACCATGACGGCGACGCCGATCCCGCGCACGTTGCAGCTCGCGATGTCGGGAGTGCGCGAGCTCTCGGTGATCGCAACCCCGCCCGTGGACCGGCTGGCCGTGCGCACCTATGTGGCGCCCTTCGACGCGGTGACGGTGCGCGAGGCGCTGTTGCGCGAGCATTATCGGGGCGGGCAGTCCTTCTTCGTCGTCCCGCGGATCTCGGATCTGCCGGAGATGGAGGCCTTCCTCGCCGAGCAGGTGCCCGAGGTCAGCGCGCTCACCGCCCATGGCCAGATGGCGGCGACCGAGCTCGACAGCCGCATGAACGCTTTCTACGACGGCAAATACGGGGTGCTGCTCGCCACCACCATCGTCGAGAGCGGGCTCGACATTCCGCGGGCCAACACGCTGATCGTCCACCGGGCGGATATGTTCGGCCTTGCTCAACTCTATCAGATCAGGGGCCGCGTCGGGCGCTCCAAGCTCCGCGCTTACGCCTACCTGACAACCGAGCCGAACAAGCCGATCACCCCCCAAGCGGAACGCCGGCTCAAGGTGTTGGGGTCGCTCGACAGTCTCGGTGCGGGCTTCACGCTGGCCTCGCACGACCTGGACATCCGCGGGGCGGGCAACCTGCTCGGCGAGGAGCAGTCCGGCCATGTGAAGGAGGTCGGCTTCGAGCTGTATCAGGACATGCTGGAGGAGGCGATCGCCAAGATCCGCTCCGGCGAGGCCGGGGTCTCCATCGAGGAGGGCGAGACCTGGGCGCCGCAGATTAATCTCGGCGTGCCGGTGCTGATCCCCGAGGACTACATCTCGGATCTCGAGGTGCGGCTCGGGCTGTATCGACGGCTCTCCGATCTTCACACGCGCGAGGAACTCGAAGGTTTCGCGGCCGAGCTGCATGACCGCTTTGGCAAGCCACCCAAAGAGATAGACACGCTTCTTAAGGTGGTGCGGGTGAAGACCATGTGCCGTAAGGCGGGCGTTGCGCGGCTCGATGCCGGACCCAAAGGTGCGACCATCCAATTCCGCGGGGATAGCTTCGCCAACCCCGCCGGGCTTGCGCAATACCTCACAGACCCGGCCAATCTCGCCAAGCTTAAGGAGAACAAGCTGATCGTTCGGCGGAACTGGTCGGAAGACCGCGAGCGCTTGCGTGGCGCGTTCGCCGTCGTTCGCGACCTCGCCAAGATCGTTCGTCAAGCGGCCTGAGGCGTCCCAACCGGCCCGATCTCCGATTAGCGCAAAACTCCGTTCTCCTGCCCGGGGCTTGTTGCGCCGCATCAAAGGCGCCACGTCGTGGCCAGGATGTCATGTGCAATCCTGCGCACGACCAAGAGGAGATCGCGAATGTCCGACATCGATGCCCTGTTTCAGCCGATCGAGATCGGCGGTAAGCCGTTGGCCAACCGCGTTTGGATGGCGCCGCTCACCCGCAACCGTGCCCATCCCGACGGGACGCCTCACGAGATGGCCGTCGAGTACTACCGCCAGCGCGCCTCCGCCGGCCTCATCGTGACCGAGGCGACCCAAATCTCGGCTGAGGGCAAGGGCTACATCAATACGCCCGGCATCCACACGGACGCCCATGTCGCGGGCTGGCGTAAGATTACTGACGCGGTTCATTCGGCCGGTGGCAGCATCTGGCTGCAACTCTGGCATGTGGGACGGATCTCGCACACCTCGCTTCAGCCGGAAGGGCGCGCCCCGGTGGCGCCATCGGCGATCCGCGCCAATGCTCAAACCTTCATCGACGGGATGGTGGACGTCTCCGAGCCCCGCGCCCTGGCCACGGACGAGCTGTCGCGCCTTGTTGTGGATTTCCGGGCGGCGGCCGAACGGGCGAAGCTGGCCGGCTTCGACGGCGTCGAAGTCCATGCCGCGAACGGCTATCTGCTCGACCAGTTCCTCCAGGACCGTACCAACACGCGGACCGACGGTTATGGCGGGACGATCGAGGCCCGGCTGCGGCTGCCGCTCGCCGTGATCGACGCGGTGGCCGATGTGTGGGGCTCTGAGCGCGTGGGCGTTCGCCTCTCGCCCTTCGGCCGCTTTAACGACATGGGCGACAGCGATCCCGAGGCGCATTTCTCCGAGGTCTATCGCGCGCTGGATGGGCGTGGACTCGCCTTCCTGCACGTCGTCGAGAAATTTCCGGGCATCGAGGCGGGCTCCGACGAGGCGGCAGCGCTCGACCGGATGCGCGGGCTGTGGTCCGGCACTTATGTGGCCAACGGCGATTTCGACCGCGCCCGGGCAGCCGATTGGATCGCCCGCGGGCGGGCCGATGCGGTAACCTTCGGCCGGCCCTTCATCTCCAACCCGGACTTGCCGGCGCGTCTTCGCCAAGGCGCCCAACTCACCCCGCCGGACCACACGACCTTCTATGGCGGCGATACGCGCGGCTACACGGACTATCCGTTCCTCGACGCGGCTTGAGCGGGGATCGCTTGGCCGGTGGCTCTCCCCGCGGGGAGAGCCCTTCGCCAGCTTGCTCGCCCCTGTGCGCGTTGGCCTGGGGTCTTAGGCCGGCAACTCAGATGCCTGGTTGTTTCGTCTTGCGCAGATAGGGCAGCACCGTTTCGAAGCCGCCGAACTTCTCCGTGGCCTCCGCGTCGGACACTGCCGGCGTGATGATCACATCATCGCCCGGTTTCCAGTTGGCCGGCGTTGCGACCTTATGGGCGGCGGTGAGTTGGATCGAGTCGATCGCGCGCAGGATCTCGTCGAAGTTCCGGCCGGTGGTCATCGGATAGGTGAGGCTGAGCTTGATCTTCTTATCCGGTCCGATGACGAAGACCGAGCGGACCGTGGCATTGTCGGCCGGGGTGCGGCCCTCGGAGCTGTCGCCTGCCTCCGCCGGCAGCATGCCGTAGAGCTTGGCAACCTTGAGCTCCGGATCGCCGATCAGCGGATAGTCGACCGCGTTGCCGGTCGCTGTCTGAATATCGGCCTTCCACTTGTGATGGCTGTCGACCGGGTCCACCGAGATGCCGATCATCTTGGCATTTCGCTTGGCAAACTCCGCTTTGAGGCCCGCCATTGTGCCGAGTTCGGTGGTGCAGACCGGGGTGAAGTCTTTGGGATGGGAGAACAGCACCGCATAACCGTCGCCGATCCACTCGTGGAACGAGATCGGCCCTTCGGTGGTTTCAGCGGTAAAGTCGGGGGCGGTGTCGTTGATGCGCAGGCTCATCGGGACCTCCAGGTCTCAGGTTTCACGGCATTTTTGCGTGGTAAAAGGGATAACGCATTCTGCAACGGGGATACCATGCTCGATCCGGGCGGGGTAGGGCATGGCGGTCCCGGGGCACGATTAACCGCCCGTGAACAGCCGCATCGAAGCTTCGACCACCCGGGCCCCGATCTTGCGCCCCATTTCCCGTCCCACCAGATCGCCTTCGGTGAAGTGGATCCCGCCATAACGACGGCTTGCGCCCGCTTCGTCGGCGGCCGCGCTGAAAGTCGGCCAGGCGAGGGTTATCGGCGTCTTGGGCGTCACGCCTGGCTCGAAGCGCGAACTCCCCGGTGCAAAGGTCACTGCGGCGCCGAAACGGTCGTCTCCGGTTAAGCGGCGCAGCACCTCGGCACCGGCGGCCGAGAAACTCGAATGGCCAGAAGGGTACTCGGCGAAAGGCGGCGAGGGATCGAGATCGGGCGTCTGGTAGCTCAGCCATCGGCGGGCGAGGATCGGCTGCGTGCCGCGGCCGGGCCCGGCCCAGGAAGCGACGATCTGCCCGCGCTCTCCGGTGACCGCATCGGTTCCTGGCGTTCCGAGCAACCCGAGCCGGCCGAGGCTGCGGATTGCCCGCACCGGACGCACATAGTCGTAATGCACTTTCGCCTCCCAGGTGGCGATCGAGGCGTCGAGCATGGCGTTAGCCAGCGTGAAAAAGAGCTTCGCGTCGTCGTCCATCGTGTGATTGTCGCGCGCGGAGACAAACTGCGCGAAGACCATCCAGGTCCCAGGCGGGAAGGCGGTATCGGTCGCGTCTTCCCAAAATTCCGCCATCATCTTCTGTCGGTCGGTCAACTCGGCGGACCAGCGCGCGACTTCCTCGGCTTGGGCGATGAATGCCGGATTGATGACAGGGCCGACGAGATCGCGGGAGACGGGCAGGGTGCGGCCGTCGCGCGTGATGGTCGCGGTGGCGATGTCGAGCTCCGCCTGCACACCGCTGACGAAAAAGGGCTGCGGCGGGACTGGACGGTAGGCATCGGCGCGGGGGATCGCGAAGGGGGTAACCAAGCCCCATTGCGGGGTGTAGAATTCCTGGTCGGGGTCGCGGCTCGCCGGGTCTATGGGGGTGTTTTCGGGGGTCC
>CAYXPI010000088.1:0-14949 GCA_964467005.1 uncultured Limibaculum sp. | reverse complement strand
CGCTGATCGAGGAGCGCTTCGGCGATGTCTGCCAGTTCCACACCATGGGCGAGGGTTTTACCTGGGAGACCCAAGACAAGGCCCGCGACATCGAGATGGCCGTTGCGGCCTGGGAGAAGGCGCAGGAGCTGATCCGCGACGAGCGGTTGCGCATGGTGCTGCTCGACGAGATCAACATCGCGCTCCGCTACGATTATCTCGATGTGGGGGAGGTCGTGAGCTTTCTGCAGTCCGAGAAGCCCGAGATGACCCATGTCGTCCTCACCGGGCGCAACGCCAAGGAGCCGCTCATCGAGGCGGCCGACCTCGTCACCGAGATGGAGCTCGTCAAACACCCCTTCCGCTCCGGCATCAAGGCGCAACAGGGTGTCGAGTATTAGGTAAATCTAATTATTGGAGCAACTGCACGCCTGGCGCTTGGTGTCAATCTGCATGAAAACGATTTTAGATGACCGGAATCACCGAAAATTGGTTCGGTCTCGAGAAAATGAAAAGATTCGTAAAGTGCCATTATGTTTCTGAAAATCTTGTATCTTTCCGATCGCTTAAAGCGAAATTCATCATCCAATGTAATAAAATATCCTTCTATATCATCAAGATTAGTGTGAACATAACATGCAACAGCAAAAGCAATCAAAAGCGAATGGCCGCGCTCCTCTGGCCAATCAACAAACTCCAGCTCAAATCTTTTCTTTAATATCTCCCATAACTTCACGACTAGTTCATCAAGATCGATCTCCTTTTTTTCCTCGCTAATGTTTAGACGAAGTTCTGCGACGATTTTCTCCAATTCAAGAATCTTCATTTCTGCAGCATCAGATGATCGTTTGTCAGCTTTTACCCAGCCAACCATCGGCTTACGTCTCTGCGCATCTTGAAGACCAAACACAACCTCAGCTGTAAGCTGTGAAGGCTCATCCCAAAAGCGAGCCAAGTGACTTCCAGTAAGCTTCTCGCGAAAAGCTTCGAGCCTTTTTCGTTTGTCTGACTCTTGTTCTATCTTCTCACCAGTCAATTTTTTGAATGGATCTTTGTGGAGAAGGCGGATGATCGGTTTGCCGATCTCCATGGCGTAATCATACTCGAGCTCGGTATAGCTCTTGCCCGTCTCGGGATCGATCGAACCGTATTTTCCCGCAGAAATCACGATGTAATAGTCGCTCTCGCGGATGACCTCCTTGATGTAGTCGGAGATACCCTCGTCGACAGCGGGGAAGAGCTCCATGGCGGCGGGGAAGCAGTTGGCGCGCAGCAGCGCCTGGGAGACCTCCTGGCGGGCGTCCTCGAGATCCTCCTTGGTCGAGCTGATGAAGACCTGATAGCGCTTTTCCATGCCTGCCCCTCAAATGACCCTCCCCCGACCATACCAAAGAGTGCGCCCATGCCGAGCCTGATGATCCAGGGGGCGGGGTCGAATGTCGGCAAGTCCGTGCTGGTCGCCGGGCTCTGCCGGGCGGCGGTGCGGCGGGGCTTGAGCGTGGCGCCCTTCAAGCCCCAGAACATGTCGAACAACGCGGCGGTGACGGAGGATGGCGGCGAGATCGGCCGGGCCCAGGCGCTCCAGGCCCGCGCCGCCGGCCGCGCCCCGCACACCGACATGAACCCCGTGCTTCTCAAGCCCGAGACCGAGACGGGCGCGCAGGTGGTGCTCCAGGGCCGTCGGATCGCCACCGCCCGCGCGGCGGAGTATGGCCGCCTGAAGCCCAGGCTGCTCGCCCCCGTGCTCGAGAGCTTCCAACGCCTGAGCGCCGCGGCGGATCTTGTGCTGGTGGAGGGGGCGGGCTCGCCGGCGGAGATCAATCTCCGCGCCCATGACATTGCGAATATGGGGTTTGCGCGGGCGGCCGGGGTGCCGGTGGTGCTGATGGGCGACATCGACCGGGGCGGGGTGATCGCCCAGATCGTGGGCACGCAGGCCGTGCTCGACCCCGCCGATTCCGCGATGATCCGAGGGTTCGTGATTAACAAGTTCCGCGGCGATCCGCGCCTCTTCGACGACGGCTACCGGGAGATCGTGCGGCGGACCGGCTGGCCCGGCTTCGGCGTCGTGCCCTGGTTCGCCCGCGCCGGCGATCTGCCCGCGGAGGACGCCCTCGACCTCGCCGAGCGGGGCGGCGACGGCCCCCTCCACATCGCGTGCCTCGTCTTCGACCGGATCGCGAATTTCGACGATCTCGACCCGCTGGCGCTCGAGCCGGCGGTGCGGCTCAGCCTCGTGCGGCCCGGTCAGCCGCTGCCGGGCGACGTGGATCTCGTGCTCCTGCCCGGCTCGAAATCCACGCGGGCGGACCTCGCGCGGCTCCGCGAGGAGGGGTGGGACATCGACATCGCCGCGCATCTGAGGCGCGGCGGCCGGGTGCTCGGCCTCTGCGGCGGGTACCAGATGCTCGGCCGACGGATCCTCGATCCCGAGGGCATCGAAGGGCCGCCGGGGGAGGCGGAGGGCCTCGGCCTCCTGGATGTGGAGACGGTGATGACGCCGGAGAAGCGCCTGACCCCGGTGCGGGGGCGGGACCTCATGACGGGCACCGAGGTCACCGGCTACGAGATGCATATCGGCCGGACCGAGGGGTCGGACACCGCACGGCCCGTCCTCGAAATCGACGGCCGGGCGGAGGGGGCGACCTCGCCCTGCGGCCGGGTGGCCGGCACCTACTGCCACGGTCTCTTCGGCGCGGACGCGTTCCGGGCCGCCTATCTCGCGGGGTTCGGCGTCGCGTCCGCGCGGGCGCATGAGGCGGCGAACGAGGCCGCGCTCGACGCGCTCGCCGACCATCTGGAGACCCATCTCGACATCGACGGGCTCCTCGCGCTGGCGCTCAGGCGCCCGTGAGAAGGGGCGGCACGCGGGCGACGAAATGGCCCTTCACCCCCTCCGGCCAGGCCTTGAAAGGGATGACGCCGCGCTCACTCTCCGCGTGCTGCGACGCGTAGGCCACGAGCGCCGCCGCCGCCTCCGCCCCCGGCTCGAACCGGCCGAGGACATAGGCCATCTTGCCCTCCTCCGAGACCGCGACGTTGCAGCCATGGCCGCAGCCCATCAGGCAAGCGACGCCCCGCACCTCGACCCCCTCAACGCCCTCCGCGGCGGCCTCGATGGCCGCGAGCAGCGCCTCGCCGCAGGGATCGCCCTCCTTGGCCTCGCGCAGATGCGGCTGACGGCAGGTGGTGCAGACGGTGATGGTGGTCATGGAGCTCTCCCTCGGTGCTACCTCATCCAGATAGGCGGTCGGGCGGAAGCCGAAAGCCCGTGCACCGTCGCTTTTTCGCTGGGGAGCGGCATCGGGCGCCGCGGCCCTCTTGTTCCGCCCCGGGCCCTGTGCTCGACTTTGCTTGACCCCGGGGAGACCGCCCCCGCGTCGGCAACCGCGGAAAGCTCGCTCCATGTTCGTCACCGTCCCGTCAGCTGCGCGCCCCGCCCCAGTCCTTGCTGCGGCGCGTCATCGCCGCGGCGGGATCTGACCGGGGCCGGCCACGGATGGCCTGGTCCGATCTCGCACTTCACGGAGCGGTCGCCCTCGCCGCGCTCGTTCAGGCCGTCACTGGGCTCGGATTCGCGCTGGTCGCAGGGCCGGCGCTCCTCCTCTTGATGGACAGCTCCGGCGCGATGCCGGTCACGGCCGGGCTCTGCCTCCTGGTGGCAACGCTGTTGGTGCCGGTCGTCGGACGCGAGGTCGACGGCCGAGCGCTGGCGCGGATCTGCCTCGGCGGGATCCTCGGCCTGCCAGTGGGGCTCGCGCTCCTCCTCCTGGCCGAGACCTGGGCGCTCAAGCTCGGCGCCGGGCTCACGCTCGCGCTGGTGCTGGCGGGGATGCTGTGGCGCGCGGCCGCCGGGGCGCCCCGCCCGATCTCCTGGCGCCAAGGCGTCCTCCCCGGCGTCCTGGGCGGTGCGCTCGCCATGCCCGGGCCGCTGGTGGCGCTGAGCCTGGGCGCGGCCGGGGCCGGCAAGGCTCGGATCCGGGCCACGCTCACGCTCTTCTTCCTCCCCGCCTATTCGAGCATCCTCCTCGCCCAAGCGGCCGTCGGCGCGGTCGACGGCGCGAGCCTTGCGCTCATGCTTCGGCTGGCGCCGGCGGTCGTAGCCGGCACGCTGGGCGGCGTGCTGATCGCGCCACTCATATCCGAGACGCGGTTTCGACAGGTGGTGCTCGCCGGGATCGGGGTGATCGCGGCGGTCCTGCTGGCGGACGGGTCTGCCACGCTCCTCGGCGGGCGGGCGTGACCCTCGCGGCCCGCATCGCCCGGCACCCGCGTGCGGGGATTGCCCTGGCGGCGACGCCGCTCGAGCCGCTGCCCCGGCTCTCGGACGAGACGGGTGGCCCGGTCTGGGTGAAGCGCGACGACGCCCTCCCCATCGCCTTCGGCGGCAACAAGGTGCGCCAGCTCGACTTCTACATCGGCGCGGCCCTGGCGGAGGGCGCGGACACGGTGCTGATCACCGGCGCGGTCCAGTCGAATTTCTGCCGGTTGACCGCGGCCATCGCGGCACGGCTGGGCCTCGCCTGCCACATCCAGGCCGAGGAAAGGGTGCCAGACCCGAACACCGCCTATCGCCGTTCGGGCAACGTGCTCGTGGAGCGGCTGACGGGGGCTGTGCTCCACCCCTATCCCACTGGCGAGGACGAAGCCGGGGCGGATGCGGCGCTGATGGCCCTCGCCGAGCGGCTCCGCGGCGAGGGCCGGGTGCCCTATGTCATCCCGCTCGGGCCGGGGCACCCGCCGCTCGGCTCGCTCGGCTACGTGCTCGCGGCGGAGGAGCTCCTTCGGCAGATGCGCGAGGCCGGTCTCGAGCGCGCCGAGATCGTCGTGGCTTCGGGCAGCGGCGCCACCCATGCGGGCCTTCTTTTCGGGCTTCGCGCGCTCGGCAGCGGCATCCCGGTCACCGGCGTCTGCGTGCGCCGGGCAGTGGAGCCTCAGCGCGCGCGCATCGCCGGCCGTGCGGAGGGGCTCGCGGCGCTTCTCGGCGTCGCCAATCCCGTGGCCGCGAAGGACATCCGACTGACCGACCGCGTCCTCGCCCCGGGCTACGGGCGGCTCAACCTGCCGGCGGAGCGCGCGCTTCTCGCCGCGGCTCGCCGCGAGGGGCTGATGCTCGACCCCGTCTACACCGCCAAGGCGATGGCAGGGGCGCTCACCGTCGCCGGAACCGGGGGCGGGCGCCCCGTCGTCTTCGTCCACACCGGCGGCACCCCTGCGCTCTTCGCCTACGAGCCCGCCCTCAGCGCGCTCCCCGGAATGGGCGTCGCGGCCGGGTGAGCGGTGACGCCCGCGCGTGCGGCGGCGGCTCCGGGCTCGACCGGGTGGCAAAGCTCGGCATAGCATTCTCCGGCATAGGCGGCGCTCGCCGCACCGAGGGGGCGGGCCGCCCTCCGGCCACCCGGGACAGGCCGGTGACGACACGGGAGGTGACGATGGAGCGAAGGCCGACCATGGGCGTCGACCGGCCGCGGACGACGGCCCTCCCCTGTGCCACCGCGGGCGAGAGTGGGCGCCGCGCCGCCCCGCACGCGGATCGCCCGTGAGAGCCTGGAGCGACGCCCCGGCGCACCGTGCCTACGATGTCGCGATCGTGGGCGCGGGGGCCATGGGCGCCTCCGCTGCCTGGCATCTTCTGTCGGACCCGGGCTTCAGCGGCCGCCTCCTCCTCGTCGAGCGGGATCCGACCTTCGCCCAGGCCGCCAGCTCCCTCAGCAACAGCTGCATCCGCCAGCAGTTCTCCACGCCGGTCAACATCCGGGTGAGCCAGGCCGGTGTGCGCTTCCTTCGCGCGTTTCGCGAGCGGATGGGGGATCCTCTCTGCCCGGAGATCCGGCTCGAAGGCTTCGGCTATCTCTACCTCGCGGGCCATCCGGCTCAGGCCGAGGCGCTCCGGCGGGCTCACGCGGTGCAGGCAGCCGAGGGGGTGGGCACGCAACTCCTCTCCCGCGACGAGCTTGCGCTCCGGGTGCCCGGCATCGTGACCGACGACATCCTGCTGGCCAGCCACAATCCAGGGGACGAGGGATACTTCGACGGCGGCACGATGGTCGCCTGGTTTCGGCGGAAGGCGGCGGATCTCGGGGCCGAGTGCGTGGCGGGCGAGGTCGTCGCGGTCGAGCTCGGGCCACGGGGCGTCTGCGCTCTGCGGCTGGCGGACGGGGCGCGGGTCAATGTCGGCACGGTGGTCAACGCGGCCGGCACCCGGGCGGGCCGTGTGGCGGCCATGGCGGGGCGCCGTCTCCCCATCGAAGCGCGCCGTCGCTGCACGGTGGTGTTTGCCGCCGAGCCGCCGGGATCGGGCCCGCTGCCGCTGGTGATCGACCCCTCGGGCGTGCATGTCCGCCAAGACGGCGCGAACTATCTTTGCGGCTACGCGCCGGCGGACGACCGGGCCGTGGCGGAGGACGACTTCGCGTGGCCGGAGCCGTTCGAGGAGGCGGCCTGGCCGGCGCTCGCCGCGCGCATCCCCACCTTCGAGCGGCTGCGGGTGCTGACCTCCTGGATCGGGCACTACGAGTTCAACGCCTTCGACCAGAACGCCCTCATCGGGTGGGACCCGGAGATCGGCGGCCTTCTGCATCTCTGCGGCTTTTCCGGGCACGGGCTCCAGCAGGCGCCGGCGATGGGGCAGGGGGTGGCGGATCTCGTGGTGGCAGGGCATCACCGCGCGCTCGACCTCCGAGCGCTGGCGCCGGACCGGGTGCTGTCGGGCGTTCCCCTCCGCGAGGAGTCGGTGATCTGAGTCGAGAAAAATGAACGGAAATTCATCCACCGGTCAGGCGCCGCTCAGGCAGGGGGGCCATCCTCACACCAGATGGGCCGCGCGCCCAACGGAGACAGGAGATCGTCCATGACCACATCGCTTTTTGCCAGCGCACGCCCCGGCGCGGTGGCCGCGGGGTTCGCCGCCGCCCTCTGGTCCGCCGCCCCGGCCGCGGCCGACACCGAGCTCGCCGACCTCGTGGAGACCGTGAGCCCGGCGGTGGTGACCGTGCTGGCCACCGAGGATCGCGGGCCCCGGATGCGCGACGAGCGCTTCGGCTTCGGCGGACCCTTCGAGGAGTTCTTCCGCCGCTTCGGCGGACCGGATCGGCGGCCCTTCGGCGGATCGGGCCGGCGGCAGGGCCTGGGCTCGGGCTTCGTGATCGACGCGGGCGGGCTGGTCGTCACCAATCACCATGTGATCGAGGACGCGGACGACATCACCGTGCGTTTGTCGGACCTCGGGGATTACGCGGCCGAGCTCGTGGGCGCCGATCCCGAGACCGATCTTGCGCTCTTGCGGATCGAGGCGGACCAGCCCCTGCCGGCCGTCGCGCTCGGGGATTCGGACGCGGTGCGGGTCGGTGAGGATGTCTTCGCCGTCGGCAACCCCTTCGGCCTCGGCAGCACGGTGACCTCCGGGATCGTCTCGGCCACCGAGCGCGACCTCCGCTCGGGGCCCTATGTCGACTTCATCCAGACCGACGCCGCGATCAACCGGGGCAATTCCGGCGGCCCGCTCTTCAACATGGCGGGCGAGGTGATCGGCGTGAACTCGGCGATTTACAGCCCCAATGGCGGCTCTGTGGGCATCGGTTTCGCGGTCGCCTCCAACATCGTGGCCGATGTCGTCGCCGATCTCCGCACCCAGGGCGTGGTGGACCGGGGCTGGCTCGGCATCCGCATCCAGCGCGTGACCCCGGAGATCGCCGTGGCCCTCGGGCTCGATCGGCCTCGGGGCGCGCTCGTGGCCTCGGTCATTGAGGGCGGGCCGTCGGACGGGACGCTGGAGACGGGCGACGTGATCCTCACCTTCGGCGGCGACGAGGTGACCACCAGCCGGGATCTGCCGAAGCTCGTGGGCCGCGCGGAGCCGGGGGCCGCGGTGCCGGTCGAGCTCCTGCGGAGCGGCCGGCGCGTCAACACCGAGATCGCGGTCGGCACCTTCGACGACGGGCGGCGGGCTGCCCGACGCCCGGCGGAGAGCCGGCGCGTGGCCTCCGAGGCGCTTGGGGCGACATTGGGCGCGCTCACCCCCGAGGCGCGCGAGAACATCGGGCTCGAGGGGGAGGTGAGCGGCGTCGTCGTCACCTCCGTCCGGCCCGGCGGAGCCGCGGCGCAGGCGGGGCTCTCGGTCGGCGACGTCATCCTGAGGGTGGATCGGCGTGCCGTGGCCACTCCGTCGGAGCTTGAACGGGCTCTGTCCGAGGGCGGCTCCGACAACCGCCTTCTCCTGGTCAATCGCCGGGGCAACCAGCTCTATCTCGGCCTTCGCCTGGGCTGAGACGAGCCGGTGGGGCGAGGAGGCCGAGGATGACCCACTCCGTGCTGCTGGTGGAGGACGATCCCACCACCGCCGCCTACATCACCAAGGGCCTGTCGGGTGCCGGCTACCGGGTGGAGACGAGCGAGAGCGGGCGGGACGGGCTCTTTCGGGCCACCGACGCCTCGTTCGATCTCGTGATCCTCGACCGGATGCTTCCCGAGCTCGACGGCCTCTGCCTCCTGCGCTCGATCCGGGCGGCGGGGGTGACCACCCCGGTGCTCATGCTGACGGCGCTGGGATCAGTTGACGAGCGGGTTCGCGGGCTCCGCGCCGGCGCGGACGATTACCTGGTAAAGCCCTTTTCCTTCGAAGAGCTGACCGCCCGGGCCGAGGCGCTCCTGCGCCGACCGGCCGAGACGCGGGAGGAGACGACCCTCGCCTGCGCCGATCTCACGGTGGATCTCGTGGCCCGCCGGGTCAGCCGCGGGACGCGGGAGATCGCTCTGCGCCCGCGGGAGTTCCAGATGCTCGCCTATCTCCTCCGGCGCAAGGGCCGGGTGGTGACGCGGACGATGCTGCTCGAGGCGCTCTGGGATTATCATTTCGATCCGCAGACCAACGTCATCGAGGTGCACATCTCGAAGCTCCGCAAGAAGATCGACGGCCCGGGCGAGGAGCCGCTCATCCGCACGGTGCGGGGGGCGGGCTATGTGCTCGCCGATCCGGGCTGAGGCCCGATGCTCCGGAGCGCGACGAGCCGGCTCATCGCGGCGCAGTTCGCCTTGGTCGCGCTCTCGGCCGGGCTGGTGTTGGGCCTGTTCGCCTACCGGACGGTCGATATTCTCGAAGGCGAGGCCGAGGGGGCGCTGACGGCTCAGGTGGCCGCGCTCGAGGAGCAATACGCCGCCGGCGGGCTCCTCGGTCTCGCCCAAGCGATCGAACGCCGGCTTCTCGCCGGGGAGGACGCCTGGGTCTATCTCCTGACCGATCGGTATGGCCGCCCGCTCACTGGCAATCTCGGCGCCTGGCCGCCCACGGTCGCGCCCGAGCAGGGGCCGCGGGAGCTCAAGCTCTACCGGACGGACCGGGCCGAGGCCGCGCGGGTCTCCGCCATCGCGTTCCGCCTGCCGGGGGGCGAGCGCCTCCTGGTGGCTCGCGACGCCGGGGCGCGGGCCGAGATCGGGGCCGCGCTGGTCGAGGCCTCTCTCTGGGCGTTAGGGCTCGCGCTTGTGCTCAGCCTCGTCGCGGGCTGGCTCCTCTCCCGTGTCGTGGCCCGGCGGCTCGGCGAGGTGCGGCGCACGGCGCAGGAGATCATGTCCGGCGATCTCGCGCGGCGCATCCCTCTCCACGGCACCGCCGACGCCTTCGACCGGCTAAACGCCACGCTCAACGCCATGCTCGACCGGATCGAGGCCCTGGTGGACACCCTCCGCACCGTGACCGATAGCCTGGCCCACGACCTCCGCTCCCCGCTCACCCGGCTCCGCGCACGGATGGGCGAGCTCACGGATCCGGACATCGACCCCGCGGCCCGGGAGGAGATCGGCGCCCGGGCGACGGCGGAAACGGCGGCGCTCATCCGTCTCTTCGAAGCGCTCACTGAGATCAGCCGCGCCGAGGCCGGGGTGGGTCGCGACGGTTTCGAGCCGGTCGACCTTGCGGAACTCGCACGCGACGCGGTGGAACTCTACGAACCCGCGGCCGCGGAGCAGGAGATCGCGCTGTGCCTCGGCGGGGCATCCGCCCCGGTTCGCGGCCATCCCCAGCTTCTCGCCCGGGCGCTGTCCAACCTCCTCGACAACGCGCTCCGTTACGCGCCCGCGGGCAGCGCCGTGACCGTTGTGACGGGGCTCGACGGGAAAGCCGCGGTCATCTCGGTGCGCGATCGCGGACCGGGCATTCCGGCGGAGAAGCGCGCCCATGTGCTCGGCCGGTTCGCGACGCTGGACCCCGCGCGGGGGGAGGGCAGCGGCCTCGGCCTTGCCCTCGTGGCGGCCGTGGCGCGGCTTCATGGGGCGCGGCTCGATCTCGATGACGCAGGGCCGGGGCTCGAGGTTCGCCTCGAGATACCGCGTGCGAGCGGCCCCGCTGGCGACGGTGGTGGGCGCGGCTGGGATTGAACCAGCGACCCCTACGATGTCAACGTAGTGCTCTCCCGCTGAGCTACGCGCCCCCGTCTCGAAGCCTCAGCCTATAAGCCGATCCCCGGGCGAGCGCAAGACACTCCCGGGCGCGCAAAAAAGAGGTGCCGTCGCCCGCGCGCAGGACTAAGTTCGAGCCGATGAACCAGGTCCCACCTTACCGACTGCTCGAGCCGGAGCGCCTCGCCTCCGCGGCGATCTTCAGCTCGCCCCACAGCGGCCGGGCCTATCCGAGTGCCCTCGTCGCACGGTCGCGGCTCGATCTCCTGAGGCTGAGGGCGTCGGAGGATGCGCTGGTGGACCGGCTCTTCGCCGCGGCGCCCGCCTGGGGCGCGCCGCTCCTGTGCGCGACGGCGCCTCGCGCCTGGCTCGATCTCAACCGCGCGCCGTCGGATCTCGATCCCGCGCTCATCGACGGGGTGAGCGCGCCCGGCATCAACCAGCGCGTGGCGGCGGGTCTCGGCGTGGTGCCGCGGGTGGTGGCGGAGGGCGAGGAGATCTATCTCGGCAAGATCTCACGGGCCGAGGCGGAGGCGCGGATCCGCCAGTTTCACGCGCCCTATCATGACTGCCTCGAGGGTCTTGCGGAGCGGGCCCGGGCGCGCTTCGGCTGGGCGCTCCTCTTCGACTGCCACTCGATGCCGACCGAGGCGCTGCGCGCTGCCCCCCGGGTGCGGGGGCGGGTGCCCGAGATTGTGCTGGGGGACCGGTTCGGCGCCTCCTGCGGGCGGGCCGTGATCGCACGCACCCAGGAGGTGTTCGAGGCCGCGGGGCTGCGGGTCGCGCGCAACACGCCCTTCGCCGGCGGCTACATCACCCAGCGCTACGGCCGCCCGCAGGAGGCCTTCCACGCCGTGCAGATCGAGGTCGATCGCGGGCTCTATCTCGATCAGCGCCGGGTCGAGCCCAGCCCGAACTTCGACGCCCTTCGCGCGGTTTTGAGCGAGGTGGTGGGCGCGCTCTCCGGCATCGCCGGGGAGGCGCGGACCCTCGCGGCGGAGTGACCGCCTCCGCCATAAAAAAGGGGCCGGGTTGCCCCGGCCCAGTCTAAGGGAGGAAACGCCCAGGAAGGGCTACGATACAACGTATCGCCCCCTGAAAGTAGTGGTGCGCCGCAGCAAGATCAACCGACAATCCGCATGGCCGCGACGCCAAAAGGCGTTTTTTTCAGCCCGACCAAGGAATTAGGACTGATTTGACACAGTTGCCCGTTTGGCGTGCACCGCGGCAAGCCTTGCCCTATCTGAGCGCGCGCCCGCGAAAGATTATGTCGCTGCCGAACCGGGCCCGAAGCTCGTCGGTCACCCGCTCGGTGGCGTGGGCCCGGGTGGGGCCGTCGCCGAAGAGCCCGGGCGCCGGGCTATCCGGGGCGGGCGTCAGCGCGGAGAGCCCGATGCCGATCAACCGAAAGGGCCCCTCTGGCAATGTGGCGTGCAGGAGCGGCCGCGCCGCGGCGTAGAGGCTCTCGGCAAGCGCCGTCGGCTCGGAGAGGCTGGTCTGCCGGCTGAGGCTTCGGAACCGCGCGGTCTTGAGGCGAAGCGTCACTCGAGCGCCCGCCAACCCCTTGGCCTTCGCTCGGTCCGACACCTTCACGGCGAGGCGCCAGAGATGACCCTCCAGCGGCTCGGCCTCCGCGAGGTCGATGTCGAAGGTCGTCTCGGAGGAGATGGATTTCACCGGGCGGTCCGGGGTCACGCGGCGGTCGTCCTGGCCCCTGGCGAGGGCGTGGAGCCGCGCGCCCTGGGCGCCGTAGCGCGCAAGGAGCCGCCCCTCCCCAGCGGCCGTGAGGTTCCGGTTCTGGCGGTAACCGTCCGCCTCCAGCCGCTCGGCGAAGGCCGCGCCCACACCCCAGAGGCTGCGCACCGGGCGAGGCGCCAGGAACGCCTCCGCCTCCTCGGGCCCCAGCACGGAGAACCCGCGGGGCTTGTCGAGGTCCGACGCGGTCTTGGCGAGAAACTTGTTGTGGCTGAGGCCCACGGACACGGTGATGCCGAGGCGGCGCTCGATCTCCAGCGCAAGGCCGGCGAGGGCGGCGGCGGGGGCGCCGCCCAGCAGCCGCTCGGTGCCGGAGAGGTCGAGGAACGCCTCGTCGAGGGAGAGGGGCTCCACCAACGGCGTGAGCGCCAGCATCCGCGCCCGGATCTCGGACGAGACGGCCGCGTAGACCTCCATGCGCGGGCGCACGACCTCGGCCTCCGGGCAGAGCTTCAGCGCCTTGAACATCGGCATGGCCGAGCGCACCCCGGCCACGCGCGCGATGTAGCAGCAGGTCGTCACCACCCCCCGACGCCCGCCGCCGACGATCACCGGGCGGTCGGCGAGCTCGGGCCGGTCGCGCTTCTCCACGGACGCGTAGAAGGCGTCGGCGTCGATATGGGCGATGGCCAAACGGCCGAGATCGGGGTGGGTGACGAGCCTCGGGCTCGCGCAGGCCCGGCACCGCGCCGCAGAGGGCGCCTCGTCCCAGGTCAGGCAATCGCGGCAGAGGCTCGGCATCGGGACACTCCGGGGCGGCGCGCGCTTAGGATGCCGGCCGCGGGCGCGGGCGCAAGGGCTCAGGCGCTGGCCATCTCGGCGAGCACGGCCTCGGCCGCCGCGCGCGGATCGGCCGCGGCCCAGATCGGGCGGCCGACGACGATGTGGTCCGCGCCCGCCGCGAGGGCCTCGGCCGGGCCCGCCACCCGCTTTTGGTCGCCCAAGGCCGCGCCACGGGGACGGATGCCGGGGGTGACGATGAGCCGGCCCGCGGCCTCGGGCAGCGCGCGGATGGCGGCGGCTTCCGTCGCCGAGGCGATCACCCCGTCCGCCCCCGCCGCGAGGGCCCGGCGCGCCCGCTCTCGCGCGATGTCCGCCACCGGGCCCGGGGCGATCATCATGGCGTCGAGATCCCCCCGGTCGAGCGAGGTGAGGACCGTGACGGCGAGGATCTTGAGGTCGCTCCCGCCGCGGCCCTCGACTGCGGCGGCCACCACCTGCGGATCGCCATGCACGGTAAGGACATCGAGATCGAACTGGGAGAGCCCGCGCACGGCCGCCTCCACCGTCGCGCCGATGTCGAAAAGCTTCATGTCGAGGAAGACGCGCTTGCCCGCCTCTTTGAGCTCCATGGCCAGCGCGAGGCCGCCGCCCGTGAGCATCCCGAGCCCGATCTTGTAGAAGCCCACGCGGGGGCCGAGGCGCTCGGCCATGGCACCGCCCTCGAGCGCGTTGGGCAGGTCGAGCGCGACGATGAGACGGGGATCGGCCACCATGACTGTCTCGTGGCAGACCGAATGCGCGGGCGCAAGGCCCGGTCGAACACGCCTCCGGCGGCGGCGATCTCGGACCGAGCGGCCGGGCGACAACGGCGTCCGCGCGCCCGTGCGGACGCTCTCAGCGCGGCGCGGGCAGGTCGATCCGGGGTGTGACGCGGAAGCGGCCCCCGGGCCCGGGCAGCACCTCGAGATAGGGCTCGAAGCCCGCATAGGGATCCGCGAGACCCAGGCGGGCCTCGGCCTCCGCCACGAGCGCGGACACCGTCGCCGCACGGTGCTCCGCCGCACGAAACCGGCAGCGGGCGGCGTCCAGCCCCCTGGTGCCGCAGGCGGCGCGCACCGCATCGCGCCAGGCCGCTTGGCGTGCCATCACCTCCTGAGCGTAGGCCCCCGGCTCCCCGGCCCCCGCGCCCTGAACCTGCGCCGCCACACGCAGGAGCGCGGCCTCCATCGCGTGGTCGGCCAGATCCGCCGCCAGCGCGAGGCAGGCGGCCCGCCCGGCCTCCGTCGGCTCCGCGCGGCAGGCGGGCGGATCCGCCGGCGCGAGCCCGGCCGCGAGGCCAATCACCGTCCAGATCATCGGCGCCTCCCCTTCCAATGTGACGAGATTGCCACGGATGGGTTGCGGATGCGTTTCCCGCTGCCCACTTCTACGCCTTGGATGCGCCGACACCCGGGCATCCGCGCCCATGGAGGAGGGGCCGGGCGCGCCGCCAGCCGGGCGCCACGGCCGGATCGCTCGAGAGGAGACGGCCCATGAACTTTGAGAAATTGACTGACCGCGCCCGCGGCTTTCTGCAAGCGGCTCAGAGCCTTGCGCTCCGCGAGGGGCATCAGCGGCTCACGCCCATTCACCTCCTGACCGCACTCCTGGAGGATGACCAGGGATTGGCGGCCAATCTGATCGCCCAGGCGCAGGGCGACGCCCAGGCCGCACTCTCGGGGGCCCGGGCCGCGCTCGCGAAGCTGCCGAAGGTCTCGGGCGGCGACGGTCAGGTCTACATCGATCCCGGCCTCGCCCGTGCGCTGGACGAGGCGGAGGCCCTCGCTGCCAAGGCGGGCGACAGCTTCGTCTCGGCGGAGCGGATGCTGATGGCGCTGGCGCTGGCCAAGGGTACGGAGGCGGCCAAGGTGCTGGAGAGCGCGGGGCTCCGCCCCCAGCCGCTCGAGCAGGCGATCGCCGAGCTCCGGAAGGGCCGCACCGCCGACACCGCCTCCGCCGAGGAGGGCTATGACGCGCTCAAGAAGTATGCCCGCGATCTCACCCAGGCCGCGCGCGAGGGCAAGATCGACCCGGTGATCGGGCGCGACGAGGAGATCCGCCGCA
>CAYXPI010000087.1:0-15164 GCA_964467005.1 uncultured Limibaculum sp. | reverse complement strand
GCTCCCCTCGGCCCGGGTGGGCGGGGCCGCCGTCCGGGACGCGCCGGCCCCTCAGCCCCCCAGATGCCGCCGGATCACGCCCTCCGCCGCGGCCCAGCTCGCCACCCTGTGGTCCGCCTCCGGCGCGGCCGGGATCACCCCGCGCACCGCCACGGCACCCAGAAACTGCACGCGGCGCACCGCCTCGGCCCGGCGCGCCGCGCTGGCGATCTGGCTGGGGCTGTCGTCGACGAAGGCGATCGGCACGCCCGGCGCCAGCCGCGACGCCAGCCAGGCCAGCGCCCGCCCCTTCCCGCCCTCGTTGGCCACCAGCGGATAGCCCATGCCGAGGCCGGCGAGGTTCGCGATTCGAGCCGGGCGCGCCCGGTGCGGCACATTGGTGAGGACGACGATCTGGGCCGCGTCCGAGAGCCGGTCGAGCGCTTCAGCGGCGCCCGGCAACGCCGCCTGTCGCGCGGTCTCCTCGGCGAAGAAGCGCTGGATGAGCCCGATCGCCTCGGGAAAGGCGAGCCGCCGGCCCGTCGACGTCTCCCGAAAGGCGCCCTCGAGCTCGTAGCGCTCGAGGCGCATGACGATCCCGAGGCTCTCGGCGAACCGGCCGAGATGGCCCGCGAAGTCCACCATCACCTCGTCGCAATCCACCACGAGGAGCGGCCGGTCGGGCCGGATCGGCAGGTCCCGGAGCTCGCCAAGCACCCGAGGGTTGAGCCGCGCCTCGAGCCGCCCCCGGGCCCGCGCACCCTCCGCGCTCATGTCCAATGCGGGGCGTCGCCCCCGGGGAGCGCGGCCCGCGCCGCGAGGGCGGTGTCGGCGCGCAGGCCGAGATCCTCGGCGCAGGCGCGCATCGTCGCCTCGTCGGCCAGAAGATGGTCGAGGAGCGCGGCCAGCGTCTCCGGCTCGCCCATGCGCTCGGCGAGGTCTCCCGGCGCCGCCCCGCTCGCGCCCAGAAAGCCCGCCATCACCTCGGGCCGCTCGGCCGCCCAGCCGAGGATGCGAAGCGCGAGCGCCTCCGCCGCCGCCTGTGTCATGCCCATCCCGGCCCCCTTCCGCCGAAAGCAATCCTTAAAGTTTGGGCTCGCATACTCCGATGGATCGAGACGGTCGAGCGGCATCGGTGCCGCGCGACGGCCTAGGGGAGCGGGCGATGTCGGGACGCATCCTGGTGGTGGAGGACAACGCGCTCAACCGGCGCCTCTTCACCCATGTGCTGGAGCTCTCCGGCTTCGAGGTGTCCGAGGCGGTGGACGGGCCGGAGGCGCTCTCCGCCATCGCAGCCAACCGGCCGGATCTCGTGCTCCTCGATCTCGACCTGCCCCGGCTCAACGGGCTCGACGTCCTGCGCCGCCTCCGGCGCGACCCCGCATGCGCCGACACGCCGGTCCTTGCCTGCTCGGCCATCGTCTGCCGCAGGACGGAGGGGGAGGCGCGGGCCCTCGGCGCCGGCGGCTACCTCACCAAGCCCGTGGGTCCGGCCGTGCTCGTCGCGCATGTGGCGGAGCTCGTCGGCGCCGCCCGGGGCGTGGGAGAAGGCTGAGCCATGCCCGGGCGGATCCTCATCATCGACGACGTCTCCTCGAGCCGGCTCATCGCCAAGGCGAAGCTGGCCACGGCGTATTACGACGTGATCGAGGCCGCGACGGGGGAGGACGGGATCGCCATGGCCCGGACGGAGGAGCCCGATCTC
The DNA here is from genome assembly GCA_964467005.1 of uncultured Limibaculum sp. GTDB lineage: Bacteria > Pseudomonadota > Alphaproteobacteria > Rhodobacterales > Rhodobacteraceae > Thermohalobaculum. The sequence goes on along the minus strand of CAYXPI010000087.1, from coordinate 13,480 downwards.
ATCCTTCTCGACGTGATGATGCCGGGGATCGACGGGTTCGAGACCTGCCAGCGGCTCAAATCCGACGCCAAGACCGCGCACATCCCCGTGGTGATGATCTCCTCGCTCTCGACCCGCGCCGATCGGGTGCGCGGTATGGATTGCGGGGCGGACGATTTCCTGACCAAGCCTTTCGAGGACACGGCACTTCTCAGCCGGGTGTCGAGCCTCACCCGGATGAAGATGATGATCGACGAGCTGCGGCTCCGGGCGGAGACCTCGCGGGGCCTCGGCCTCGGCGCGCAGCCCGAAGCGCCCCAGGCGATCAACTACGCGGACGCCTCCGTGCTCGTGGTCACCTCGGATCGTGCGCTGGGGGCGGGTGCGGCGAGCCATCTCCGCGCGAGCCTCGGGGCGGCGGTGGAGCTCGCGCGCGGCGAGGCGGAGCTCAAGGCGCTCCTCAAATCCAACAGCTTCGACGCCTTCGTGATCGGGACCGAGCTTGCGGATGGCGAGCCGCTGCGCATCGCCTCGCTCCTGCGCGGGCGGCCCAACACGCGGCAGGCGGCGCTCATCGTCGTCTTCGAGGCGGAGGACCGGGCGGGGCCGCCGCTCGCCATGGATATGGGGGTGCCGGATTACCTCGTCTGTCCGGTCGACCAGTCCGAGCTCGCGGCTCGGCTTCGGGTTCAGCTCCGGCGCAAGCACTACTCGGATCAGCTCCGCAAGTCGGTGCAGGACAGCCTGGTGATGGCGGCGAAGGACCCCTTGACCGGCCTTTTCAACCGCCGCTACGCCAACGCGCATATCGACGGGATGATCGCGCGCACCCGGCCGGAAAGCCAGTCGCTGGCCGCGATGGTCCTGGATCTCGACCGGTTCAAGAGCGTGAACGACACCTACGGCCACGCCGCCGGAGATGCGGTGCTGGTGGAGTTCGCCAAGCGGCTCACCGCGAATTTCCGGCCCGGCGATCTCGTGAGCCGGATCGGGGGGGAGGAGTTCCTGGTGGTGATGCCGGACATTCTGCCTGAACATGCCGAGCGGGTGGCGGAGCGCGTGCGGCACGCGGTCGAGTCGCCCCTGTTCGAGGTGTGCGACGGCGGAGAGGGGATCGCGATCACCGTCTCGATCGGTCTGGCCATGCACTCGCTGGGTGAGACGAGCGCCGAGCTCATCGCCCGGGCGGATGCGGCGCTCTACACCTCGAAATCCGCGGGGCGCAACATGGTGACCCTCGCGGCGGCCTGATCACCGGGCGGCGGCCCGGGCGCGCACCCGCTCGATCCAGCGCTCGGTGCGGTCGCTCAGCCCGGCGGCGAGGTCGGCGCGCTCGTCGGGGTCCAGCCGCTCGGCCAAGGCGACGAGCCCGTCGGAGCGCGCCTCGAACCGGCTCCGAAACACCGCAAGCCGCGCGTCGAGCGCCGCGGAGAGAGCGGCGGGGTCGAAGGGCTCGGCCGTCAGCGTCTCGGCCACGCGGGCCGTCGCCGCCAGCATCTCCCGGGCCTTGGCGTCGAGATCGGCCGGGTCGTCCGCCAGGAGCTCCAGGGTCACGGCCCGGCGCGCCTCGGGCAGGTAGCCGGCGATCCGCTGGGCGAAGCCCGGGCGCACCCGCTCCTCCTCGCCCCGCATCGCCTGGCCGAGATAGATCCCGCCGATCATCAGATTGGCGCCGAGCGAGACAAGGAGCGCTGCCCAGATCCAGGCCGGGCAGCGGCGCTTCTCGGGCCCGGGGTCGCGGCTCTCGGCCATGCCCGTCAGCCCCCGCTCAAAAGGGCGCCGCAACGCCGAATTCCTCGGCGGCGAAGGCGAGCATCGGGTCGGCCGCAAGCCCGCGCGGCCCGCGCTCGAAGGGCGCCTCGGTGTAGCCGAGGCCGACGCCGGCGCTGAGGCAGAGCGCGAGACTCGCCGCCGCGAGGGCCGGGCGCAGCCGCGGCAGCCGGAGCCGCGGCCAGGCCCGTTCGGCGCGCGGCGCGGGCTGAGGCCGGGCCTCGGCCGCCACCGTCGCCGCATCGGCCAGCACCTTGGCCATCAGCGCCTCGCCCGGACGGGGCGCCGCGCGCGCCAGCGCCACCGACAGCGCGGCCAGCGCCGCCTCCACCTCTCGATCCCGTTCGTTCGCCATGTCCGCTGTCACTCCTCATCCCTGTCGGCGAGCGCGCGCGCCAGTTGCCGTCGCGCCCGGCCGAGCAAACTTTCCACCGCTTCGACCGTGCAGTCGAGCCGCTCGGCGATCTCGGGGTTGGCGAGCGCCTCGAAATGCCGGAGCACCACCGCCCGGCGCTGGCGCTCCGGCAGCGCGCCGATGGCCGCGGCGAGCGCCCGGGCCCGCTCCCCCTCCGCCAGCCGGGCCAGGACCGAGGGCGCGGGGTCCGCCGGCTCGGCCACATCCGCGATGTCGGCCGAGGGCCGGCGCCGGCGCAGCCGGTCGATGCAGAGGTTGCGGGCCACCCGGTAGAGCCAGGTCGAGACCCGAGCCTCTCCGTGCCGCCAGGTCTCCGCCTGGCGCCAGAGCCGCATCATCGCCTCCTGCGCCACGTCCTCCGCCTCCGCCTCGTCGTCAAGCATCCGCCAGGCCTGGCGGACCGTGCACGGCAACAACCGCTCGGTGAGCGCCCGGGCGGCGGACTGGTCGCCCGCAGCGAACCGCGCGAGGAGCGCCGCATCCGGGTCCGCCTCCCGCGCCGCCTCCGCTCCGCTCGCCGCCTCGGCGCGTGCCGCGCGATCGCCCATCCGCTCTCCCAGCCCGGCCCCGACCGCAGCCGCGGCTTTGGCCGGGCCCCACATAGCGTGAACCGATGCCGTCATGCCACCCACCTGCCGCCGATCCTTCGGCACCTGCACGTTCCGCTCCCTTGAACGGCGCGGCGCGGCGCCTCCGTCGCGGGGCGCCGGGCTTCGCGGCATCCTGACGCAAGACAGCGTGCCGAGGTGCAGCCGCGCCGCCGAGAGAGTAAGTGCCCATCGGAGATCTCCACGATCGAGGAGGGACCGCCATGCGCGCCAGCGAGACCGACCGGACGATGGACGACCGCCCCCTGGGCCCTGCCCTTCTGCGCGGCTGGCGGCGACGGTGCCCCAATTGCGGCGGCGGCCCGATGATGAACGGCTATCTCAGGGTGCGCGACCACTGCCCGGCCTGCGGCGAGACGCTCTCGCACCACCGGGCGGACGATCTGCCGGCTTGGCTCACGATCGTGATCGTCGGCCATGTGCTGGCGGCCCTGCTCTTGAGCGTGGAGAGCGCGTTTCGCCCGCCGCTCTGGGTGCATTGGGCGATCTGGCCGGCGCTCACGATCGGGCTCAGCCTCTGGCTGCTGCCGCGGGTGAAGGGCTGCGTGGTCGCGATGCAGTGGGCCTGGCGGATGCACGGCTTCGAGACCGCGCGCTGAGCCGGGCTGGACAGCGCGGCGCGCCGGGTCTCTACTGGTCGCGTCGCCCTCCGATCCCGGACCCCCGATGACCGACCCTGCGAGCCCGGCGCCGCCGGCCGACCGAGTGAGAGATGCCGCCACCGTCGTGCTCCTGCGCCGGGACGGGCCGGAGCCGCGCATCCTCATGGGACAGCGCGGCGGACGGGCCGCGTTCATGCCCTCGAAGTTCGTGTTTCCCGGGGGTGCGGTCGACGCGGAGGACCGGATGGTGGCGGACGGCGCGGGGCTCCGGGCCGAGACCGCGGCGGCGCTCGCCAAGGCGGCCCCGCCGGATCTCGGGCCCGCGCTGGCCATGGCGGCCATCCGCGAGCTCTGGGAAGAGACGGGGCTCGCCCTCGCCCATACCGCGGCGCCCCGCGCCGGCCCGCCGGGCTGGGAGGCGTTCTTCGCCGCGGGGCACCGGCCTGCAGCGGACCGGCTCGACTTTATCTTCCGGGCGATCACCCCGCCCGGCCGCCCCCGGCGGTTCGACGCGCGCTTCTTCCTCGTGCCGGCGGAGGCGGTGAGCGGGCCGCTCGACGATTTTTCCCGCGCCTCGGGGGAGCTGTCGCATCTTGCCTGGGTGAGCCTTGCCGAGGCCCGGGCGCTCGATCTGCCCTTCATCACCGAGGTGGTGCTGGGCGAGATCGCGGAGCGTCTGGCCGAGCCCCTCGCCCCGCGGCCCGCGCCCTTCTTCCATCACGCCGGCGGGCGCTCCTTCGTCACGGCGCTTTGAGCCCATGCGCGCGGCACCGGAGATGGAGGCGTTCGGGGGCTGGCGCTCAGCGGCCGCGCCGATCGCCGCGATCTCGGTCTTCGGGCTCGCGATCTCCATGAGCTACCCGCTCCTCGGGCTTCTCATGGAGCGGATGGGCCTCTCGGGCACGGCGATCGGGATCAACACCATGGCGGCGGCGGTGGCCATCGTCGTCTGCGCCCCCCTTTTGCCGCGGGTGATGGCGCGAACCGGGCTCGGCGCGCTCATGGTGGGGGCGGTGCTGGGCCTCGTGGGCCTCACGCTCCTCATGAGCCTCTGGCACGACTGGGCCTGGTGGACCGCGCTTCGCCTCCTCTACGGGGTGTGCGCGACGATCCTCTTCTTCGGCTCCGAGTATTGGATCGTCGCGACCGCGCCCGACCGCGGCCGCGGGCCCCGGGTCGCGCTCTACACCATCAGCCTCTCGGCGAGCTTCATGCTGGGGCCGGTTCTGGTGGCCGCGGTGGGGATCGACGGCGCCCTGCCCTTCCTCCTCGTGGCGGCGGCCTTGCTCGCCGGGCTTCTGCCCATGCTCTGGGGCCTCGACACCGCGCCCTCGGCACGGGCCGAGACCCCGCCCCGCCCGGCGGCGATCTTGCGCTTTTTCGTGACCGACCCCGCGATGCTGTGGGCGGTGCTGCTCTTCGGCTTCATCGAGTTCGGGGTGACGGGGCTGTTGCCGGTCTGGGGGGTGCGCGCCGGGCTCACGGAGGAAGCCTCGGCGCTGGCGCTTGCGAGCTTCGCGGCGGGGGCAGTGCTGTGGGCGCTGCCGATGGGCTGGCTCGCGGACCGGTCCGACCGGCGCCGGCTCCTCCTCGTCTCCGCGCTGGCCTCGGTGGCGGCCCCGCTGGCAATGCTGGCGCTCGCCCCCTCGGTGGCGGGCGTGCTGGCGGCGGGCCTCGTCTGGGGCGGGGCGGCGGTCGGGCTCTACGCGCTTCCGCTGGTCGAGCTCGGCGCGCGCTACCGCGGCTCCACGTTGGCCGAGGGGAACGCTGCGGTGATCCTCGCCTATGGGTCGGGAGCGCTGACCGCGCCCGCGATCTTGGGCGCCGTCCTCGACGCCGCCCCGCCGCACGGGCCGCTCTGGCTCCTGGCGGCCGCGGCGCTCGCCTATGCAGGGCTCGCACTCTTGCGTATCCGCGCGGCGCGACGGGGTTGACAGCGCGCGGGCGATGGATAAACGAGAGCGTTCCCGATTTTGCGGCGCGGCTCCCCCGAGGCGGGCGCGGCCGGCTGAGGAGACCAAGCCATGGCGAAACCGACCACGATCAAGATCCGGCTGAACTCGACCGCGGGCACCGGCTTTTTCTATGTGACGAAGAAGAACTCCCGCACGATGACCGACAAGATGGTGGTCCGCAAATACGACCCCGTTGCGCGCAAGCATGTCGAGTTCAAGGAAGGCAAGATCAAATAAGCCCGCGGCGCTGAGAGGGCGCCGAACGACGCGGATCGAGGGCGGCCCCCGCGCCGCCCTTTTGCTTTGGCGCGTCGGTGGGCGAATTTCAGTCAAATCCAAGTCAAATTTGCTCGCCGATTTGAGACGGGTGGGCTCTCACCTTAGGACGCGCGGGATGTTGGCGCTCGATTGACGGAAATGTGACGGCCGTCTATTTTCCCACTCATCGACGCAACAGCGGCAAAACGCCGACAGCCCAAAGAAGTCGGACCCAGGCAACCGAGGTCCACATGTCCAACATCCTGCCATTTCCCGCGCACCGGGCCCGCACGCCGCTCTTGCCGCGGGGCACTGTCACCGGCACCGCGCTGGCCGAGATCGAACGGGCGCTGGTCAATTTCGCCCGGCTCGACCCCGAGACGCTCTCGCCCGCCAACTCACGCGGCGGCTGGGCGTCGCCGCTCACGCCGCCCCAGGGCGAGGCCCAGCGCCCGCACCGGTTCTGGCGCCGCTGCTGCGGCACGGCGGTGGCGGTCCGGGAGGACACGATCGCCGTCGGCGCGCCCGGAGAGCCGGCCCGGGCCGCGCTCGACTTCCACGCGACGCCGGATCTCTGCATCCGCGTGACCGCGGAGGTGATCGACCTGGACGAGGCCCGCCGGCGGCGCGCCTGACCGGCGCCACAGGCCCCGCCCGCACACGAAAAAGGCCGGAGCGCGTTGCTCCGGCCTTCGCCGTTCGGTGCTTGGGGCGCGCGGCCCGGTCGGTCACTCCTGAGTGGAGCCCATGAACTGCAAGAGGAACATGAACATGTTCAGGAAGTTGAGGTAGAGCGACAGCGCGCCCGAGATCGCGGCATGCTCGAGCCAGGCCTGGCCGTCCGGCGACATCCGCATCTCGAGATAGGTCGTCTTGATGTTCTGGGTGTCGTAGGCGGTGAGGCCCGCGAAGATCAGAACGCCGAGGAGCGAGATTGCGAACTGGAGCGCCGAGCTCTCAAGGAAGATGTTGATGAGCATGGCGACGATGAGGCCGATCACGCCCATGAAGAGGAACCGGCCCCAGGAGGAGAGATCCTTCTCGGTGGTGTAACCGTAGAGCGACATCGCGGCGAAGCCGGCGGCGGTGGCCACGAAGGTCTGCGCGATCGAGACGCCGGTGTAGATGGCGAAGATCGAGGCGATCGAGAGGCCCATGAGACCGGCGAAGACCCAGAACACGGTGTTGGCCGTGCCGGCCGACATCTTGTGGAGCCGGAAGGAGAAGAAGAAGACGACGGCGAGCGGGGCGAGCATCACCACCCAGCGGAGCGGCGAGCCGTAGATGGCGACGAGCACGCTCTCCGGAATGAGCGCGGTCGGCTGCCCGTCGGTCAGCGCGTTGAGGTCCTGGCCGATGATGTAGGCGACGAGCGCCGTGATGATCATCGCGCCGCCCATGAGGGCGTAGACCTTGGTAAAGTGAGCGCGCAGGCCAGCGTCGATCTCGGCGGCTTGAGCGCGGTCGATCTGGTGACTGCGAACGTAGTTGGGATTTGCCATCTCGCACCTTTGGATGTTTCAAGTCGCGTTGAGAGCGGCCCGGGCAAACCAGTCCACTTCGGTCGGGAATATCGGGTCTGCAAGGACAGGTTTCAAGTTCCAACCGAGACTGTGGCGACGCGGTCTCGCTCGCGGCCGGGGAGGCGGGGGATGATCCGGGCGTTTGTGGGGGTGAGGCTGCCCGAGAGCCTGACGGCGCGGCTGGCGGCGGTGCAGGCGGGGCTGCCGGTGGGCCGCCCGGTGGACCCCGAGGACATGCACCTCACCCTGGCCTTTCTCGGCGAGCAGCCGGAGCCGGTGCTGGAGGACCTGCACCATCTCCTCGCGGAGATCGCGGCGCGGCCCTTCGAGATCGCGATCGATGGGCTCGGCATGTTCGGCACCCCGCCCCGCACGCTCCACGCCCAGGTGGTGCGAAACGAGGCGCTCAACCGTCTGGCCGGCGGCGTTCAGCGGGCGGCGATGGCGGCGGGGGTGGAGTTCAAACCCGAGCGGTTTCGCCCGCATGTGACGATCGCGCGCTTCGCCAAGAACCGGACCGCGGCCGAGACGGCGGCGCTCAGGGCTTTCGTCGCCGAGCGGGTGGCGCTCCGCCTCGCGCCTGTGCCGGTGGCGGCGATGGCGCTCTACCGCTCGCATCTGCGCAAGGACGGCGCGGTCTACGACATCCTTGCGGAGTATCCTCTGGGTTAGCGTCGGGCGAGGTCCCAGAACGGGCGCTTGGCCTCGCGGCGCGCGGCCTCGGGCGCGATGCCGAGATCGGCGAGCCGCTCGGCGTCGAGCGCGGCGAGCGCGCGGCGTTGACGGGCGGTCGCGATCCAGCGGGCCAGGGGCAGCCCGATGGGCAGGCGCGGGATGGCCGTGTCGATCAAGGTTGCGATGGCGTGCATGGCGGGTCTCCGATATATTGCCATATGTGATGTGGTCTTCAGCCTGCATCACTCATGATGATGAATATGCAGTCTCGCATCTCATCATGGAAATGAATATTATAGAGGATATCCATAAGGAGTCGTGATGTGATCCGGAACCTCGACCTGACGGCCCTGCGCAGCTTCGTGACCGTGGCCGAGACGGGCGGCGTGACCCGCGCGGCGCAGCAGCTGCATCTCACGCAATCGGCGGTGTCGATGCAGATCAAGCGGCTCGAGGAGATGCTGCAGCTGCCCCTTCTCGACCGGAGCGGCCGGGGGGTCAGCCTCACCGCCCATGGCGAGCAGCTCTTGAGCTACGGGCGGCGCATTCTCGCGGTCAACGACGAAGCGATCAGCCGGATGATGCACGAAGCCTATGAGGGCGAGGTGCGCTTCGGCGTGCCGACCGACATCGTCTATCCGCACATCCCGCGGGTGCTGCGGCAGTTCGACCGGGAGTACCCCCGGGTGAAGATCCATCTCGTCTCGTCCTACACGACCAAGCTCATGAGCATGATCGAGGCCGGCGAGGTTGATCTCATCCTCACGACGGAGCAGGCGGTCGACCCGGGCGGCGAGGTGCTCGCCGTGGAGCCGCTCATCTGGGTCGGCGCGCCGGGCGGCGTGGCGTGGCGGGAGCGGCCCTTGCGCATCGCGTTCGAGCGGCAGTGCCTCTTCAAACCCTGGGCGCAGAGGGCGCTCGACGAAGCGGGGGTGCCCTGGGAGCATGCGGTCGACACCGCGGCCACGCGGACGGTGGAGGCCTGCGTGTCGGCCGATCTCGCGGTGCACGCCATGCTCAAGGTCGCGGTCAGCCGGTATCTCGAGCCCGTGGCGCACCACGGCGCTCTGCCGGAGCTGCCTTCGAGCCAGATCTGCCTCTACCGCGCGCGGAAAGCGCTCGGCGCTCCGGTCGACGGGCTGGCTCAGATGCTGCGCGACGCCTATGGCGGGCGGGTCTCCCTCGCCGCCGAATGAGATCTCGGCCGGCCTAAGGCGTGAGGACGACCTTGCCCGTGGCCTCGCGCCGGCGGAGAAGGTCGAGGGCAATGTTGGCCTCGCGCAGGGGCAGGCGATGGGAGATGTGGGGCCGGATCGCGCCCTCGCCATGCCAGGCGACGAGCTGGGCCGCGCTCTCGGCCAGCACCTCGGGGGCGAAGCGGGCGTAGCCGCCCCAGTAGAGCCCGATCACCGTCAGGTTCTTGACGAGGAGGATGTTGGCCGGGATTTGCGGCACCTCGCCCGAGGCAAAGCCAATGGGCAGGAGCCGCGCCTCCGGGTTGGCCGCGCGGAAGGCCGCCTCCCATTGCGCGCCGCCCACCGCGTCGAACACCACATCCGCCCCGCCGAGGGCCTTCACCCGGTCGCGGAGATCCTCCGTCCCGGGGTCGATCAGGTGCTGCGCGCCCGCGGCCTCGGCGATGGTCAGGCGCTCCGGGCCCCGGGCCGCCGCGATCACCTCCGCCCCCATGAGCCGGCCGACCTCCACGGCCGTGAGGCCGACGCCCCCTGCGGCGCCGGTGACGAGGAGCCGCTCCCCCGGCACAAGGCGCGCGCGTCGGGCGAAGGCCAGATGCGCCGTGCCGTAGGCGACCTGGAGGACCGCGGCCTCGTCGTCGGGCAGGCGTTCGGGCAGTGGCACGCAGGCCCGAGCCGGGGCGAGCGCGGCCTCGGCAAAGCCGCCATGGCCCACCATCGCCGCCACCCGAGTGCCGAGGGCGGGGGCCGCGACGCCGTCGCCCAGCGCTTCGACCACGCCGGCCACCTCGATCCCCGGCGCGAAGGGCCGCTCGGGCCGCTCCTGATAGGTGCCCTTCACCATCAGCGTGTCGGCGAAGTTCACGCCCGCAGCGGCGATCCGCAGGCGCACCTGCCCCGGCCCGGGCTCCGGCGGCGCCACATCGTCGGCCTCGAGCGCAGCCCCCGCCGCATGCACCCGCATCGTGAGCATTCCCGCCCCTCCCTCGCCAGTCCGCCTGGTCGGGCCTCGGCATAGCAGGCCGGGCGCGGCCAGGGAACGCTTGCGCCGGGGACGATTCTCGCCCACCGTCCGCCCGGTTTGCGGGTTCGAGGAAGGACGGTGCGATGGCGGCCCTCGCGGAAGTGGGACTGAGCACGGCGGATTTCGCCCTGACGCTTCGCGATCTCGGCGCCGCGCTCGACTGGTTCGAGACCCTGCAAATCGACTCGGTCGAGCTCTCGCTCGCGAATTTCGAGGTGATCGGCGGCTGTCAGATCTATACGGACCGGCTGGCGGAGCTCCGCCGGATCTGCGCGGACCGGCCCTTCGGTTACACCGTGCACGGGCCCATCATGTCGACCTTCGCGGACGCCGCCCATCTCGAGCTTCAGAAGGCGGCGGCGCGGGCCTGCCTCGAGGTCAGTCACGCGCTCGGGGCCACGGCGCAGGTGCACCACGCGGCGCTCCTGCCGCATGTCTCGATCGACCAGCGGGCGGATCTCCTCAAGATGGAGCGGGACGCGCTGGCCGAGATCGCGCCGGCGGCCGAGGCGGCGGGCACGCTCTTCTGCGTCGAGACGCTCTTCGCCCGGTTCGAGCACTGGACCGCCTCGCCGGTGGAGCTCGCGCGGCAGATCCGCGAGGTGGGCCACCCGTTCGTGCGCGCGACGATCGACTTCTCGCATGTGTTCCTGAACGCTGGGGAGCGGGGCTACGACGCCGAGGCCGAGCTCGAGGAGCTCGCCCCCCTCACCCGCCACCTCCATGTGCATGACAGCTTCGGCGTGCCGAAGACCTTCAGCCCCTATTCCCGGTCGGAGACGATCCTCTTTGGGCTGGGCGATTTGCACCTGCCGCCGGGGCGCGGGAGCCTGCCCTGGGAGCGGCTGGCGGCGTTGCCCTTTGCCGGGCCCACAGTGGCCAATCTCGAGCTGACGGCGCGGCACCGGGACCAGGTGGAGGCCGCGGTGGCCTGGACGCGGGAATGGATCGCAAGCGCCCGGGCCGGGGCCGAGGCGGCCTGAGCCCCGGATGGCCGAGATCGGGGGAGACTGGGGCCAGCCGCTCGTCGACACCGAGACGGGTCGGCCCGAGGCGCCTTGGCGCTGGACCCATTTCTGCTATTCCGCCCGCACCGAGGAGCATCTGCGCGCCCATGGCGCGGTGCCCGAGGAGGTGGCCGACGCGCTGCTCGAGCCCGACACCCTGCCGCGGGTGCTCGAGGTGGAGGGCCGCACGGTTCTCATACTCCGCGGCGTCAACCAGCTCGAGGGGGCCGAGCCGGAGGACATGATCTCCCTTCGCCTCGCGATCGCCGAGCGCTCGGTGGTCTCGCTCGAGTTCCGCCGCCTCCGCCATGTGGACAAGATGCTGGAGGCGGTGCGCCGCGGCCAGGCGCCGGCGAGCCCGGGCGAGTTCGTCACGCGCCTCGTGGAGGTGCTGCGCGCCGAGGTGGAGAAGGTGCTGGACGGCCTCGAACGGGACATCGACGCCCTGGAGCGCAAGCTCGTGCGGGTGAGCGCGGGGCTCTCGGCGGCCGAGCGCCATCTCCTGGTGGATGCCCGGCAGGACGCGATCCAGCTCCTCCGCTACATCTCGCCCCAGGCGCACGCGCTCGAGACGCTGGCGCGGCTGAAGCCCGGCTGGCTCGGGCCGAAGCGCCGGCTCCGCTCCGAGGCGGCGGCGTTTGCGCGCATCGCCTCCGACCTCGAATCGGTGCGCGCCCGGGCCCAGCTCGTTTCGGAGGAGGCGTCCTCGGCCGCGCTCGAGCGGACCAACCACATCATGATGACGCTTTCGGTGGTCTCGCTCGTGTTCCTCCCGATCACCGCGCTCACCGGGCTTTTGGGCGTGAACCTCGCGGGCATTCCCTATGCCGAGGAGGGCTGGTCCTTCGGCGTCTTCTCCGCCCTCCTCGTCGCCGTGATCGGGGTCACGGTGTGGATCGCGGCCCGGCTGATGCGCTAGGGCTCAGCCGGCCTCGGCCCGGTTGCGCTCGAGCCAGGCGTCGACGCGGGCGGCCGTGGCGTCGATCTCCGGGTGGCTGAGGCCATGCGCCCGGCCGAGGGCCGCGACGAGGCGGTCGACGCGCTCGATGGCCAGGGCGCCGGCGGCGAGGGCCCGGGCCGCCGAGGAGGGCTTGGCGAGCCCCTCTGCGGCGGCGGCGTATTTCTCGAAGGGCACCATGTCGCCCCGGTCCGCCCCCATGGCGACGCAGAGCCCTGAGACCCAGTCGTAGATCTCGCGCGAGGCCGATAGATCGCTGTGCACCGCCTCCCGGATCGGGCGCATCTCCGTCTCGCCGATGCAGCGGTAGTTGCCCGTGAGCAGCATCGCCCATTTGGCGAGCGGCACGAAGAGGCTCGCATGGACCTTGAGCTTGACCGGGAGCGCGAGGGCCGCGCCGTCGACATCGTAGCGGGCGGCCTCGATGTCCGCGGCGAGCCGGTCGAGGAGCCCGGTGTGCGCCGGGTCCTCGAAGGCGGCCACCTTGAAGTTCGTCGGCAGGCTCACCTCGAGGAGCGTGGGGTCGGCCGGATCGGGGCGGAAGGCCTGGGGGTCCGGGCTCGCCAGCGTCATGAGCCGGGGCGAGATCCCGGCCCAGACGCTCGCATCGGCCGAGGCCGCGCGCAGCGGCGCGAGGTCGATCCCCGGCAGGCGGGCGAGATAGGGCAGAGGCGGCATGTTCATGATCGACATCATCGGCCGCCCCGCCGCCTCGATGCGCTGGAGCAGCGCCCGGATCTCCGGCGCGCGGTATTGCGGCTCCTGCATGGCAAGGGCGACGAGATCGCACGCCGCGGGGTCGGCCGCATCCGGCGTCCTCGCGTCGACGGTGCCGGGCAGGCCGGCGCTCTCGAGCGTCACCTTCTCGGCCCGGCCGCGCACGGGGATCCGCACGCGCAGGCCGCGGGCGTTGATCGCGGACGCCTCGGCGGGAAGGCCGACGAGGGTGACCCTGTGGCCGGCCATCGCCAGCTTGGCGGCAAGCAGTGCGCCGTAGGACGCGCCGAGGATGAGGACGGATTTCGGGTGTGACATGCGGGTCTCCTTCCTGATTGGCCCCCTCAGCCGGATGGCCATTCTCATAACGGAAACGAAGCCGCATTTCGAGGAGAAAGTTTCCTATCGGAAACACGCGGCGCAGGAACCGCCTTGCCGCAGCGCACAAATCCGCGCATACACCCGGCTGTCATCGTCCTGTCGCCGAACTTGTGCGATAGGGGCGCCATTCCGGCTTCGGCTCTCAAAGGATCCCCCATGGAGCTCCGCAACATCGCGATCATCGCCCATGTCGACCACGGCAAGACCACGCTCGTCGACGCGCTCCTCAAGCAGTCCGGCGCCTTCCGGGACAATCAGGCCGTGGCCGAGCGGGCGATGGATTCGAACGACCTCGAGCGGGAGCGCGGGATCACGATCCTCGCGAAATCCACCTCCGTCACCTGGGAGGACACGCGGATCAACATCGTCGACACGCCGGGCCACGCGGATTTCGGCGGCGAGGTGGAGCGCA
>CAYXPI010000086.1:7192-15481 GCA_964467005.1 uncultured Limibaculum sp. | reverse complement strand
AAGATCGCGAAGGCCGAGATCGCCGTGCGCGTGGAGCGCGCGCTCGAGACCGTGCAGCTCGGCGGCTATGGGGAGCGTCGGATCACCCAGCTCTCCGGCGGGCAGAAGCAGCGGGTGGCGCTCGCGCGGGCGATCGTGTTCGAGCCGCGGATCCTTCTCATGGACGAGCCGCTTTCCGCCCTCGACAAGAAGCTGCGGGACCGGATGCAGATCGAGCTCCGCCAGCTCCACGAGCGCCTGGGCATGACGACGGTTTACGTGACCCACGACCAGCGGGAAGCGCTGACGATGTCCGACCGGATCGCCGTGATCAACCACGGCCGGGTGATGCAGCTCGGCCGGCCGGAGGAGATCTACGACCAGCCGGCCAACCGGTTCGTGGCGGATTTCATCGGGGAGTCCGCCTTCCTGCCCGCGCGGCGCGAGGCGGGGCAGATCTTCTGCGCGGGCCAGCCGCTGGCGGTGGAGACGCACCCGCCGGAGACCGAGCGCCTTCTGGTGATGCTCCGGCCCGAGCGGCTCCAGCTCCTCGACGGCGAGGCGGGGCCCGAGATCAACCGCTTTCCCGCCGTGGTGGAGGACATCGTCTATCAGGGCGAGAGCTACCTTCTCTGCGCGCGCCTCGCGGACGGCACTGCGCTCACCCTCCGTGATGTGGTCCGCCGCGACACCATCGCCGGGCTGCCCGCCGTGGGCCGCTCGGTGACCCTCGGCCTCCACGCCCGCGACACCGTGGTGCTCGCCGAGGAGGAGGCCTGAGCATGGTCGACACCGCCCTCAGCCGCGCGGCCGCCGCACCGGCGCACGACGCCGCCAACGCCGACGGCCTTCGCCGCGACGCGATGCGCGAGCGTCTGGCCCTCTTCGGCCTCTGCTCGCCCGCGCTTCTCCTCGTGCTGGTCATCCTCGTCATCCCTGTGGGCTGGCTCTTCTTCGTCTCGTTCATCGGCGCGGACGGCTCGTTTTCCCTCGAAAACTACGAGCGGATGATCACGCGCAAATCCTACGCCCGGATCTTCTGGACGACCTTCGAGGTCAGCGTCGCGACCACGCTCATCTGCATCCTCCTCGGCTATCCGCTGGCCTATTTCCTCTCCCAGCTGCCGGACCGCGCGGCCAATCTCTGCCTCATCGCGGTGCTTCTGCCGTTTTGGACCTCGCTGCTCGTGCGCACCTATGCCTGGCTCGTGCTCCTGCAGCGCCAGGGGATCGTGAACGACTGGGGGATCGGGCTCGGGCTGTGGGACGAGCCGATCAAGTTCGTCCACAACATGACCGGCACGCTCATCGGCATGGTGCACATCATGCTGCCCTTCCTGGTGCTGCCGGTCTATTCCTCGATGAAGGCGATCGACCGGGATTACCTGAAGGCCGCCTCCAATCTCGGCGCGGGGCCCGTGCGGGCGTTCTGGACCGTGTTCTTCCCGCTCTCGGTGCCGGGGCTCTTCGCCGGGGCGCTCATCGTCTTCGTCCTCTGCCTCGGCTTCTTCGTCACGCCCGCGGTGCTGGGCGGCGGCAAGGTGATCCTCGTCTCGATGAAGATCGCGTCCAACATCGAGCTCTTCGTCAATTGGGGCGCGGCCAGCGCCCTCGGCGTGGTGCTCCTGGTGCTTACCCTCGCGATCCTCTGGGTGGCCTCGCGGTTCTTGAAGCTCGAGCATCTCGCGGGGAGGGGGCACTGATGCGCGCCTGGCTCGACCGTCCGGCCTCGGACACGCAGATCACCCACGGCCAGCGGCTCTGGCTCTACATCCTCTCGGGCGTGATCATGGTGCTCCTGGTCGCGCCGACGCTCATCGTCATCCCGATGTCGTTCTCCGCCAGCCAGTATCTCGAGTTCCCGCCCTCGGAGTGGTCGACCCGGTGGTACGATCACTATTTCGGCTCGCCAGAGTGGATGGCGGCCACCGCCACCTCGCTCACCGCCGCCGTGCTCACCATGGCGCTGGCCACGCCCATCGGCGTGCTGGCGGCCTACGGCCTCCACACCTCGCAGATCTGGATCGGCCGGTTCGTCTTCGTGCTCCTCATCACGCCGATGATGGTGCCGCTCATCCTGATCGCGATCGGCGCCTTCTACATCTATGTAAAGATGCAAATCCTCTACACGCTGGTGGGGCTCGTTCTGGCGCACACGCTCCTCGCCCTGCCGCTCGTGCTGATCGTCACGGCCTCGGGGCTCAAGAGCTTCGACATGAACCAGGAGATGGCGGCCCGCAGCCTCGGCGCCTCGCGAACCCGCGCCTTCCTCACCGTCACGCTGCCGCAGATCCGCTTCAGCGTGATCACCGCGGCGCTCCTGGCCTTTCTCACCTCCTTCGACGAGGTGGTGGTGGCCATGTTCATCTCGGGCGGCGAGAACGCGACGCTCACCCGCAACATGTTCAACGCGCTCCGGGATCAGATCGACCCCACGATCGCGGCGATCTCGACCATCATGATCGGCATCACCTCGGCGCTCATGATCCTCGCCCAGCTCTTCGGAAAGGCGAAGTCCGGGCGCTGAGCGCCGCCCCAGAGCGCCACGGTGTGGCTGACGGCCGTGCCCGTCACACAGTCCTCGCCCGCGAGGTTGCGCACCGTGGTCGCGGGACGGCAGATCGGCGGGTCGCCCCGCATTTCCAGGATCTCGACCCCGGAGAGGATCTGCTGGCCGATGCGCACGGCCCTCAGATCCCGCCAGCGGGTCTCCTCAAGCCGCCGCCGTGCGTGGCGGGAGGGCGCGGATCTGGGCGAGTTCGTCCTTCATCGCGCCCTTCGGCCTCCGGTGAAGGGATCGGAGAGTGGCGAGATCCCACTTGTCCGACGCGATGCGGTCGGTCACCTCGAAGAGCTCGTGGGAGAGTTCGTGGGAGAGCGCGTGGCGCTGGGGCTCCTGGCCCGCGAGTCCGCCCTCCAACCCGCCCGTGATCGCCCCGGCGCGCGACTCGGAGTCGCGAAAAGCGTCGGTGATGCCATGGGCGGTGCAGGGATCCTTGAGACAGCCGGCATCCCCCCGCCGCGCGCAGCCATGCCCCCGGGCCTGTCGCAGATGCCGAAGCGGAGCAGCCGGCCGACGAGCGCCCGGCGCCTGAGGCGTGCGGCGAGCTCGGGGTCGCTGGGCCCAATCGGCTCTGCGAGGGCGCGGATCGGGTCGGCGCCGATGCGCGCGATAGGCCTCCGAGGGCAGGCCCACGAAGACGCCGTGGAGCCCGCCCGCGCTCAGGCCCGAGCGGTGGATCCAGCGACAGCCCTCGTTGGGGATGCGGCGAGGTTGCCGCAGGGCGTTGCGCCGAAACGGGGGGCGGGCGCCCCGGGCGACGGTGGACTGCCGGCCGTCCGCCCCGATCACGATGCGGGCGCGCGCGGTCTCCAGGCGACCGTCGGCTTGGCGAAGGATGCCGCCCACCACCCGGCGCCGGCCGTCGGTGAGGCGGTCCGCGAGGCTCCCATGCCAGTGGCTCTCGGCCCCGGCCTTCCGGGCTGAGAGCGAGGCCCAGCTGCGCGCGGCCGTCGACGAAGGTGGTGCGGCGGATGAGCGGGGTGTCGGCCGCGGTCACCCGACCGAGAAGCCCCCAGTGCGAGGAGGAGACCACCGCCGCGGCGGTCGAGAACGGTCAGGTCGAGCCAGGCGAGATCCGGCCACCCACAGGGGGCCTAGAGGACGGGGCGGATCCCGCCCTCCTCCCTGCTCCGGGAGAGCGCTGGGGCCAGCGGCACGGGCGTGGGTGCCGGCCGCGCGGCCCCACGGGATGGGGCGCGGCCGCCGGAGACGAGCGCCCGGCCGTCGCGCATGTCCTGACAGCGCCCGACGATCTCGACGCCCATCTCAGACAGAGCCGCGAGGTCCACCGGCGCCGGGTTCCCCGTGAGCCGAGGCGAGGGTGACGCGGCGGCCCGAGGGCTGGATCGCCCGCGCGAGCTGGCCGCCGGAGGCGAAGGCGCCGGATGCGAGGACGAGGCTCCGGCATCGCACCGGTCTCCGGCTGGTGGCGAGCGCGTCGGCCCGGCCGGCCGGGCGGAGGCGCTGGACATCCCGCTCGGGCTCAACGGGGGCGGCCATATGCTCGGCAAACGCCTCGAGGCAGCCCGCAAACTCGGGCATGGCCATGAACCCGTGCGGAGTGGGCCCCCTAAGCGCCAGGCCGGGCAGGCCGCCCGCCCACTCTGGGGTGAGGAGGCGCAGGCTGTCCCATCTCTGCCGGCGCCAGGCCTCGCCCAGGCGGCCGCGCTGGAGGATTTGATGGTGCACGCCAGGGGCCGTGACCTCGCCGCTCATGGCGAGCCCGTCGGTCCCCGCGCCGATGATGGCGGCGGTGGTTGTCGTCATGGTGGCTTCTCCGAGAGACGGGCTCGATCGGTCAGGCTTGGGTCTTGTCGACGGCCGGGAGGATTGGGCCGGAGGATGGGGCACGAGAGCGTGCGCCGCACCGCCTCTCGGGTGACGCCGATGTCGGCGAGCTCACGATCCGAGACGGTGAGACGGCGGCGATCCTCCGTCCGGTGCGCCCGGCGACGGTCCTGCACCGCGAGCCAGGTTCTGAGCCGGTGGAGGAGGGCGGCCCCGAAGGCGCAGGTCGCGATGGTGATTTGGCTGGGCATGGGCCGGGCTCCTGACCGGGCCCGGTCACGTCGGGGTCAGGCGTTGTTGATGGGGTTGGAGATCACGTCGAACGGGGCCGAGCGCTTCTGCGACTGGGCGACGAGGCCGCAGATTGCCTCGGCGTCGATCTCGACGCGCACCCGGACGGCGCTGAGGCCGTTGCGCAGATCGGCGTCGCGCGCGCAGGGCGCGGGCCGGGTTTCTTCGGCGCCGAGGTCGTGGAAGCCCGGGACTGCGCTCCGGCTGTGGGTGCCGTCGATCCAGTCACGGGCGGCGTCCGGCTTGCGCGCGGCGCGCCTTCACCCAGTGCGCGGCCCCGGCGCGGTCTCCCGAGCGGTGGAGGCAGGCGGCCGTGATCATCGCCTGGAGCGCGTTGGCCCTCGGGCTCTCGGCCGCGCGGCGGGTGTGGTTCATCGCGCCTCCCCTGGTCCGGGCCGTCACGGAGGGCGGCGTTGACGCAATGCGCCAGCGCGCGGCCGGCTCGGCGCGGGCGATCCGTCCGGCGCCGTCGCCTCAGCCGCTCCCGAGTGATGACCCGGCCCGGATTGCCCGTTGGGAGCGCGGGCAGATCGATGACGCGGGGCGCCAGATGCGTCGCCCGCCCTGCCTCCGACACGCGAAACGGTTCCGTGTCCACCTCGAAGGGTCCGACGTGATACCGCCTGGCGCCTCCGTGCTCACCGAGCGGTCTGCCGCCTGGCCGCCGCTTCGGGCACACGCCGGCGGCGCGCCGCTTGCGCAACCGAGTATCCGACGAGAAAGATCGGAATTGACATATCCGATCAATAAGCTCAGGAATTTGGACGAGACGCCGGAAAGCGCCGCCCCTGAGGGTGCGCGGCTGCGGGCTCTCGACAGGCCGTCCCACCGCCCCGCAGATTGGGCGCGCACATAAAAGGAGACCCCATGGGCAAGGTTCCGTCGCCCTGCATCGATGTCTGCAAGTTCAAGCTCAAAGGGCATTGCATCGGGTGTTCGATGACCAAGCCGCAGAAGCAGGCGTTCAAGGGCCTGGACGGCTCGAAAGCCAAGCGACGGTTCCTGCGCGAGCTCGTCGCGCAGCAGGCCCGGCTCGGCAAGGGCTTCAAGGGCTGGGCGATCGCCTACCGCCGGAAATGCGCCAAAAAGGGCGTGGCCTGCCCGCTCGACGATCTGAGCGAGCCGGCCTGAGCCTCACTTGAGGTGCGAGCGGAGCATCCAGGCAAATTTTTCGTGGGTTTGCCCGCGCTGGATGGCGAGGTCCTGCGTGAGAAGGTCGCCGTGCTTCTCGGCGATCTCGGCCAGGGCCGCGAGCGTGCCCGCGATGGTCTCCTGGTCGGCGGCGAGGTTGCCGACCATCACGGTGTCCTCGGCGCGACCATCGCACTCGGTGATTTTCGAGCGCTCGACCATCACGGAAAGGCGGCCTTCGGCGTGGGCGTCGAGCGCCTTGATCCGTTCGGCGAGATCGTCCTGCCCCTGGAAATGATCCTCGTAGATCTCCTGAAACAGCGCGTGCAGCGGTCCGAAGGCCATGCCCGTGACGTTCCAGTGGTAATTCTGCGCCTTCATCGTCTCGACCACGGTTTCGGAGAGCGCCTGGGTCAGGCCCTCCACGATGGCGGAGACGGCCTCAGGCTCGAGCTCGTTGGCGACGTTTTGCATGGCGGATCAGTCCTCGATCAGGTGGAGCTCGGCTGGCTGGATTTGGCTTGCCACAGCGGGAAAAGTTGGCGCGCGCGCCAGATTGTCAATGCAGTCGGAAAGCTCGCCTGCGAGCTGGCGCACCTGGCGGCGGGCTGCCTGCGGCAGGCGCGAGGCGAGGGCGAAGGCCACCGTGTCCCAATCCTCGGCGCGGATCGCGGCGAGAAGGCGCAGCATCCACGCCTCGTCGAAGCTGGGGCGCCGGGCGCCCGGGCGGTGCATCCGAAGCGTCGTGCCGAGCCCCGCTGCGACGACGCCAAGGAACGCCAGGGCGATGGCCTCCTCGCCCCGATGCGCGGCTCCGGGCGCGCCACGCGGCCCGAGCCGGCTCGACCGCCCGACGCAGCGGAGCGCCTCGAGCCAAGCCTCGGCGGCGGGCTCGAGCCCCAAGCTCGCGAGATCCGGCGCCGCGGCACCGGGTGCGGGGAACTCGTGGGGTGCGTGACGTCTCCGAGCGTGCATGGGGTGCGGCCGATCTATTCCCGAGTGTTTTCCTAAGATACTCAGCGTCTCCGCGTAAGTCCAGACGCGCCTCCCCTGTGATACCGAGAATTGGGCGCGGCAAGTTGATCCAGATCATGGCACGGGTCATCGGCAGCCGGGTTCACGGGGAGTTCAGCCCGGCCGGGGGCCGGCGACGTGGTACACTCGCCCAAATCCACGCACAGCCCGGAGCGCCCCATGCCCCGCCGCCATCCCATCTCCCGCCGGCGCCTCCTCGGCGCGGGCGCCGCCCTCGCCGCCACAGCCCTCGCGCCCGCCGCCCGCGCCGACGCGGCCATCGGCCAGCTGATGCGCGAGCGGGTGGTGCGGTGGCTCGCCCTCCTCGACGCCGGCCAACGCGACGCCGCCACCTACGGCTTCGACAGCCGCACCCGCCGGGCCTGGAACTACATGCTGGGCTCGCGCTTCGCCAATGGCCTCGCGCTCGAGCGCATGACGCCCGAGCAGAAGGACGCGGCGCGCGACGTCCTCGTCACCGGCCTCAGCGCGTGGGGCGTCGAGACTGCGGAGAACATCATGCTCCAGCAGGACATCCTGCGCGACGAGTGGGGCAAGGGCAGCCCGTCCCGGAACCGCGAGCGCTTCTCCCTCCAGGTCTTCGGCCAGCCCTCCGCCACCGCGCCCTGGGCCTGGCGTTGGGAGGGCCATCACCTCACCATCACGTTTACCCTCGTCGGCGAGGAGGTGGTGGCGCAGACGCCGAAAGCCTTCTCGTCCGAGCCCAACACGGTGCCGTCCGGCCCCCATCGCGGCCTCGTGGTGCTGGAGAACGAGGCCCTCGGCCGGGCGCTCTACGCCGATCTCGCGGGCTCGGCCAAGCGCGCCGCCCTCATCCGCGAGCGGAGCTACGGCAACATCCTCGCCAAGCCCGGGCGGGAGCGCGCGGTGGCGGAGCGCCAGGGCGTGCCGCTCGGCGACATGGCGCCGGCTCAGGCCGATCTCGCCCGCCGGCTCGTCGCCCTCTACACCAGCGACCATCTGGCCGCACCGCTCTCGGAGGCCGCGCGGGCGCGGGTCGCCGAGGAGGATTGGGCCGCCATCCGCTTCGCCTGGGCCGGCCCCAACCGCGAGGAGGAGAGCTTTTACTACCGCCTCCACGGCGAGAGCTTTCTCATCGAGTTCGCGACGCTCTTCGGCCAGCCGCAGCACCAGCACACGGTGGTGCACGATCTCGCGCAGAATTTCGGGGACCATCGCCTGGCCTAAGGCGGTCCGGCCGGGGCGCTCGGGCGTGTCGACGGCCGCCCCCCGCTGGATGGAGAGGCGACGGCGCATCGTCTCCGCAGCTTCGTGGAGGCCCGTGTCCGTCTCCAGCGTGCCACGATCGCCCCGGCGCGCCGAGCCCACCGCCGCACCAAGACAGAGCCTGCGACCGAGAGTATCGCAAAACAACGCAGGCGAGCACGGAGACGGCTCATACGGCCGCCTGGGTGCAGGCGCGGGGCTTCGACCGGCGGAACCCGCTGCCGGGCCGGTCGCCCTCTGCGCAGGCCGTCCTCGTCTTCCAGATCCGGGACCGA
>CAYXPI010000086.1:0-7092 GCA_964467005.1 uncultured Limibaculum sp. | reverse complement strand
GCCGGGCCGGTCGCCCTCTGCGCAGGCCGTCCTCGTCTTCCAGATCCGGGACCGATCCCGCACACTCTCGGCGTTCTTCCACATCAAGCGGCACCCGATCGTCGACGGCTGAGAGATCTCCGAGGAGGGCGCGCGCCCCACCCTCACCCCAGGCGAGGCCGCGACCTTCCGCAAGGGCGAGCCCGCCCCCCGCAGCGCGACGGTCGCGTCATCGCCAACCGTCGCGATCAGAGGCTCAACATCGACGTCACGCGGGGCCAGAGCCGCGTCCGCCTGGCCGTCGAGAGCGTGACGTCGAGGGATGTCCATATGGATCTCAGCGGCCCGTCCGGCCGGGGATCGCCCGCGCGATGATGCGCGCCATTGACCTTCGCCGGGCCTTGGCGACCCTTGTGTTTGCCGTCGATCAGGTGGCGGCGTTCGGACCCGGGCTCCTCAACGTGATCATCGCGGTATCTCTGGAGGTCATCGGCGGCGTCGCGCGGGTCGTCGGTGTGGCCCGCAGCACAGGGTTCCGGCACGGGCGGATCTTTCGCGTCCACATCCGGCCCTCGGCCATGGCGCCGTCCTGCGTGCTGGCGACCGTTTCGGGCTCCTGCGCGATCCTGGCTGCGGCGACGCTCTCCACCCGTTGGCTCGGGGGCGAGGCGACGACGCCCAGCTGGGGTCTTGTCCTCGCGGACGGGCGGAGCGTCCTCGCCCGGGCCCGGTCGCTCGGCGGGGTCCCGGGCCTTGCGATCACGCTGGCGGTGCTGTCGAGCAACGGGATCGGGGAGTGGCCCCGGTATGGACGGAAGCCGGTGTGATGCGCTTTCCCCCGGTCTCGCCCTACGCCTCGCGACGCTCCGCGGTGATGGCGGACAACCTGGTCGCCACCTCCCAGCCGCTCGCGGCCCAGGCGGGGCTCTCGATGCTGGCCCGCGGGGGCAACGCGGTGGACGCAGCCCTCGCCGCGGCGATGGCGCTCACCGTGGTGGAGCCGACGGGCAACGGCCTCGGATCGGACGCCTTTGCCATCGTCTGGGACGGCGCAGACCTCCACGGGCTCAACGCCTCGGGCCGGTCCCCCGCCGGTTGGGAACCCGCCCGCTTTGCCGGCCAGCCTGCGATGCCCGAGAGGGGCTGGGAGAGCGTGACCGTGCCCGGCGCCGTGGGAGGCTGGGTTGCGCTCTCAGAGCGGTTCGGACGGCTCCCCTTCGCCGATCTCGCCGGCCCGGCCATCCGCCTCGCCGAGGGCGGCTTCCCGGTCTCGCCGGTCATCGCGGAGCTCTGGGCACGGGGGGGCGCGCTCCTCGGCGGCGAGCCCGGCTTTGCCGAGCATTTCCTGCCCCATGGCCGAGCCCCCCGCGCCGGCGAGCGTTTCCGAGCGCCGGCGACCGCGGCCTCTCTCGCCGCCATCGCCGAGACCCGGGGCGAGGCCTTCTATCGTGGGGCGCTCGCCGAGCGGATCGCAGCGTCCGCTGCCGAGCATGGGGCCGCCCTCACCCTCGACGATCTGGGGGCAGAGGCGCCGGACTGGTGCTGCACCGTCGCGGCCTCGTTTGACGGCGCGACGCTCCATGAGATCCCGCCCAACGGCCAGGGGATCGCCGCCTGCCTCGCCCTCGGCCTGCTCTCCGGCACCGGCATCCGCGACCTCGGGCCGGACGATCCGGCCGCCCTCCATCTCATGATCGAGGCGATGAAGCTCGCCCTCGCCGACGCCGAGGCCCATGTGGCGGACCCGGCGGCCATGACGGTCGCGCCCGCCGACCTCCTCGACCCCGGCTACCTCGCCGAGCGCGCCAGAAGAATCGACCCCGCGCGTGCCGGCGATCCCGGCGCCGGGGCGCCCAAAAGGGGCGGCACCGTCTCTCTCGCCACCGCGGATGCGGAGGGCAGGATGGTGTCCTTCATTCAGTCGAACTACGCGGGTTTCGGCTCCGGCGTGGTCGTCCCCGGCACCGGCATCCACCTGCAAAACCGCGGCGCGGGGTTTGTGACGACCCCGGGCCACCCGAACGAGGTGGGCCCCCGCAAGCGTCCCTTTCACACCATCATCCCCGGGTTCCTCATGGAGGGCGCGCGGCCTCGCATGGCCTTCGGCGTGATGGGCGGGCCGATGCAGGCGCAGGGGCATCTCCAAATGGTCCTCCGCACGGTGCTCTGGGGCCAGGATGTGCAAACGGCGGCCGACGCGCCCCGCTGGCGGGTGACCGGAGGGCGCGGGGTGGCCTGCGAGGTGACCATGCCCGAGGCCACGCGCGCGCGGTTGGCGGAGATGGGGCACGCCATCGTCACCGAGCCGCCGGATGCGGCCTTCGGCTTCGGCGGCGCCCAGCTCGTCTGGCGGCTCGACGGCGGCGGTTATGCGGGCGGCTCGGACCCCCGGAAGGACGGCCAGGCCGTGGGCCTCTAACCCCCCTTTCCGTTGCGGAACGGCGACAAATCAACTATCATCAAATAGTATTGAATCATGAGAGGATTTCACAATGGTGGACAGCTTTGACTTCGCCGACACCGCATATGGCGAGACCGAAGAGTTTGCGGGGGAATACGAACCCGTGTTACTAATGAAGCGCTGGGACCGGTCGACGCCAATTATCGCCGCAACCGACGGGGGTGACGCGCTTGTTAAGGACGCGGCAGACGACTCGGTCGCCTTCAGGGGCGCCGAGGACGGTACGTCAATGAACTTGTCCCACGCCGCCACCCTGGCCTTGGATCACGACGGCACCCTCGTTTTCACGCCCGGCACGGATTTCGACGGCTTGGCCGTGGGGCAGATGCTCGACACTGGCTCGCTTTTCAATTTCGAGCTTGAGTTGCTCACCTGAGTGCACGGCACGGAGAGTGTTGGCGGCGGTCCACACACGCATGAACAGTCAGGCGGGATTCTGACGGCGACCTACTCCACGGTGAACGATTGGGGCCGCGGCTTTCAGGGCGCGATCCGGGTCGAAAACGACGGCTCCACGCGCGAGAGCGCCTGGACGGTGACTTGCGAGGCGGATTTCGAGATCACGCGGATCTGAGGCGCGCGGATCGTGTCGCGGGAGGGTGACCGCTATGTGGTCGAGAGCCGCTCCTGGAACGCCGATCTCGACCCGGGCAGCGGCGTGCAGTTCGGCTTTCTCGGCGCTCCGCAGGGCGGCGCGATCTCGGTGAGCGACCTCCGCGTGACCGGCGCGGCCCCCCTCGAAATCACGCTCGACCGGGCGGCGGTGGACCCGGTCACCGTCACCTGCGCCATCCAGACCGGCAGCGCGGGGGCGGTGGATTTCGCGGCCTGCTCGGGCTCGATGGTCTTCGCGCCGGGCGAGACGTCGAAGACCGTGGCGATCGGCGTCACCGACGACCTCCTCGACGAGGCCGACGCGCGCTTCGAGGTCCGCCTGACCGTCGCCGATGGGCGCGCCACCGTGACGATTGTCGTTGACGATCTGCCCCCGGTGCCGAAGATCTCGGTCGCCTCCGAGAGCGTGACCGAGGGAGACCCCATGCCCGGCGGCTCCCCCGGCTGGTTCTCGACCGATGGCGCCCGGATCGTCGACAGCGCCGGCGAAGAGGTCCGCCTCACCGGCGTCAACTGGTTCGGGGCCGAGACCGTGCGCGGCGCGCCGGACGGGCTCTTCATCCGCAACTGGCAGGACATGATGGACCAGATGGTGGAGCTCGGCTTCAACACCATCCGGCTGCCCTTCTCCAACGACGCGCTCCGCCCCGGCGCCTGGCCGACGGACATCAACTCCGCCATCAACGCGGATCCCAGCGGGCTCTCCTCCCTAGAGGTGAGCGACGAGGTGGTAAAGTATGCGGGCGAGATTGGCCTGCGCATCATCCTCGACAATCACCGGAACGCGGCGGGCGACGGGGCCTCGTCGAACGGGCTTTGGTATGGCGAGGGCACGAGCCAGG
This sequence comes from uncultured Limibaculum sp., assembly GCA_964467005.1. Lineage (GTDB taxonomy): Bacteria > Pseudomonadota > Alphaproteobacteria > Rhodobacterales > Rhodobacteraceae > Thermohalobaculum. The sequence goes on along the minus strand of CAYXPI010000086.1, from coordinate 3,195 downwards.
GGCGATGGATCGCCGATTGGGAGACGCTCGCCGCGCGCTCAGGCGGACGACCCGGCCATGGTGGGCTTCGACCTCTCCAATGAGCCCCACGCGGCCTCCTGGGGCTCCGGCGACCCCGCGCGGGACTGGCGCCTGGGCGCGGAGGCGGCCATCGAGGCAATCCACGCGATCAACCCCGTGGTGCTCGTCGTCGTCGAGGGGATCGGCGGCGACGATTGGTGGGGCGGCAACCTCAAGGGCGTGGCGGACGCGCCCATCCGGCTCGAGCAGACGGACAAGCTCGTCTACTCCCCCCACGCTTACCCGAACTCGATCTTCGGCCAGCCCTGGTTTTCGGCGCCGGACTTCCCGAACAATCTGGAGGAGGTGTGGTCGCGCAACTGGGGCTACATCGCGGAGCAGGGGATCGCGCCCGTGCTGGTGGGCGAGTTCGGCTCGCGCCTTGAGGACCCCAAGGACGTGGCCTGGTTCGACCGGTTCGTCCCCTATCTCGAGGAGACGGGCGCAAGCTGGACCTTCTGGTCGTGGAACCCGAATTCGGGCGACACCGGCGGGATCTTGGCCGACGATTGGCGCACCCCGATCCAGGAGAAGCTCGACCGCCTGGCCCCGGTCGTGGGCGGCGATCTCGCGGAGGCGGCGGGGGGCGAGGACCCGTTCCGCGCGGTGGAGCCCGCCGTGACCCTTTCCGAGCCCACGACCGGGCCCGTCACCGTGATCGCCGACCGGGTGGACGTGGCGGACCGGGCCTTCACGCTGCGGCCCTCCCGGCGCCGCAGCTCGTTCTCTCCCTCGCAGATCTCACGGTGAAGGAGGGCGACGGCACCGCGCTCCTCACCGCGCGGCTCGAGACCGAGGCGATCCGCATCGAGCCCGGCGCGCGCACCGCCACCATCGAGGTCGGCCTCTTGGACGACGCCATCGTGGAGGCCGACGAGGCTCTGCGCATCCAGCTGTCCGACATCGCGGGCGCGGAGGCGGAGGATGTTTTGGCCCTCCTCACCATCCGCGACGACGAGACCGCGCCGCCGCCCGAGTCCATGCCCGGCGATGCCGACGGCGACGGGGTGTATGCCGAGCTCGGCGTGGCGGACAGCTGGGGCTCGGGCGTCGTCGCCCGCGGGCAGATCGTGAACGAGAGCGGCGCGGGGATCGCCGGCTGGTCGGTCACCCTCACCACCGACGCGCAGATCGTGAACATCTGGAAGGCGCGCATCCTCTCTCAGGAGGGCGACACCGATCGGATCGGGGATATGGGCTGCAACGCGCGGGTCGGCGAGGGCTCCACGACCGGCTGGGGATTTCAGGGCGCGGGCCCGGATGCGCTCAGCTTCTCGGATGTGATGTTCTGGGAGGGGAGCGCAGCGGGGCTGCCGCTGCGCTCCGAGTTGGGATCCGATCAGGCGGCGAGGTCGTACCGGTCGGCGTTCATGACCTTCACCCAGGCCTTCACGAAGTCGCCCACGAACTTCGCCTGGGCGTCGGCGGCGCCGTAAACCTCGGCGATCGCCCGGAGCTGGGAGTTGGAGCCGAAGACAAGGTCGACCCGGGTGGCGGTCCAGCGGATCTCGCCCGAGGCGCGGTCGCGGCCCTCGAACACTTGCTGGTCCGCATCCACCGGGGTCCAGGTCGTGCCCATATCGAGGAGGTTGGTGAAGAAGTCCTGCGTGAGCGCGCCGGGCCGGGTGGTGAACACGCCGTGATCCGCGCCACCGGCATTGGCGCCGATCACCCGGAGGCCGCCGACGAGCGCCGTCATCTCCGGCGCGGTGAGGGTGAGGAGCTGGGCCTTGTCGACCAGGAGCTCCTCCGCCGTCGAGCCGAGATCGGGCGCGAGATGGTTGCGGAAGCCGTCCGCCTTGGGCTCGAGCACCGCGAAGCTCTCCGCGTCCGTCTGCGCGTCGGTCGCGTCGGTGCGGCCGGGCGCAAACGGCACCTCCACGCTGTGGCCCGCGGCCTCGGCCGCCTGCTCCACACCCACGCCGCCGGCGAGGACGATGAGATCGGCGAGCGAGATCTTCTTGCCACCGGGGGCGGACGCGTTGAACTCGGCCCGGATGCCCTCCAGCGTTTCCAGCGCCTTGGCGAGCGCCGCGGGCTCGTTCACCTCCCAGTCCTTCTGCGGCGCGAGGCGGATGCGCGCGCCGTTGGCGCCGCCCCGCTTGTCCGATCCGCGGAAGGTGGAGGCGGAGGCCCAGGCGGTTTTCACGAGCTCGGCCACCGAGAGGCTCGAGGCGCGGATGCGGCCCTTGAGGTCCGCGATCTCGGCGGCTTCGACCAGCGGGTGATCCACGGCCGGCACCGGATCCTGCCAGATGAGCTCCTCGGCGGGCACCTCGGAGCCGAGATAGCGCGGGCGCGGGCCCATATCGCGGTGGGTGAGCTTGAACCAGGCGCGGGCGAAGGCGTCGGCGAACTCGTCCGGATTGGCGTGGAAATGCCGGGAGATCTTCTCGTAATCCGGGTCCATGCGCATCGCCATGTCGGCCGTGGTCATCATGAGCGGCACGGTCTCGCCCGAGCCGTCGACCTCCGGGGCGTGGTCCTTCTCGGCCAGGTTCTTGGGCTGCCACTGCCAGGCGCCGGCGGGGCTTTTGGTCAGCTCCCAGTCGTAGCCGAAGAGGACGTCGAAATAGCCCATGTCCCACTTGGTGGGGTTGGGGGTCCAGGGACCCTCGATGCCGCTGGTGATCGCGTCGCGGCCCTTGCCGGACTTGTAGGTGCTCAGCCAGCCGAGGCCCTGCGCCTCGATCGTCCCGCCCTCGGGCTCGGCGCCCACATGGCTCTCCGGCCCGGCGCCATGGGCCTTGCCAAAGGTGTGGCCGCCGGCGGTGAGCGCCACGGTCTCGTAGTCGTTCATCGCCATGCGGGCAAAGGTCTCGCGGATGTCGCGCGCCGAACCGAGCGGATCGGGCACCGCGTCCGGCCCCTGCGGATTGACGTAGATGAGGCCCATCATCACGGCCGCGAGCGGGTTCTCGAGCTTGCCCGCATCGGCGTCCGCGCTTTCCACGTCACGCGCGCCGGCGTAGCGGCTGTTGGGGTTGTTGGAGGTCGCGAGCCACTCGGTCTCGGCACCCCAGTAGATGTCTTCCTCCGGCTCCCAGATGTCCGGCCGGCCGCCGGCGAAGCCGAAGGTCGTGTAGCCCATCGATTCGAGCGCGACGTTGCCGGTGAGGACGTAGAGATCGGCCC